>DAONLM010000001.1:0-41106 GCA_035406685.1 Spirochaetota bacterium
AGAATATTTCTCTATCAAAATTGATCTGTTATGTATTGCAAAAGTTTTCTGATAGGATCAAAAAAAGATACTGTTTCGGACATGAAGATGGAAATTTTTACGAAAGAATAGATGCAGATGACTCTATTCATTTTTATTTGCCAAAGGAAGATTATAGGTTTTTAAAGAAAATTCATGCTGACTTGAATTTTTTTAGCATGGCAAAATTGTTGAGAGCAATTCTTGAGATATTCATTGAGGAATATGAGAGAATAGGAATGCTTGGATTTGAGAAGAAATGCAGTCTTGTGACATTGAGGTTATGGGTGAAATTGACAGGGGTAAAGAGGTGGTGGAAGAGTAGAGAATTGTCCCACTTTAAAGGGAATTTCACCCCATTTTATAAAGCAATCTACAACGATTGCTATCAAGTAATAGGCTTTGAGACCTATTATTGACGGAATTTATTTTAAATTCTACTTGAAAAATAAATAACACTATTACAATCTTTTCTCAAACGAAATTAATGATAGGATAAATCTATCTTTTTATCTGCCTAAAAATAAAATCGCATCCTCAATAATTATAAATTTTCGTCTATTTTTTTCAGAAAATTCTTTATAACTTTATTAGAAGAAATGATATTTTCACACTTTAAAATAAAAAAATATATAAAAGTAAAAAAAGTATATATAAGTTATAAAACCTTTGACAACAGAATAATTTTTAAGTATATTTTTAAATATATTTTTAAAAATAGCAGGGAATGATATGAGGATATTAGAGAAAATATTTGGTTCTCAGAACGAGAGATATTTAAAAAAGATTGCCCCATTAGTTGATAAAATAAATAAATTTGAAGCAAGTATAAAACATTTGTCGGATAATCAGTTAAGAGAAAAAACATTGGAATTTAAAAAGAGATTAAAAAATGGGGAGACATTAGATGATCTATTGCCAGAGGCATTTGCCTGTGTTAGAGAGGCAGCATGGCGAACCTTAGGTCAGAGGCATTATGATGTTCAGATGATAGGTGCTATTGCATTACATCAAGGTAAGATTGCAGAAATGAAAACTGGTGAGGGTAAAACTCTTGCTGCTACACCGGCTATATACCTTAATGCTCTTACCGGTAAAGGAGTTCATGTTGTAACTGTTAACGATTATCTTGCAAAAAGAGATGCAGAGTGGATGGGACCTATTTATAAGATGCTTGGTCTTACAGTAGGGGTAATTGTGAGTGATATGGAAAATGATGAGAGAAGAGAAAACTACGCAAGAGATATTACTTATGGAACAAATAATGAATTTGGATTTGATTATTTAAGAGATAATATGGTTTTTGATAAGGCATATAAGGTTCAGAGAGGTTTTCATTATTGTATTGTGGATGAGGTTGATTCAGTCTTAATAGACGAGGCAAGAACTCCTTTGATCATATCAGGGGCAGCAGAGAACGATGTTAGACATATTATAAATGCCAAAAAGTTGGTTCCATTTTTTAAAGAATGTGAAAAAAACCCGGATGGTAGATATCCAGATGAGGCTGATCCATTTAATCCTCAAAAACCAGTAGGGGATTTTAAGATTGATGAAAAGTCTAAAAATATTACATTTACAGACGATGGGATGAATAAGGCTGAAAAATTATTGAAAGAGAGAAACATAATAAGAGGATCTCTTTATGACCAGGAAAATTTTGAATATATTCATTATCTTACTCAGGCTTTAAGGGCTCATTATCTTTTTCATAATGATGTTGATTACATTGTAAAGGATAATGAGGTTTTGATAATAGATGAACATACTGGAAGAATATTGCCGGGGAGAAGATATTCTGATGGTCTTCATCAGGCAATAGAGGCAAAAGAGAATATTACTGTTCAGAGAAGATCTAAGACTTATGCATCAATTACATTTCAGAACTTTTTTAGAATGTATGAGAAACTTGCCGGTATGACTGGAACAGCAGATACAGAGGCAGCGGAGTTTAAGAATATTTATAATCTTGATGTTGTAGTTATTCCTACAAATGTACCAGTTATAAGAATCGATCATTCCGATAGAGTATATTATAATTTTAAGGAAAAGGCAAATGCCATACTCGAAGAGGTTAAAAGAGTTCATAAAAAAGGCCAGCCAATTTTGATTGGGACAATCAGTGTTGAAAAATCTGAGATTTTTAGTAATATGCTTAAAAAGGCAAATATAAGACATAATGTCCTCAATGCTAAAAATCATGCAAGAGAGGCAGAGATAATTGCTGAGGCTGGTAGAGTTGGCGCTGTTACAATAGCGACAAATATGGCCGGTAGAGGAACTGATATTAAATTGGGTGGAGAGAGAAGATATGATGAAATGTTTGAAGAGATTTTACAGATGGATGAGATAAGTGAAGGGGATAAGGCTATTTTACTTGATTTTAAAGAATTTATTGATAAGATGAAACTTGATGAGGCTGAAAAACTCATAGAAAAACTGGATCCAGTTGCAAAAAGAGAGGCAAAGTCAATATTGAATTCTGCTTATGAATGGAAAGAGGAGAATAAAAGAGTAAAAGAACTTGGTGGACTTTTTGTATTAGGAACAGAAAGGCATGAGGCAAGAAGAATAGACAATCAGTTGAGAGGTAGATCTGGAAGACAGGGTGATCCTGGCGAGAGTAGATTTTATATATCACTTGAAGATGATTTGATGAGACTGTTTGGTGGTGAAAGAATCCAGAAGATGATGGCTGGGTTTGGGATGACTGGTGGAGAACCGATAGAACATCCATGGATTACTGGAACAATTGAAAAGGCACAAAAAAGAGTAGAAACAAGAAACTTTGAGATAAGAAAGCATTTACTCGAATATGATGATGTTTTAAATAATCAGAGAAAGTTTATATATGAAAGAAGAGATGAGATTCTTGAGGATGAAAATATAATAAAAAGAGTTTTGACAACAACAGAGGAGATACTGGAAGATATAATTGATGATTATACTGAAAACTTTAAGAGGAAAGGTGAACAGGCAATTGTTGATTTAATAAAAAGTATTAAAGAGACATTTTTTGTAGATATTACAAATATCGTTAAGAATCATAAATCTGATCCGGTTATTTTAAAAGATGAGATTTTTAATATTTTGAAAAAAGAACTTGAAGAAAAAGATAGAATACTTGGTCATAAAGATCTAAATGAAAGATTAAGAGGTCTATATCTCTATTTGATTGATAAATACTGGCAGGAGCATCTTGAGAATATGGAGCAGTTAAGAGAGGCCGTATATTTAAGAGCATATTCTCAAAAAAATCCTTTAATCGAATATAAAATAGAAGGCTCAAATATGTTTGAGGATTTGATAGGGAAGATAAAAGAGAATGTTGTTTTTCAGATATTTAAAATAAAGATAGAGACTGTAACGATGTTTAATGCTCCTACTACCTCATTGACAACATCTCATGATAGTATTAGTGGTTTTGCTTTTGGCGGAGATAATAGGCAGAAATCTCAAGAAGTGGTTGATATGAAGATATCTACGACAATTGTCAATAAGGCAAAGATAGGCAGAAATGAGCCATGTCCTTGTGGAAGTGGGAAGAAATATAAACATTGCTGTGGTAGATAGAATTTTTAGATATTTATAAGTTATTAAAAGATATTTTTATCAAGGAAATTTTTATGAAGAAAGGATCAATTATAATTTTAATTTATTTTATTTTTTCTCTATTTTTTGCATTTAGTAAGGATAACTCATCTGATATTTTATTAAATGACAAAGTTGAAAATCTGGATTTTTTGACTGAGTTAGAGATTGAAGTTGTAAAAGAATTAAATCTTGCAAGAACAAATCCAAAACAGTATGCAGAATATCTTAAAGAATACAAAAAGTATTATAATGGTAATTATTTACAATTCCCAAATAAGATAAGAATAATTACTAATGAAGGTATTAGGGCAGTGGATGAGGCAATCAATGAACTATTATCTTATACTCCTATGCAACCACTAAAAATTTCTAAAGGGATGTCGCTTGCGGCAAAAGATCATGTTAATGATCAGGGAACAAAAGGATCGCTTGGTCATACTGGAAGTGATGGCAGTTCTCCATTTGTCAGAATGAATAGATATGGCAAATGGGATGTAACTGCTGGAGAGAATATTGACTATGGCAATGATGTTGCAAGATATATTGTATTTTCTTGGATAATAGACGATGGAGTTTCTGGTAGGGGTCATAGAAAAAATATTTTTAATAAGAATTTCAATATTGTTGGAGTTGCTTTTGGTTCTCATAAAATATATGGGTATATGTGTGTAATGACTTTTGCAGGGAAATATACAGAAAAATAGAAAGTTAATCTCCAGCATAGTTTATTATTTTTAATAGTTCAGACAAAATTTTCTATTTTTTGAAAGATTCGTAGAGTTCTAATACTAGTTTATTAAAATAAGAAAAATCGTTTAAGCCTAAATCCATTAATATATTTTTATTTATTGTATTATAGATTTGCTCAATACTATTTTCTTTGTGTGATATTATATTTGCTACATAGATAATACTTACAAATTTTTTGTAGTCTTTGTTACTCTGCCATGGTTTATGATGAAATTCAATAGCATCTATTAATTTTTCTGGGAAATTCCATTTTTGAGCAAGAAGTGCTCCTACCATTGAATGATTATAACCAGATGTTATCTCTTCTATAATTCTTACTGGGATACCTTTTTCGTGACACAAAAGATTGATTTTATTAATTAGCGAAGGATTTAAACCGAGTAGTACTATTTTCCCAAAGTCATGAAGTATTCCGCCGATATAGCAATCTTCTAATTCTTCTTTAAGGCCTAATTTTTTTGCAATGTGAAATGCATTAAAAGCAACCATATACGAATGATTCAGTATATCTTTCATTTTATTTATATCATATCTTTGTGATAAGATTTTATTTGTTTGATATGAGTATATGATATTCCTAAGACCTTTTAATCCTATTAATTTAATAGCCTCAAGTAAAGACGAGATTTTTCTTGGTAGCATAAATAGAGCTGAGTTTGAAAATTTTAATATATCCCCTGTTAAAGTTGGATCCTTAGAGATAATTAAAGAGATATCTTTTATATCTACATCTGGATTATTTAATTTTTCTTGAAGTTTTATAATATTTTCTGGAAAATGTGGTATATCATTTATCTCTTTTATTATTAGCTCATTTACAATTGTCGTATGCTCTTCTGTTATTAAAGAGATAGGTATACTTATAGAAGTGATTGTGCTAGAATCATCAAAATTTAAAGAATAAGCATCAGCATCGAGTCCTAACTTTTTCAACATAAGAATTGAAATTATTATGCCAAGGCCAGCGCCTTCTTCACTCTGAAATATAGTAGAGAATGCTTCATCTATTGTTTTAAATTCTTTTGCTTTATCTTTTTTTTCATTTATAATGTGTATTTCATGTTCAAGTATTTTCACATTATTTTTTACAGAAATAATAAATCTATCATCTTTTATTACTAATAAAGTATGAATATGATATCCCATCTCTTTTTGTAATTTTGAATATTCTTCTAAATTTGACATTATATTATTTTTAAAGTTTTTAATTCCTCTATTGTATTCTTCAATATTATTATAATTTATGTTATTTTTCTCAAAATATATTCTTTTAACATTTGCTTTTATTGCATTCATCAACATCTCTTTGTAACAATATGATATAAAATCAAAAATATTATCTTTTCCTATTGAATCTAAGAATACATTTATTATACTATTCATTTTTTGGATTTGAGTAATAGAAAGAGATGTAGTATCAATAACTAATTCATTTCCATTGTTTATACAATTTTTAATTATCTCTTCTGTTACTTCATCTATACCATAAATATTCATACCTTATCCTTGAAGAAGATTCATAATCTTATATTTAAAAAGATTATAGTATAAAAAAAGAAAATTTTCAAGAAAATAGTTTATAAGATTTTGAGAAAAATAAGATTTTTTATTTAGAATTAAATATTATTTAATTTATATTCAAGGATGATTTTATTTTTAGGCAATTTTTTTATTTTTTTTCTTAAATTTTGTAAAGGATTTTCTCAAAAATTTTGTGATTAATATATAGAAATATTTTTTAACAGGAGGTATAAGTTATGCAAGAGTTTGACTTTGTAGTTAATGAAGATCTTTTTAAAAAAATTAAAAATTTAAAGGAGAAGAGAGGAGGATATCTTTCTCTTATTGTAAGAGATATAATCTTATTGATGCTTCCAGTATTAAAAAAGAAGCATCTTTTTGAAAAAAGACGGGATAAAGATTATAGATTTATAAATGCCACTCACAGGATTAGAATCTATATTCCAGAAGAGATTTATAATGAATTAAAACTGGTGCATGATCAGTTAAATTCATTCAGTATGGCAATTCTTGTTAGAGAATTGCTGGAAGTATATTTTGCTGGAATTGAAATAGAAGGTGAAGAGGAGTTTATAAAAAGTATACAAAAATTAGAAAGAGAGATTGAAAATTTAAAAGCAAGTAAGGCTGTGGTAGTGAAGATTGGTTCCCAAGATATCCCATGCTCGATAGACACTAACGACTATTTTTTACTCAAATTTAGCTCAAAATTTTGCCTGAAAGAGATAAAATTTTTATAAAAGTTAAAATTTACCCAACATTTTTATATTCTTTCAACTTTCTCTTTAACTATACATTAGACTAAGTTTGCTCTTTTTGTTGTCTAAAAATAAAATCTCTCCTTAACTTTTTTTTCTTATGTAATATTTTTTGACAAAAAAAATTCTTTATAGTATATTAATAGTATATAAACTAATATGAATAATAGTATTATCCAATAAATATTCTTGAGAAATTGGGTCGGACAATATTTATGAAGAAATTTATAAAAAATTTATTCTGGGGATTTTTGCCTAAAAGGGTCTATGGTTTAATTGGGCCTCCTGGCACGGGAAAGAGTTTTAGAGCATTTCTTATTGCTGACAAATATAAGATAGAATTTATTATAGATGACGGTTTGCTCATTAAAGGACAAAAAATAATTGCGGGCAAATCTGCAAAAAAAGAACAATATCATGTTGCTGCTGTTAAAAGAGCGATTTTTCATGAGAGTAAACATGCAAGAGAGGTTAGAAAGACTTTGTGGAGAGAAAAATTTACAAGTGTTTTAATACTTGCTACCTCAGAAAATATGTTGAATAAAATTATAAAAAGACTTCATCTGCCCAAGGCATATAAAATAATAAAAATTGAGGATATTGCCACAGAAGAGGAGATAAGGCTTGCTCAAAAAAATAGGCTTAAGTATGGTAAACATGTTATGCCGATACCTTTAATGGAGGTAAAGAAGATATACCCAAATATTGTCCTACATGCGATTCATATGTTTGTTGATGAGCCAAAGGGATTTTTTTTTAAGAAAAAGAGGAAAAAATTAATAGAAAAGACCATAGTAAGACCAAATTTTGGAACAAATGGAAATATCTCGATTTCTGAAACAGCACTCCTTCAAATGGTAAGTCACTGTATAGCAGAATATTCTAAAAGTATAAAATTATTAAAAGTCTCTATTATTGAATCAGAAGATGGCTTTTCTTTAAAATTAGATGTCGCAGTTGATTATATGACAAGTACACCAGATACAATAAAAAATATTCAGGATATTGTAAAAAATAAGATAGAGGAATTTACTGGTATTCCGATATTAAAGGTCGATATTAACATTGTAGAAACATATTTTGATTAAAAGGATTCTTATGCCAAATGTATTTTTTGATAATTTAAAATGGATGATCTGGAATATATTTCTATCAAGTATCTCAATGATTATATCTTTATTTCTTTTTAGAAAGAATATTTGGGAGAAAAAGGGGTTTTTTTTGAAATTATTACTTGTTTTTTTATTTTTAGCATACTATTTCTTTCTGCCAAATGCCCCTTATGTATTAACAGATGTGATCCATCTTGTAAGACAGATTAAAGATTACAGATATTTTGGATTATCGGATAGTAGCATAATAGTATATTTAATACCTCAATATCTGATTTTTATATTTATTGGTTTTAGTATGTATGTGATTGCCTTTCAAAAACTTATACATTGTATGTATGAATTTAAAATAAGCCCATTATTTATATGGTTATTAAAAATATTCAATCCATTTTTAATGGCTATTGGAATATTTTTAGGTAGATATTATAGATTTAATACATGGGATATAATTTCAAGATACGATGCAATTATTTCATCCACTATAAAGGGTTTTACAAATTTCTATTTCTTTATGTTTATTGTAATAATTACTTTTGTTATATTTTTAGGATTTGAAATACTCTCTATATTCTATAAATCAATATTTAAGAATTTGTTTAATCTGAAAGAGAGTTAGAGTAAGGGAGTATAAAAATTTTAAATAAAAAAGGAGGTAAAAATGGCGAAAAATTTTTTTACTGAAGAGACAAGTAAATTTTCAAAAAATGATTCATGCGAGACTGAAAAGAATGCTAAAATAGATGTTAAGAAAGGGATACCAAGATTAATAGTAAATGGGCAGAGTAAGGAGTTATCAAATAAGGCTTTTGGAATAGGTAGAGATAAAAGCAATCAATTAATAATTGCTGATCCAACTGTTTCAAAATTTCATGCAATAATTACATTTGAGAATGGAAATGCTTATATTAAAGATACAGATAGTTCTAATGGTACTTTTATAAATGATAAACAGATACCACCTGGTAAAAAGATTTTATTACATAATAACGATAGGATAAAAATGGGAAGAACGGTTATAGTTTTTCAGATATAAAGATTTAATATGAAAGAGAATGAATATGCAAAATTAATAGAAATAATAATAGAGTATCTTCATAACATATTAAAAGGTAAAGAAGTTGATTTAATAAAAATTAATACAGATGATACTCTTATAAAAAATTGTATTGATTCATTAAATTTATTTACAGAAAATTATAAAGAGGCTACCAAACTTGCATATAATTTATCTAATGGAGATCTTAGTTACGAAGCTTCAAGAAAAAATATTTTAGAAATAACCAGTGCTTTAAAGAGGTTACAGTCTACATTGAGGCATCTTACATGGAAGACCCAGCAGATTGCAAATGGGGATTTTGACCAGAAGATTAGTTTCATTGGGGAATTTTCAGATGCTTTTAATAAAATGACAGAGCAACTTAAATATTCTTTTATAAAAATAGAAGAGCAGAATAGAGAATTAAAAGAGGCTCAAAATGTTTTAAAAGAGGCGAATGCAACAAAAGATAGATTTTTTTCTATAATTGCACATGATTTGAAGAATCCTTTTACTTCTTTGATTGGATTTTCAAAATTAGCTTTTGACGAGTTTGATAAAATAGATAAAGAACATTTGAAAGAGATTTTGGACATGATTTATCAATCTTCAAAAAATATATACTCTTTACTCGAAAATTTATTATTATGGGCAAGGAGTCAGAGTGGAAATATAAAACTTGAGCCAGAATATATAGACTTAAAAGGTATAATTCAGGAAAATCTTGATGTTTTTAGTAATAGTATAAAACAAAAAAGAATCACTATTGAATTAAATTTAATAGAAGAGAGTTGCGTTTTTGTGGATTATAATACAATCAATACTGTTATAAGAAATCTTTTATCAAATGCGATAAAATTTACAAATTTTGATGGGAAAATAGAGATAAATACAAAGAAGAAAGATCTTGATGACATGCTTGTTCTTGAGATAAAGGATAATGGTTTAGGCATTTTAGAAGATGATAAGAGTAAAATTTTTGCAATAGATAAAAAAATTTCTACTCTTGGCACAAATAAAGAAAAGGGGAGTGGACTTGGATTAATTATATGTAAAGAGTTTGTGCAGAAGAATAATGGAAAGATTTATTTTGAGTCAGAATATGGTAAGGGGACTTCGTTTTTTGTAGAATTACCATTAAAAGGAAGTGATGATGATAACAATAAATCATAAGAAATGGTCGATAAGAGGGATTGAGTCAATATTTTTTGATAAAGATGGGACAATTATAGATAGTCATTTATACTGGGGAGAGATCGTTAAAAGAAGAGCCAGAGAGATAATGAAAAATTTTAATTTACATAGTAAGATAGAGTATTCTTACCTGTGTAAAATTATGGGATTTTCTTTAGCTAAAGAGAAATTAAACAGAGATGGACCAACTGGATTGTTTGATAGAAGTTTTATTATAAATATAGTTGTTTCTAAATTGAGAAATTTAAAAATCGAGACTACTTTTGAAGAGATTGATAATATATTTAAAAAAGTTCATAACGATTTTCTTAATGAGATAGATAAATATACCAAAGTAATACCCGAGGTATATGATTTTATTTTTAAACTCAAAGAAAAGGATGTGAAACTTGCTTTAATTACTTCTGATTCTATAAAAAATACAGATATTATTTTAAAACATATTGGAATGGAAAATCTATTTGATATAGTGATAGGAAAAGAGAATTGTAGTGAACCCAAGGTTTCTGGGAAGCCAGCATTATTTGCTCTTGAAAAACTTAAAATGAATGCTTACAATACAGTCTGCATAGGAGATGCTCCTATGGATAAAACAATGGCGGATAATGCTAATATCTTGAAAACAATTCTTGTTGCTACTGGACAGATAACTTATAATTATTTAAAAAGAATCTCTAAATATTCTACTAAAAGCCTTGGAGAACTTAAAATAGAGTAAATTTGATTTTTTAAATCTTTTTTTTATTTTTTATTGTTTGGGTTATGTAAAAGATTGTTGCATAAGATGGAATTTATCATACGACAATTGTCGTATGAGATATAATTTATTTTTATAATAAACTAAAAGAATTTTATTTATTTTTATAAAATAACAATAATATTTATTTTATATAGATTTTTATGGGGATATCCCCATGAATAGAGGGGGATATCTGCCTCAATGACATGGGATATCTGTATAAAATAACAATTATTTTTATTATAGTAATAAATATGTAAAGTGTCTTTTTTTGGTAAGTTTATTAAAAGTTTTGAAAATTTAGAAGAAATGAATTTACTTTTACATTTTTTTTTGTTATCTTTTTAAAAGAATATATTATTTAGGAGCAAAAAGAATGAAAAAGATATGTTGTTTTATATTATTTTTTGTTATAGTATATGGAATTTATTCTCAAAATAATTTTATAGAAATAAAGAAAGAAAAATTTATTTTTAAATATAGGTATACTGACAACACAATGGATGTGATAATTTCTGCAAATACTACGGGATGGATCGCTGTTGGCTTTAATCCAACTCTAAAAATGAAGAATGCAAATTATATACTTGGTTATGTAAAAGATGGTGTCCTATATATTGAGGATCATTTTGGTGACTCTTCAATATCTCATTCATCTGATATTTTGCTTGGAGGAACAAATGATATAATAAATCCAAAAGGTTCAGAAAAAAATGGCTGGACAGAGATATCTTTCTCAATTTCGAGAAAACCAACTGATAAATTTGATACTGAAATTAAAAAAGGTAAAAATAAAGTAATAATGGCTTTGGGTTTAAAAGATGATTTTACCAGTAAACATGTTAATATTATTGACTTTGAGATAATTTTAAAATGAATATGGATAGATATAAATTTGGTGTAACTGAAACAATTATTTTAATAAATTTCATATTTTTTATCCCTTATATTCTGAGTTTTATAACAGCTTCCCCATTTTTTTATAACCTTTCTATATATTATTTAGGATTGAATATCAACAGTCCATACGGATTTTTATCTATTAACAATGGCGCTATTTGGCAAGTATTAACAGCAATGTTTATGCATGGGGGACTTGGCCATATTATATTTAATATGTATGGGTTATATATATTTGGTAAACCACTTGAACTTAGATGGGGTGGTGCAAGATTTTTATCGTTTTATCTAACAACTGGAATTCTTGCAAATATCGCATCTGTTATTGTTTATATATTTAGTAAGAATAGTATTACCTTAATTGGTGCATCGGGTGCTGTTTATGCAGTGCTTTTAGCATTTGGTGCCTATTATCCTGATGTAAAATTGTTACTCTTTTTCTTTATTCCTATTAAAGTAAAATGGGCAATATTATTATTTACTGTTCTTTCACTATTTTTTCAATTTAGCAATATTGCTAACTTTATAGGACATTTAACCCATCTTTTTGGATTTTTGTTTTCATTTTTGTATCTACTTATATTTTTTAGAATAAATGCTATAAAAAAGATGTTTTTTTCAAAAGACGATTATATAATTTATTAAGATTTTAAAATCAAAATTTATTAAAATTTATATCAAAAATAGTTGATTTTTTTAAAAAAATAAGTTAAATTAGGCAATCAAAAATTCAACGATATGAGGAAAGGCTGCCTCTTTTATCGTGAATTATTATATGAAGAACTCTGTTAGAGTAAAACAAAGAATAATTTTCAAGGAGAAGAAAAACAATGTCAAAAGTAAAAGTAAAATCAAACAAAAGTGCAGCGCAGAGATTTAAAATCACAAAGAATGGTAAAGTCCTCTACAATAAGAGAGGAAGAAGACATATTCTTACAAAAAAGAGCGCTAAAAGAAAGAGACAATTAAGAAAACATGGTATTCTTAAAAGTAGCGAATCAAAAAGAGTAAAAATGTTACTTCCATATCAATAATAAATTTTTAAATTAAGGAGAAAAAAAATGTCAAGAGCAATAACTGGAAGAATTCATAGAAAAAGAGCCAAAAAAGTATTAAAATTAACAAAAGGATATAGAGGAGCCAGATCTAAACTATATAGAGTAGCAAAAAATGCTATGATAAAGTCTTTACAGAGAGCATTTGCTGGTAGAAAAGATAAAAAAGCAATGTTTAGACAACTCTGGATAACAAGAATTAATGCTGCTTGTAGAGAGGCTGGCATTTCATATTCAAAATTTATTAATGGCTTGAAAAAGGCTGGTATTATTATTAATAGAAAGAATTTAGCAAATTTAGCCATTCAGGATATTACAACATTCGATATGCTTATAGAAAAAGCAAAATCAGCTTTACAAAATTGAATTTTTTAGAGGCTGCTTTTTAATAAAGTCAGCCTCATGTTTATTTATAAAATTATAAAATATTTGATAAATAAAAATTATATGATATAATAATCTCAATAATTTATAAATAGGGTCAATAATGAGATATGAAAATTGAAATAATTGAATTACTTGTAAAAAAGGTTTATCAGGCAATAAAGATAATAGAAAAATTAAAAGAGAATGAAAAGAATTATATTAATGAAATTTCTTTTCTAAAAGAAAGTAATAAGAAATTACAGGATGAACTTAATTTTCTAAAAAATGAAAATCAAAGACTTGTTTCTGAAATTAGTAAAAATGATAACATAAATAAAGAGTTAGAGCAAAAGATCATAGAGATTTTAAAATATTTACCAGATGAAGATGAGAGTAATAATCAGAATACTCTTAATATAGAAAATAATTTAAAATTAGAAAGTAATCAAAGTAATGAAAAAGTATTGGAAAATAATCTTGTAGAAAATAAGAATCTTTCTAATACTGACCAAAGTGAAAAGAAAGAGATGGAAATTGATAATAATATTCTTAATGAAGAGGAGATGCTAAAGAAATTCATAAATAGTGGCTCAAAGAATCTTTTTGGTAACAAAGAAAGTTTAGAAAAAAACAATAAAAATCAAAAAAATGACTCTATTGACAAAGAGGAACTAAGCATTTTTGATAATAATATTTATTCTGATGATATAGATAAAAAAGAGATGAATAATTCTCAAAATAATAATAATAGCAACAAAGAAGAGAAAAAAGAAGAAGAGAAGAATAACATTTTACAGAATGCCCTTCTTGATGATGAAAAGGATGATATTGATTTTGGATTTGATGATTTTTCTGAAGAGAATGAAGACAATAAGGAAAAGAGTAATGATAATGATTTACCAAAGGGGGTTTTATAATAGAGTCAGATATGTCAAATTCTAATTCTGATAATAAATTTAAAATTAATCTTTTTGGTCAGGACTTTTTTTTTACCACTACTTATGACAAAAAAGAGGAGTTGTTAAGAGTTGCAAATTATTATAAAAACATAGTGGATTCTCTTTTAGAAAAATTTCCAAATAAGCCACATCTTGATATCCTTGTTTTATCAGGGCTTATGATAGCAGACGAACTTTATGCCCTGTTAAAATCAAGAAATAAAAATCTTAGCACAGAAGAAAAAGAGATAGAGAGAGCAATTTTGGATTTAATTAACTCTCTTGATAATGTATTAAAAGATTAAAAGGGGTTCTTTATATGATATTGGAAGTTATAAAGTATGGCAATCCTTTATTGAGAGAAGAATCAAAGCCAATAGAAGAGATCAATGAAGAAGTTATTAACCTTGTAAATAATATGTTTGAGACCATGTATTTAAATCATGGAATTGGTCTTGCAGCAATACAGGTAGGTATTCCTAAAAGATTATTTGTTACAGATATTCCAGATATTCCAAATAGTAAACTTGTTATGATAAATCCAAAAATAATAGAATTCTCAAAAGAAAAGATTATTTACGAAGAGGGCTGTCTATCTGTACCAGATATTGAGGATGAGGTAGAAAGATCTAAAAGCATTATTGTGGAATTTAAGGATCTTAATGGAAAGGTAAAGTTAATTAAGGCAACAGGTTTATTATCAGTATGTATTCAGCATGAGTATGATCATCTTGATGGGATTCTTTTTATTGATAAGGCTCTTAATCTTAACAAAGAGGGTGGTAAGAAAGTTAAAATCTAAAACTATTTAAATATCTCTTTTAAAAATTTAATAGAGGCTTCTACTTTTTCAGAAACAACTGCGTAACATATCATTGGTACTCCATGATGTATATAATACTCTTTTATTTTTGATAATAATTTTTCTTTAAATTCCTCCACTGTTTTTGCATCTTGAATATTAAACTCTTTAACTAAATCAATTGTTCTTTCTAAATAAAGAATTTCTTCTTCCAAAACAGTAAGATTTTCTTTATAAACATGCTCACTTTTTTCTTTTATCTCTTCATTTTTTTCATACTCCTCTTTTTTCGTTTCTATATATAAAAGCGATTGTTCCAAGGCAAAAAGAATAATCTTCTTAAAAATTTCCACCTCATTTAATTTCATATTATCCCCCTTTGATATAGATTTATACAAAAAGCATAACAAATTTTTATTAGAAAGTCAAAAAAGAATTTATTTTTTGTTAAAAGAAAAAAAATATCTTATTTTCTTATATCTTTCTTAATTTGCATATAAAAAAACCTTCGTATTGATCAGTGGGAATAATTCTTAAACATCTTGCTATTGATTTATCAAAGATATTGTTTTCATAAGAGAGAAATGGTTTTCTATATCCCTCTATATCTTTAAATTTATCTTCAATCTCTTCTATTATAACTCTCTCTTTTTTTAAAATTTCATCCACAACCATTTCATTTTCGTAAATATTTAAGGTACAGGTAGAATAGACAATTGTCCCATTCTTCTTACAGAGTCTTATCCCATTCAATAATAATTTCTTTTGTAATGAATTAAATTTCTGGATGCTATTCTTTTTCCAGTTTTGATAACTCTTTTGGTCATAAATAGTAATGCCACCCTCACCGGAACAGGGAGCATCCACAAGAACTCTATCATAGATATTCTTTATATCTTTTAAGAAATTTTCACCTCTTGTTTGATAAAAATTTATGATGTTTGCTCCTAAAATTTTTGCGTTATGTTTTAATCTCTCCATTCTTATATAGTCTGGCTCAATAGCATCTATATTGCCTCTGTTATTCATAAGGGCTGCAATGTATGTAGTTTTACTTCCAGGGGCACTTGCCATATCAAGTATATTTTCATTCTCCTCTGGTTTTAATATTAAAACAGGTAACATACTCGACAGATTTTGCAAATATATATATCCATTCTTTGTTAGGTTGTGGTTTAATAGTATATTGTCTAAATTTTCATTAAAAACAAAAGCATCTTTTATAAGGGGGATATCCCTGAATTTAAAACCATCCTTTTGAAGGAGCTTCATTACATAACTTTTATCTGTTTTTAGAGTGTTTACTCTTATTGAGCTTTTTCTTTTTATCCTGAATGAATTAATGATCTTATTATAATCTGCTGGAGAAAAAAAATCCCTAAGAGATTTTAACAAATCTTGTGGCATCTTATTTATTAAGTCATTGATCGAATATTTCATCTTACCCAAAACTTATTAATTTTTAGTCTGACAATCTTTTATATTCTCATTTATCAAATTTATTCCGTGTTCAATTAATTGTTCTACTATTTTATAACATTGTAAAGCACCCTGAGGAGAACCGGGAAGATTAAGGATTATTGTCTTGTTTTTTATGCCACATATCCCCCTTGATAGGTATGAATTGATGCTATTTTTTGAATTTTCCATTCTTATATATTCCATAATCCCGGGGGCTTCTTTTTTTATTACTTTTTTTGTTGCCTCTGGTGTTACATCTCTTTTAGCAAATCCAGTCCCACCATTTGTAAGAATAAGAGGAATGGATTTTTTTATGAATTTTGTTAACACTTTTTTTATTAGTTTTATATCATCTGGCACAAGTTCATAAAAGACTTTATTACCTTTTGATTCAAGATATTCTATAAGAATAGGTCCTGTTTTATCCTCTCTTATGCCATTGTAACTTCTATCACTAACAGTAATAACAGCTATCTCCATTTTTTAATACTCCCCCTTTTATCACCCTACAGAATATCCCATATTCTGGCATAATACAATTGCCAGTCTTTTTTTGGATTATACATGGTGATATACAATCCTTTCCAATTATTGTTACCTCTAATTCTACTTTAGACTCAAATACAAATCTTGTTCCTATTTTTATTGAGTTAAAATCAAAATCATCTATAATAAGATTTTCTCCAAATGCACCATATTGTATTTGAATATTGTTTTTTAAAAGTTCATCTTTTTTTTTATGAAATATCTCATAATTAAGGATGCTTACCTGCCTTAAAGAGTCTTTTTTTGCGTGAAAATCATTCTTAATACCAAAATTTTCTATAAAGATAGCAGAATCAACCTCTATTTTTATCCCTTTTTTGTCACTTAAACAGATTGCTTTGACTTGTGGCATAATTTTATCTCCTTAATAACCATATTCTTATCAATTGCCTTGCACATGTCATAAATGGTAAGAGCCGCAACAGAAACAGATGTTAAAGCCTCCATTTCGGCACCAGTTTTATCTATTGCTGTGATAACACTCTCTATCTCTATCTCCTCTTCAAGAATGTTAAAGTTTATATCTATGCCAGTAAGTTGTATTTGATGACATAATGGAATAATATTAAAACTATTTTTTGCAGCCATAATTCCAGCAATTTTTGCTGTTGTGAGGACATTTCCTTTTTTAATATTGCCATTTACTATCTTCTCAATCGTCTCTTTTTGTAATTTAATTATCCCTTTTGCTATTGCAATTCTTTTTGAGATCTCCTTTTTTGTAATATCCACCATTTTTACATTTCCCTCTTTATCAAGATGAGTAAAATCCATTTTTATCCTCCTATCTGAATCATACTTAATTTGTTATTCTTTTCACCTTTCTCTGGTTTTAAATTAATGCACTCTTTAAGTGCTATCTTGTAATCAGAATATTCTCTTATATTAATACTTTTTTCAGAAAAAAGACATGGCAGTAGCATCCCATTTGAAGTAAGCCTTATTCTATTACAGAACTTACAGGAGAGAGGTTTATTTGTTTCTATATTTTCAGAAAAGTTTTTATCTTTTTTAAGATTCATCTGATTTATGAGTTGAAAGTCAAAATCATTATCACTGGCAAATTTTTTTATATCTTGAATTTCATTTTCATTAATATTTTTTAAAAGAACAGTATTTATCTTGATTTTTTTAAAAAAAAGCTCTTTTGCCTTCATTAATCCCTTAATAACAATATCAAATTCTCCAATCTTTGTTATTTCTTTATATTTTTGCGGATTGAGTGTATCAAGAGATACATTTATTCGAGAGAGATTTGCCTTTTTTAGTTTGAAAGCCATATCATTTAATAAAACGCCATTTGTAGTAATAGAAATATCCTCTATTCCTTTAATTTCTGAAATCATCTTTATGAGTATATCAATGTCCTTTCTTATTAACGGCTCTCCGCCAGTAAGTTTGACTCTTTTTATTCCGAGTTTAACACATTCTTTAATAATAGAGACAATCTCTTCAAAAGATAGTAAATCTTCTTTTTTAAGATATTGATACTCCTCATAACAATAAAAGCATCGTAAATTACATCTATCTGTTACAGAAATTCTAATTGTATTTATCTCTCTTTGATATTTATCAACCAAATTTTTTCCCTTGTTTTAATTGAGTAAACTTAGATTCTCAATTAGATTTATAACAAAATTTAACATTAAATTCAATGATTTTTCTTGAATTGTGAATATATTATCTTTATTAGAATGAATATTATTCCATATAGAAGGGTAAGTATCTTTATTGTTAGCATAATTTAGTGCTTCATAATATGGGACAATTGTCAATACCACGCCTTCATAGTGGAATGTATGAACAGAGACCATATCAGTATATGGGACTGGAAGATGTATATATTTAAAATTATTATTCTTTGCTACCTTGGTTGCAAAATCTATAAGACGCTGACTACAATCTATTTTTCCAGATTTTTTTGCTATCAGAACAGCATCACCTATACCAGAGAGTTCAAGAATAAAGATGCCTTTATTTTTCCCTTTGCTGCAATGATTTTTAATATAATCAAAAGAGCCTATTTTGTCTATAATTTTTGTCATATTACCATTTACTATACTTCCACTTAATAACCCGCCAACAAATTCTTCTTTATCATTAAAAACAATTTTTATTGTATAAAAAGGTGACTTATCTTTTAAATATAAAAGAAGAGAAAGTAAAACTGCAACTGATGAGGTATTATCATTTGCTCCTTCATCAGTGCCCATAGATATATCATAATGGGCAAGAAATATTATTTCACCATCATTAGTGCCATTAATTTTTACTTCTATATTGCAACCTGCATCATAGGACAATTCTCTGAATTCTATTTTATTTTTTCTTAAGAATTTTTTTATAAAATCTACTCTATTTTTTGAATTAATAATACCAATCACAATCTCTTTTATTTCCATAAAAAGATTATCGGGGGATTGATTTGTTATATTTATTTCTTTTTTATAGAACCTTTTATCATTACAAGAAAGATTTTTGATAAGATATCATTTCTTTTTTTTATATTAAAGCCATGAAGATCACAAAAATCCTGCAATTTTTTAATCTCATTTTCACCAAAGTAGAAGTTACCATTACATAATGGCTTCACTTCATAGTTATATTTTATTTTCATTTTTGAGTCTATATCAAAAATTATGTTACTCAACATGCTATTGCTATTACTAATAAATCTTTTAAAATTATATGGCAATGCTTCTACTGATACAAGTTCCAGAAATATAAATTTACCATCTGGTTTTAATATTCTCTCAATTTCATATAGATTTTTCTTATTGTTAATTACATTCTGACCTAATAAAAGGTCAATACTATTATTTTTTAGGTAGTTATTTTTAAGATCTGTCATATTAAAAAGAATGTTTTTATTACTAAAAAATATTAGATTTAGTTTTAAAAAATCTTTATAATTGTTACAAAAATTTATTATATTACAATTACTATTAAGATAGTGATCAATTTTATTGATAAAATCTTCGTTAAGAAAAGAGAGATTAACTATAGAGAAACCATTTTTAATTATATCTTTGATATTCTCGAATATTATATTATAATATTCATTCGTTTTAGGTATATACTCTTTATTCTCGACTCTTATATTATTTAACATAAAAAACTCTTTTTAAAATCTCTTTATAATTAATTATATCCCTTTTTTTGAAAAAATCAATAGAAAAATTCATGCTTATGAGTAAAAAAGATAAATTTTATTTTCTATTTTAGGAAGAAAGACAACTTAAATCGGGCTTAATTATTTATATATTACATAGTGGATATTTAAATATATTTGTTGAAATAATTTTTGTAAATAAGAAATAGGACAATTGTCCTATTCTTTTATCCCTCTTATCACCGCTACATAACAATTATCATATTTCTGCTCTAATATTGACATATCTGGGATTGTTTTTACATCTTTAAATCCAGCATTATTTAAAGCATTAACCCAATCTCGCCATTCCATAAAACCATGCCTTGGTCTTATATCTTTATCTAATTTTACATTCCAATAATCAGACAGCGTATTAAGGATAAATTCTTGCTGAATCATTTTATTACCGACTGGTCTAACTGTTTCTACTATAATAAAAGAGCCACCTTTTTTCAAAGTTTTTAAAATTTCATTTAATGAAAATCTTAAATCATAAGCAACATGTATTGCATTTACACCCCATACAACATCAGCACTTTCTGGCTCATAACCTTGACTAGTTAAATCCATATTAAAATCAAGTTTTCTAAAATCAAAGGCGTTAAGATCTTCTGTGATTGTCAATAGATCTTTTTTAGTAGTTCTTAACATTTTGTTTGCGATATCTGTAAATATATATTTAAAATTATTTAATGGTAATTTTTCTTGCAGTCTTTGAATTAAGAATTGCTTTGTGCCACCACCCATTCCACCACCAATTTCTATTATTGTTGGATTTTCTCTCTGTGAAATATCCCAATTTAATATCTTGGCGCCAGCTATATTATGAACATTATAAAAAAGATTATTACTATAATACTCATTAGTAATATTTATATTTTCTGGGGAAAAAATTATATCAACTCCACTCTTTTTAGAAGAAAGAAAATCTGGATAATTATCTGCCATCAATTGAAGCATATTAAATGCAGCTATACTGTCAGGTGCCTCGTTAAAAGCTTTTTTTCTTATCTCTTCTAAATTATAATCTATTTTTTTATTTCCCCATTTATATAAAAAATCACTGTTTTCTTCTTTAATTTCAATATAACCATCTAAAGATAGCCTATCCAATATCCATTTTAAAGCATTTTTAACCTTATCTTCATATCCTTTGTTTGCTATAATATTTTCTAATGTAGTAAAATCATTCAATATATTTTTTATATCTGTTTTAACAAGAATATCATCGATTAATTTTAATAGATAATAATCTGTTAATTTCCATATATCTCTTATTGTTTTATTTATTAAATCATTTAAATACCAATCTTCAAACATTATTTTTTACCTCGTTTAGAAAAATTGTATTTTATTATAGAATAGAATACAATAAATATTTATATTTGTCTATAAAAATAATTATGCTTTAAAAGATATTTTTAGATTTTATTAGGAGAATTGTCCTATTTTTTTGAAAAAAAAGACAAAAATTCATAATCGCTGAAAATGATTAAAATAATATTACTTCTTATTTTTCCTAACAAGAATGCTTGAAATAATTTCAGTAAGAATACTGGAATAACTTTATTTTAAGCGATTTTAAAAAAGTGCCAAAAAAAATGAAAAAAAATTTTAATTTTTGTAAAGGATTTTTTCACTTTTTTTGTGATTAATAAGTGAGGAGGAAAATATGAAAAAAGAATTTAATTTTATGATTGACAACAAACTTGAAAAAAATATTCTCTCTTATTGTAAAAAGAGAAAAATTAGTTACAACAGGGCAATAAATGAGATTATAGAGTTAATGTTGCCAGTAATAAAGGAGATACACTATTTTTCAGAGGAGAATGATTGCAAATATCAAAGAATAGATGCTGTAAAAAAAATTCATTTGTATATGCCTAAAGAAATTTATAGAGAATTAAAGCTTGTTCATAGTAATCTTAATTTTTATAGCATTGCGATTCTTGTTAGATTTATGCTTGATATTTATTTTGAGTGGCTTGAAGAGACAAATGATAATGAGACAAAAATAAAAGAGAGGGTAAATGAGATAATAACTAAAATTGATGATAGATTGAAAAAAAGTAATTACGAGGTAATAAAAAATGAGTTGAAAGTAAGGATAGGACAATTGTCTTGCAATCCATTTCCTCATACTCTTAAAATTCATTATAATTTTGATTTCTCAATTCACAAGATAGAATTTTTATGAATTTCAATAAAAAAATAGTTGACCAAATTATCTTTTATTGCTATATATGTGCATATGCACAGTTATTAAGGAATTATAAATGCCAAGATGTAAAAAGAAAAGATGTTGTAGATTTTTAGATTCTGAAAAGATTTTTAAACCAGCGGGAATTCCTTTTAATCAACTTGAAGTAATCGAAATATCCCTTGATGAATTTGAGGCAATTAGGTTATGTGATTATGATAAATTAAGTCAAATTGGTGCTGCTGGGAGAATGAATATTTCAAGAGGAACTATTCAACGGCTTTTAGAATCTGGAAGATACAAAATAGTAGATGCTTTATTGAATAATAAAATTTTAAAAATAAATAACATAGAACTAAATCAAAGTATAAATCAAAATGAAATCAAATAAAAGATATTTTAATTAGTTTAATTTATAAATAATTTATCATAGGAGATTTTTATGCAAAATGAAACAGACTGGATGTTACAACAAAATATGGCAAGAATAAAAAACAAAATTATAGTTATGAGTGGTAAAGGTGGCGTTGGTAAAAGCACAGTTAGTGTAAATCTGGCATACGGCCTTGTTTTGCAGGGATTTAGAGTAGGGCTACTCGATGTGGATATTCATGGTCCATCTATTGCAAGGATGACAGGGATTGAAGGGGAAAGACTTTATGAGAATGAAAATGGTCTTGTCACACCAATAGAGGCTGTTCATAATCTTTTTGTTCTAACAATTGCAAGTATGCTTGAGAATAGTGATGAGCCTATTATCTGGCGAGGTCCTGCAAAAATTGGAGCCATAAAACAATTTCTGTCCGAGATTCACTGGCCAGATCTTGATTATCTTATTATAGATTGCCCACCAGGGACTGGCGATGAGCCTTTAAGTGTTATTCAGTTAATAGGTAATCAAAATATTTCTGGATCTGTTATAGTTTCAACCCCTCAGGAAGTATCTTTATTAGATGTTAGAAAATCTATTAAATTTTGTGAAAAATTATCTGTGCCTATACTGGGCATCATAGAAAATATGTCTGGTTTTATATGTCCTAAATGTGGCGAGAGGTTTGATATATTTAAAAGTGGCGGTGTTATGAAGACAAGTAAAGATTTTAATATAGATATTCTTGGGCATATCCCAATTGATCCAAATATTGTACATTCTACTGATGATGGTAAGCCATATATATATAACTATGCAAAAACAGATGGAGGTAAAGAATTTCAGAAAATTATAGATAAGATAGTTGAAAAACTATCTGTTAAAAAAGAATAAAAAAATTCACTCTTTTTTTAGAAAAAAGTTATTATTATATTTTTAAATCTTTTAAAAAACAAAAAAGGCTATCTTCCGATAGCCTCTCTTTTTTATATCTATTGCTCTCTCTTAACAATTGCCAATTTCTCTGGTGCTGTTCCAGTAGCATAGTTACTATCCCATGTTAATGCACCAGTACCAGTATCAATCTTGAATAATTGAACATTATTACTCGTCCCTTTTACTGTAACATAAAGATAGTTTGCCCATGTTGCAGGATGAACAGCAACGGCATAAGGGGGTTGTGTTCCATTAGTGTTTACTGAACTTATTAGTGTTAATGCTCCAGTTGTTTGGTTTGTACTTGCATAGTGAATTGCATTATTTGCTGGTCTTGCTATATAGATATAATGTGTTGTCCCATAGTAAATATCAGAAATTGATGCATTATTTACAATACGATTTGAAATCCCTGTTGTTGCACCAGTATTATCATAAGAGTATGATCTAACTCTGTTTCCACTTGTCATTGAAGCAAAGATATAATTTAGATTTTTATGAGTCTTAACAAATGAAGGTTGATTAAACCCTGGATTTAAAGTATTATTGAATGTAACACTTGATCCATCAGCAGAAACATTCATAATTGATATTTTATTATTTCCAAAGCAAGGAATATAAATAAACTTATTTGCTTGAGCATTTGCAAACTCAAAATCCCTTGGTCCTGTATTCACTGACCCAGTTGAAACTGGAGCACCTAGAACTCCATTGGTTATTGAAAGTGTATTGATGCTATTTCCACTATTACTCCCAACATATAAATAATTACCGTTTGGATTAACAGTAACACCCCATGCTCCCGTAATATCTTGAGAGCCTAAACTTGTTAGATTCCCATCCTTTTCTACGCTAAATGATTCTACTTTATTACCTGTATTCTCTGTTACAAATATATAGTTACCACTCGGATGAACAGCAATACTCCTTGGTCCATTCCCAGCAAGACCAGATTTTGTACCAATATTGGTAAGTGTTCCATCATCATTAATTCTAAACATACTGATATTATTACTACCATTATTTGGCACATACAGATAATATCGATATAAAATATAATCATTAGAGGCAACATTGGAATCCGTCCAATTTGTTTTAAAAGCCCTTGCTTTTATTGTGCAGGATGTTGTTAATTCAAATGGGGATGTGTAGAGAGTGGAAGAAGAAGTTGGTTCTGAACCATCAACTGTATAACGAATAGTAGCACCAGTAGTCGTTGTTGACATAGATATCATAGTGGTCTGATCATAAGTTCCAGATGCTGGCAAAATAGTAGGAGTTGCAACAGGTCCATTAACAACATATGTCGCACTATTGGTATTAGAATCATCCCAGTTTGTCTTAAATGCCTTAGCCTTAATTGTCATAGTGGTAAAGAGTGGAATATTTATAGGACCTGAATATACTGGCGAACTAATAGTTGGCTCACTACCATCAGTTGTATATCTAATCGTTGCCCCTGATGTAGATGTACTTATTGTTACATCAATGCTTTCAGGATATTCTCCTTCAGTATGGCTAAAAGTAGGAGTTGCAACTTTACCAGTTACAATATAAGTTTTTGTAATCACATTTGAATCTGACCAGTTTTCTTTTATAGCAATTGCTTTAATTGTCAGAGTTGTGTCATAATCAATGTGTATCGGTGAAGTATAAAGAGGAGAGGAATAATCCGGAGTAGAATCATCGGTTGTATATCTAATTTCTGCTCCAGTTGTTTCAGTAGATAAAACTATATCCTGCGGTGTTGTAAAAATTCCACTGTCTAAATTAAAGTTAGGATCTTTTGGTTTTAAAACAAAATTAGCTTGAGAAATTATAGAATTAGCCCATCCATCTTTTGTAGCAATTGCCTTTATAGTAGTATTTCTATTTATTGTTATGGGTGTAGTATAAATTAACGAACTACCCGGCACGGGATCAGTCCCATCCAGTGTATAATAAATAGTTACTCCAGATGGAGAACTAACATTAATTGAGACATTTTGAATTTCATTATAAATCCCAGATTCAGGTTCAAAAGTAGGAGCTGCACATGTGCCAGTGATTATATATGTTGCCGTTGTAGTATCAGAATCATCCCAGTTTGTCTTAAATGCCTTAGCCTTAATTGTCATTGAAGAAGAAACGGATATTGGTCCTGTATATTCTGTTGAAGTTTCATCTGGTTCACTACCGTTTGTAGTATACCTAATAATAGAATCAGGTGTAAGACAGCTTATTACCACTTCTTGTGGTGTTATATAAGTTCCTTCTGGTGGTAAAAATTGTGGAGAAGTTACCTTACCTGTTATTACATAAGAGAGAGTTAAAATATCTGAATTTTCCCAGTTATCTTTAACTGCTATTGCCTTTATTAGATTGGTGGTATTGGTATCAAGATGAATAGGAGTGGTATAAATATTAGAATTAATATCTGGTGTTGTATCATCTGTAGTATAATATATTGTTGCCCCTTCTGTCTCGCAATCCAATGTTACATCCTGTTCATTCTTATAAAGCCCTTCTGGTAATAAAGAGAAAGGACTCTTTACTTTTAAAGTATATGTTATTGTAGAAACAGAAGAATCATTGTACCCCTCTTTAATAGTAATTGCCTTAATTGTAGTAGTTTTTGTTATATTGATTGGTGAATCATATAACAAAGACGAAGTGGATGGCTCCGAACCATCAAGAGTATAATATATTTTTGCGGAAGAAGTAAGTGTTGATAAACTTACTGTTATCTCTGTATAATAGACTCCTTCTGTTAAAGAAAAAGTTGGAGAGGCACATGTCTCTTTAATTGTAAAACTTCTTGTTATTACATTAGAAGGTGTAAAACCAGTTTTATATGCTCTTGCCTTTATAGTCATCCCATTGTTAACAGGAATAGGATATGAATACAAAGAAGAGTTTTCTGTTGGATCACTTCCATTTGTTGTATAACGAATAGTTGCCCCTTCTGTTTTTGAATTAATCGTAACAGTGATTGGAGAATCAAAAATCCCCCCATCTGGCAAGAATTCAGGATCAGAAACTTTAAGTAAACTAGTAGTTGTTGTGGTGCCAGTAGTTCCGCCTCCTTTTTTAGAACTATTACCACCAGTAATTGCATCCTGACTATAATTTATTAATTCTAAAAGATAGATAAAGATAATAAAAATAAATAATTTTTTTGAGAAAGACATATCTACACCCCTATTTATTATATTTTTTCAATATACTTTTTGATTGTATTTTTTGACTTTTGTTATTATCTATATTAATTATAGGAACATTTCTTCAAAAAGTCAAATTTTTTACGGATTTTCTTGATTAAAATTTAAAAATTAATAAAAATAATATAGATATTCAACTTTTATGTTTTTTTACTTTATTATTCTATTTTATCAATAAATTATAGTCATTTTCTGTACAATACTTTCTTTGTAAAATTTATAATTTTATTAAAAAATAAAATTTCTTTTAGATAATATTGATTTTTTTTAAAAAATGGTCTAAAATATACTATGAAGTTAATAAAGCATAAGGTATAAATAATGAAACTTACTTTTAACGGTATTAAATTTAAAGAAGATTCAAGCCCAATCGTAGTATTTGAAAATAGAGAAAAAAAGAAATTTCAGTTCCCTATTGAAATAGCAACTGTTAGAAGTATAGTAGAATTTTTGAAAACAAATGAGATAAAGGATTTGAAAGACAATCTTTATTTTACTTTAATTAATAAAAAGAGATTTAAAATAGAGCATATTGTTATAAGAGAATATAGAATGAATAAATATTTTGGAGATATTACAATAAGAGATTTATATAACAATCGTTATAACTATTCTTTAACAATAGATGACATTATCCTCTTTTCTCTCTATTTTAATATTGGGATAGAGTTAAAGCCATCTATTTTTTATGACTTTCTTGATAATATTAAGATTAAAAAATCAAATTTTATTTAACAACAACAGTAAGTCTAACAGTGTCTTCAAGTCTTATCAAATCTTTTAATGTGCCAGAAAAACCACTTGCCCTTTTATAGTATCTATTTGAAGATTTTTTTAGTGAAGAATAATAGGAATATCCTACTTCCTGATAGTTTTCATAAATAAGAGGCGTTGGATCATAATTAAACATATTAATTGAGCCAATGTTATAATCAATTGTGTTATCGCTTGTACTTGTAAACCATGTGCCTTTATTATAAGAATAGCCAGTTGACATTGTAAGTTGATCAGAACAAATGACTGCTGCCCCCCATTTTTGTAAGCAACTACTAAAAGTTTCAGAATATCCGAGACTACTGAAAGCACTATTTATAGCAAGATAATTTATATAAGGATTTTGAACAATATTTTTAAATAACTTAACCCCACCAAAATTTCTTGCAAGATAAGCTCCAAATGAGTATACAATCGAATAGCTTCTTAAAACATCATCGCCATCTAACCATACTATTACAGAATCATCATTATTATTATTATAGAGAGGCAATCTACCATTAGAATTACTTGGACTACCAGCAGTACCGTCATTATAGTCTATTCCTCGTGGACCATTAAAGCCAATCTTTTCTGATGCAAAGTCTTCTGCCATCAATGAACACATTTCATCAAGCCAGACATCAGATGATTTTGATAAATTATTCTTTATCACCTTTTGATAAAAATGGATCATATGTTGCAATTCATGAGCAAGAGTAGAAATCATTTGCATTGGATAGTTGTCTGTAATATCCCATAACCCATCCCCTTTGGCAAAAAGACAGGCATCTATATAAAACATTGTGCATTCATTAGATCCACCCTCTGTTAAACCAGTATATTTTTTTAATTCTGAATTAAGATAGTTATCCTTTGCCCAGAAATATCCAAGTACCACTCCGCCAGTAGTATTGCCATTGTCATTATCAATGTCATATAACAATATAGTAATATTATCCTCTTCTGAAGAAGGGATAAACCCTGGATAGTTATGTAAGCCCCAATGAGAGCCATATATCCCACTAATTAATGTATAAATGTCGTTTGTTGTATCTGCTTTCAAAAATTTATCTGCCATTGCTGCTACCATAGTGTCATTTACCTTATATGTCTTTGTTCCACCAATATACCAGCAATCATCAGCTACATATATATTAAGATTTTTTCCTTTAATATTTTGACTGAATCTACATGTTGATGGTATATATTCAATACTCCACCCACCATTATAATTTAAGTTAAAAAATGTCTTTTGTTCCCCAACAGTTGCCTTTCTAGGGTGGGGTGGAAGAATATTACTCCTTTTTTCAATAATAGGTGAATTTGATTTATGTTTATTAAGAAAATCTTCTGGATTACTATTAAATTCTTTTACTATCTCTTTATCTTTAATATAAGAGTTAGAAACTATATTTCTATTTTTCGATATAGAAAATGATTTATTCTCTTCTATCTGGTTATTATTTTTATAGACAACCGGGTTTTTTTTATCAGAGGAGGTACTTATATTTGTAAATATATAATAGACATCGTTATTATTTAGATTAGAAAGTGTATAACTCAATTCTGTGTATGTATTGGTATTTATATGAAATATCTCTGGGGATGTTCCAGAAAAACTATTTGACCTATTTATTTTTTGATAAGTGGTAGTTGTTGATGGTTGTTCTACTGGACAGTTAGATAAAATTAAAATAATAATACTTATAACACATGATATTAAAAAAATATTTTTTTTCATTTTATACCTTCTTTAAAAAATAAATAAGAGGGATATCCCCCTTATTATTATAACGCATTATTTTAAAAAAGCAAAAAAAAATTATTCAATTACTTTAATTTTTGCCCCAAGGTTGCTCAATCTTTCTGGTAATTTCTCATATCCTCTCTCTATCTGAATCACATTTTGAATAATACTTGTCCCCTCAGCACATAGTGCAGCAATTACCAGTGCCATACCAGCCCTTATATCTGGGCTTGTTAACTCAAGTCCCTTTAATCTTGTGGGTCCTGTTATTACGGCTCTATGAGGATCACAGAGTATTATACGAGCCCCCATTGAGACTAATTTATCAACAAAGAATAGTCTTGACTCAAACATCTTTTCAAAGACAAGCACAGTTCCATCAATCTGTGTTGCAGTCACAACAATGATACTTATTAAATCTGGTGGGAAGCCAGGCCATGGAGAATCATCGATTTTTGGGATCATTCCACCAATATCTGATTGAACTCTTAATTCTTGATGAGATGGAACAAATATTGATCTTCCATCAGTCTCCCATGTTATCCCTAATTTTCCAAACACCAGTCGAGCCATTCTCATATTTTGAGGATCAGCATCAGTAATCTCTATTTCTCCTCTTGTTACAGCTGCAAGTCCTATAAGAGAGCCGACCTCCATATAGTCTGTCCCTATTTTAAATTCAGTTCCATGTAATTTTTTTACACCAGTTATTTTTAGAATATTTGAACCAATCCCCTCTATTTTTGCCCCCATAGAGTTTAAGCATCTACATAGATCCTGAACATGTGGCTCACTGGCTGCATTTATGATCACTGTTTCGCCTTCCGCAAGAACACTTGCCATTATTGCATTTTCGGTCCCTGTAACAGATGCTTCGTCCAGAAAAATTTCTTTACCAACAAGTCTATTGGCACTCAATTTAAAATTAGCTCCTATTTCAATTCTACTTCCTAATTCTGATAAAGCAAGAAAATGCGTATCTAGTCTTCTTCTTCCTATTACATCTCCACCCGGAGGTGGTAATTCTACCTTACCAGATCTTGCAAGTAAAGGACCTGCAAAGAGAATGGATGTTCTTATTTTTTTACCAAGTTCCTGATTTATTGTTGTCTTTGAAATATTTGTTTTTATTTTGTATGAATTTGTATCAAGACGTTCAACAGTGGATCCTATTTCCTTTAAAATCGTAAGCATTACTGCAACATCTTCTATATCAGGTATGTTTCTTAATATGACTTCTTCATCAGTCAGAAGAGTTGCTGCTATTATTGGTAAGGCAGCGTTTTTATTGCCATTTGGTTTAATCTTTCCTTTTAATGGATATCCACCTTCAATTAAATATTTTTTAGCCATCTATTTCCCTTTTTTGTGTTGAAGAATAAGAATTTCATTTTTAAAATCTTATACTAAAAATTTTAATATTTGTCAAAACTTAATAGAGTAAACAGAAAGGAAGGCGATTTTATTTTGAGGCAATTTTTTTTATTTTTTTCTTAAATTTTGTAAAGGATTTTCTTAAAAATTTTGTGATTAATATATAGAAATATTTTTTTATAAACTTAAGGAGTAAGGAGGATTTTTTATGGATATTAATAAAATTTTAGAAAACTACAATGCTGAACATGAGTTTCACTTTGTAGTAAAATCAGAAATGAAAAAAAGGCTTGTAAAATTAGCAGAAAAATTAAATTTATCTTTATCAAAACTTGTTGTGTATATTCTTCAATTGTTTTGTAACAGGATAAAAAAGATATACTGCTTTGGTGTTGAGGATGGAAATACTTATGAAAGAATTGATGCTACTGATAAAATTAGGGTATATCTCTCAAAAGAGGATTATAGATTCTTAAAAAAGATTCATGCGGATCTTAATTTTTTCAGCATGGCAGTCCTCTTGAGGAGAATTGTCGCACTTTTTTTGGAAGAATATGAGAAAATGGGGCTTTTAGGTGTGGAGAAGAAATGTAGTCTTGTGACATTGAGGTTATGGTTGAAAATAACAAAGATAAAGAGGTGGAAAAAGAATAAAGAATTGTCGCACTTTGAAGGCAATACCATGCCCTTCTATAAGGCGATCTATAATAATTGCTATCAAGTAATAGGTTTTGAAACCTATTATTGACCATAATTTTATTTAGAAATGAATAGATCTATTATAACTTTTTCTCAAACAAAGTTAACATGAGGATAAATGTATTTTTTTAATTGCCTAAAAATAAATTAGTGCGCAAACAGAAAGAAAAGCAATTTTATTTTTTAAAAATGTTATTTTTTTTGACAATTTAGATTTTTTAGTATATATTAAGCAAAGATGAGATATATACATATAATTCTTTTATTATTATTGAATTATTTTCTTTATTCAACCAGTATGTTTTATAATATAAATTGGCATTTTGAAAAGGAGAAAAAAGGTATATCACTTTATATTGCTATAGATCCTGATACGCAGGTAAACTATTATAAGGCTCAGACAGTTGTAAAGAATATTTCTTTTGATAAAATTGTGAAAATTCTATCTGACTTTGATAATTATAATAAATTTTTCCCAAAAACAATAATTTTCAAACCTATAAGAGTTATAGGGGAGAGGAGATTTATTGTCTATTCTCTTCTTAACTTTTTTCCTTATAAAAATAGAGAGTATCTGGTTGAGTGTTGTATTCAGGAGGAAATAGTTAATGATAGGAAGATTTTTAAGTTATACTGGTATCCAGATACTACCAATACTGAGTTTAATTTTAATAAAAAGAATCATAGAATAAAAAATGTTTATGGAATGTGGCAAATAGAGGAATTGGAGAATAGTGAAGTTAAAATTACATTTTTTTCTTTTAATGACTGGGAGATAACTGCTCCAAGAAATATTAAAGTAGAATTTGAAAAAGATGGGACTATAAATAATGTCCTTGATTTATTAAATGGGGTAAGGTAGATTTTATCAATTAAAAATGAGATAACCAATCATAATAATTAAATGAAATTATAGTTATTTCATAAATATATTCTGTAAATGTAATATGTGCGACAATTGTCCTATCTGTATAAATTAGGTCTCTTTATTTACCCCTCTTATTGAAAAAATAGATTGTTACATCTAATTAATTATTTTTTTCTTTTGACAAAAAAGATTTTATTAGATATAATATTTTAAATAAAAAGTTTTACTTTTAAGGTGTAATGGCATGGCAAAACTTCCTATTCAGGTAGATGTTATTTTGTTTTATAGAGACAAAGATGGTATAAAATATCTCTTGCTCAAAAGAACAGAAGAGAGAGGGGGATTCTGGCAACCTGTAACAGGTGGAGTAGAAGAAGGGGAAGATATTTTATATGCAGCAAGAAGAGAGGTAATGGAAGAGACTGGTTTTTTAAAAGTAAAAAAAATGTATGATGTTAAGTATAAATTTTCTTTTAAAAATGGGGATAAAGAGATTACAGAGTATGTATTTGCCTTTGAGGTAGATAGTATGAATGTAAATTTTTCAAAAAGAGAACATTCAGAAATTGTTTGGGTTTCTTATGAAGATGCTTTAAAATATTTAAAGTGGGATACAAATAAAGAGGCTTTAAAAAAAATAAATGATTATTTAACAAGAGATATTCAATAAAATGTTTTTTAGAAAAAATTTTATTAAAACATTTACTATTTTTTTTATCTTAATTTTTTCTCTTTGCTGTAAAAATAAAGAACCTTCAATAGATAGACCTAATTTAGATAAAAAAGAAATTAATGTTATAATGGATAATAACTATCCCCCTTATATTTTTCTTGATGAGAATAATAACTTAAAAGGGATTTTAATAGATCAATGGCATCTCTGGGAGAAAAAGACCGGTATAAAAGTAAACATTGTTGCTACAGACTGGATAGAGGCACAGAATCTTATGAAACAGGGAAAATTTGATGTTATTGATACTATTTTTAAAACAGAGGAGAGACTTAAAATATATGATTATTCAAAGCCTTATGCAAAAATAAGAGTTCCGATTTTTTATCATAAAAATATCTCTGGCATAATTGATGCTCCTTCTCTTAAAGGTTTTAATGTTGCTGTAAAGGAAGGGGATGCATGTATTGATGTATTAAAAAGTTATTCTATTACTAATCTTATTGAGTATAAGTCTTATGAAGATATAATAAAGGCAGCAAAAAATAGAGATGTTGTGATATTTGTTGTAGATGAATCACCTGTCTATTATTTTATGTATAAATATGGAATTCAGAATGAGTTTAAGGATAGCCCCCCTTTATATACTGGAGAGTTTCATAGAGCAGTCTTAAAAGGTAATAAAGATCTATTAAATTTAATAGAATATGGTTTTGCTCAAATATCAAAAAAAGAATATAATGAAATAGAGGAAAAGTGGTTTGGGAAAAATAAGGTTGAATTTAATTTAAAATATTTTTTATTGTTTTCTGGCATTTTTTTAGGTAGTATTGTTCTATTTTTTATAATTTTATTTTTAATGATGTTCTGGAATTTCAGTTTAAAAAATATTGTAAATGCAAGAACTTTTGAATTAAGAAATGAGATAGAGAAAAATTTAAAGATACAAAAGGAGTTAGAGGAGAGTAAAAGACTTTATAAATTATTATCAGAAATAACATCCGATGCCGCAAGTCTTCTCACAATTCAGCCAGACGGATCTTTTAAAAGGGAATGGTATACTACTGCTTTAATAGTAGAGTATGGTTATAAGATGGAAGATATTGATTCTTTTGAAAAATGGGCAAAAATTGTTTATAAAGATGACATAGATATATATAAAAACGGCATTAAGAGAGTTCTAAATGGAGAAAAGGTTTCAGTAGATTTAAGAATAGTTAAAAGTGATAATAAAATAAGATGGATTAATAACACGGTTATTCCCATAAAGAATATAGAGAGTGGTAGAGTAGAAAGATTATTGATTTCTATAAAAGACATTACAGATAGAAAAAGGATAGAAGAGGAATTAAGATTGGCAAAGGAAGAGGCAGAAAGACTTGCTAATATTAAGAGCCAATTTTTATCCAATATGAGTCATGAAATACGAAATCCTTTAAACGGTATATTGGGTATGATAAATATGTTAATAAAAACAGATCTTTCTGATACTCAAAAAGAGTATATCGATATGCTTAAAACATCGAGTGAGACGCTATTAAATATAGTTAACGACATTCTTGATCTTGCTAAAATAGAGGCTGGTAAAAGAGTAATAAGAAATGAAGTGATAAAAATAAAAAATCTCTGTCTTGGTCTTGTTAATTCTTTTAAAATAGCAACAGAAAGTAAAAATCTAAAACTCAATTTTATTTATGATAATGACTTACCTAAATATATAATTGGTGATCCTTCCTGTTTGAATCAGATCTTTCTTAATCTATTAAGCAATGCTGTTAAATTCACAGAAAAAGGTGGAATTACTTTTGAAGTAAAAAAGATAAAAGAGGATGAAAAAACAGTCGATATTGTTTTTATTGTTAAGGATACTGGAATTGGTATTCCAAATGATAAATTGAATGATATTTTTGGGAAATTTATTCAACTCGAAACATCCTATAATAAAAAATATAAGGGGACTGGACTTGGACTAACAATAGTTAAGGAGATTATTGATCTTTTGGGAGGAGAAATCATTGTTGAGAGTAAGGAGAAAGAGGGAACTACATTTTTAATAAAATTAAAATTTGAGAAGTATAATTATGAAGTAATAGAGAATAAAAAGGATGAGGCTAAGGCCATCATTAATGAAAAAGAGTATAATATAATAATTGCAGAGGATAATGCGATAAATTATCTATTTCTGGAAGCAATGTTAAAGGATAAAGCTTATAATGTATTTGGGGCAAAGAATGGCAAAGAGGTTCTGGATTTAGTAGAAAAAAATAAGATTGATCTTATATTGATGGATATACAAATGCCAGTCTTAAATGGTATTGATTGCACAAAAATTTTAAGAAATGAGAAAAAATTTAAAAATCCAATAGTGGCACTAACCGGTTATACAATGCCAGAGGATTTAAAGGTGTTTAAAGATGCTGGAGTGGATGACTATATAATTAAGCCAATAGATGAGAATGAAACACTGAAAAAAATTGTAAAATTACTATTGACTTTAAATAAATAATTTAATAATTTCTTTTCTAAAAAATGGAGGAATTTTATGAGCAAAAGAGCACTTGTTACTGGTGGAAGTCGTGGTATTGGTAGAGCGATAAGTATAATGCTTGCAAAAAATGGATTTGAGGTTATTATAAATTATAAGAGCAATAAAGAGTCAGCAATGGAGACAAAACTTGAAGTAGAAAATTTAGGGGCAAAATGTTCTCTATTGCAATTTGATATATCTGATTTTAAGAATGCTTACAAAATAATCGAAGAAGAGATAGCAACAAATGGTAAAATTGATGTTCTTGTATTCAATGCTGGCATTAGAAGGGATTCTCTTTTTCCAGTAATGAAAGAGGAAGATTGGGATAGTGTAATTGATGTTAATTTAAAGAGTTTTTATTATATTACCAAGCCAGTTATAAAATCAATGTTTGAGAATAAGTATGGTAAGATAGTTGTTGTTAGTTCTACTTCTGGTCAGACTGGTATGCCGGGACAGGTTAACTATTGTGCTTCAAAATTTGGACTCATAGGGGCGGCAAAGTCTCTTGCAGTTGAGCTTGCAAGAAGGGGGATTAATGTAAATATTGTTGCACCAGGCTTTATTGATACAGAGATGACAAAGGATTTACAGGATAAATTTGAAGAGATTAAAAAGACTATTCCGATAAGAAGAATAGGGAGTGTAGAAGATGTTGCAAATGCTGTTGAGTTTTTAGTAAGTGATAAAGCAGATTACATAGTTGGCCAGATAATTGCTGTTAATGGTGGATTGTTGACATAAATATTTAAATTGTTTTTCCTTTCTATTCAATTCTTAATATTCATAAAGGGTATGTATGTATAAGAATCTATTTTTAATATTTTTCTTTTTGATAATAGCATCGTGCAATAATTATTATCCATTGGATAAATTAAACGATAGAGTAATTGACTCAAATGGGCAGATCTTTAAAGAGAGTTTAAAGGATGTAAAGGTTCAGGATATTGCTAAATATATAACTGATAAAAATTATTACTATTTTTATGGGCTAATTTATTATAATAACTTTGGTCTTGATAAATGGAGTAGCTATTTTTTTATTCAGGCAATATCAACAGACAATCTTTTTAAAAAAGAGGCTTTTAATTCTTTATTAAAGATTTATATTAAAGAAAAAAATTGGGAGAATTTAAGACTTCTTTTTATAAATTATGGAGATTTTATAGATGAACAATATCTTTATACTGTAAGGTGGTTTATTGATGGCATAAAACCAGAAAATTTTTTAAATTTTCCACAAGATATAGATTTTTTAAACATTATTGAATATATTATTGAAGTAAATGAGGAATATTTTAAGAATAATGAAGAATCTTATTTAAAAAATTATCTATATTCTTTACTATTTAAAAATACAGATAATGAGAATTTTAAAAATTTTATTGCAAAGATTGTTACTATTAAAGAGGATCCTATTTTTAAATTAATATACTCTTTTCTTAGCAATGATAAAAAAGAGTTCAAAGATAATTTAAAATCCTCACTATCTTCTGCCTCTTCTTATGAAGATTTTGATAATATAAGAGAGATGGCTATAAAATTAAATTGTAAAAAATATTTATTTAAAGAGTTAGATGATATTTATAAAAGAAGCATATATGCAGAATATTTTTATGTTATTGATAATTTAAGATATGGAAATAATAATGGTACTCTTCTATGTAAGGAATTTCTTAAAAAAATCAATCAATACAAAAACGATCCTTTTTATAATGAGATGGATTATAATATAAGGCAGATAATTCTTAATAAAGAAGTCTCCTTTAATGAAAAATGGCTTTCTGATGTTATATCTCTTGTAAATGATTATCCGGATAAATATAGTTCTTTATCTTTATTGAATCTTGCTGTAAGGAGTGCTATTTATCAAAAAAAGATTGATATTTTACTGAAAAACATTGATAAGATTGATTTTAATAGACTGGAAGAATACAATAGAACCTCTCTTTTTTATGCTCTTTATCTTATTGATAAAAATAAAGAAAAATGGAAAAATCTACTCGAACAGTATCCTATTTCTTATGGGTATTTAAAGATAAACAATGGAGTTGATCCTGATAAAATATTAAAAGAAAAAAAGAAATTCAATAATGAAGATTTTTCTGAATATGGTAGAATTTTTTCTAAAAAGCTTGATTATTATCTTTTATTTAATAATACGACAATTGTCGCACAAATAAAGGAAAATAAAGAACTTAATGATACGGATCGATATGATATTTATTGTAAATTGCATTCGTACTTTTTAAAAAAAGAGAACTATTATGAGGCTGTCAGGTATGCTATATTAGCAGCCATTTCTCTTTATGGGGAGGATTTAAAAAAGATAGATGTTGAGACATTAAAGAGTATGTTTCCTTTTCATTATAAGGATCTGGTTTTTAAATATTCAAAAGAGAATGATATAGATCCAGCACTCTGTTATGGGGTAATTAGAGAAGAGAGTAGATATAGTGCGACAATTGTCTCAGTTGCAAATGCCATAGGGTTAATGCAGATAATCCCAAAAACAGCAAAATTTATTGCTTCTAAGTTAGGAATGGAATATTATGATTTAACATCACCAGCAGATAATATAAGGATTGGGACTTTTTATTTAAAGTTTTTAAGAGAGCACTATTTTAAAGAGATTGGTTTTATTCTGGCAAGTTATAATGCAGGTCAGGGAAAAACAAAAAGTTGGTATAATAGTTATAAAGATTTTTCAGAGGATATAATTTATGAATTAATACCAGTTGATGAGACAAGAAATTATATAAGAAAAGTTTTAAGAAGTTACTATATTTATTATTATCTTATAAAGATAGAGACAAATAAGTAAAAAAAATACATTTTTGTATTTCTTCAGTTATAAATACATTTTTGTTTTATATGCCTTAAAGAAGTTTTGTATATTTTAATTTTAATTTTAAATAGAATATAATAATTTTGCATTATTTGGGATATATTTTTTAAAAAATATAATAAGTTTTTTGACAACATTAAGATTTTTAAGTATATATTTAAAAATTAAGATGAGTTTTAGTTATTGGCATATTAATTGCTTATTATAGATGTAAAAAATTTTATTTTTTAAAGTGAAGGAGTAACATTATGTCAAATCCAATGGATTTTTTTGGTGAAAATGTATTTAGTGAAAAGGTGATGAAAGAGAGACTTCCAAAAGAGGTCTTTAAATCATTAAAGAAGACTATTGATGAAGGTATTCCACTTGATCCTAAGATTGCCGATGTTGTTGCTAATGCAATGAAGGACTGGGCAATTGAAAAAGGGGCTACTCACTATACTCACTGGTTTCAACCTTTAACAGGTATGACAGCAGAAAAGCATGATTCTTTTATAAATCCAGTAGGCGATGGGACTGTAATATATGAATTTTCTGGTAAACAGCTTATTCAGGGTGAGCCAGATGCCTCCTCTTTTCCTTCTGGCGGCTTAAGGGCAACATTTGAGGCAAGAGGATATACTGCATGGGATTGTACTTCACCAGCCTTTATAAAAGAAGATTCTTCTGGTGGGAAAACTCTTTATATACCTACTGCTTTTTGTTCATATAATGGTGAGGCTCTTGATAAAAAAACCCCTTTATTAAGAGCAAATGTTGCCATTAATAAGCATGCTTTAAGATTATTAAGAGCCCTTGGCAATACCACTTCAAAGAGTGTAAAAGCAACAGTTGGGCCTGAACAGGAATATTTTCTTATAGATAAGACATTTTATGAACAGAGGCTTGATCTTATTTTAACCGGCAGGACTCTTTTTGGAGCAAAACCACCAAAGGGACAGGAACTTGAGGATCAATATTTTGGCTCTATAAAAGATAGAATTTCATCTTTCATGATTGATCTTGATAAAGAGTTATGGAAAATGGGTATTACCTCAAAGACAAAACATAATGAGGTTGCGCCAGCACAATATGAGATGGCACCAATATTTTTTTTTGTAAATATAGCAGCAGATCATAATCAATTGGTTATGGAGACAATGCAGAGAGTTGCTTTAAGACATAATTTAGTATGCCTGCTTCATGAAAAGCCTTTTGCAGGGGTGAACGGATCTGGTAAGCATAATAACTATTCATTAGGAACAGATGATGGTATAAATCTCTTTGATCCAGGTCATACGCCACAGGAAAATCTTGTCTTTCTTGCATCCCTTGCAGCTTTATTAAAAGCAGTTGATACTCATTCTGATATATTAAGAGCAACAGCGGCAAGTGCTGGCAATGATCATAGATTGGGCGCTAATGAGGCACCACCGGCAATTATTTCTATCTTTTTAGGCGATGCTCTTACAAATCTATTAGAACAGATAGCATCTGGCAAAGAGATTAACTATCAGGGCAAGAGCAATTTAAAAATAGGAGTGGATACTTTACCAGAGTTGCCAAAGGATAATACAGATAGAAATAGAACAAGTCCACTTGCCTTTACTGGAAATAAGTTTGAGTTTAGAATGGTAGGTTCCTCATTTTCAATAGCAGGTCCAAATGTTGCTTTAAATACTATTTTAGCAGAGGCAATGGATGAGATCGCAACAAGATTGGAAAAGACAACAGATAAAAAGAGCGAAGTAATCAATATTGTAAGAGAGTATTATACAAAACATAAGAGAATAGTATTTAATGGAAACAACTATTCAGAAGAGTGGGTTAAAGAGGCAGAGAAGAGAGGGCTACCAAATAAAAAGAATACCCCGGATGCTTTAAAGTCTTTTGTTACTGAGAAAGCCTTTAATCTATTCGCAAAGTATAATATTTTTACAAGAGAAGAGTTAAAATCAAGATATGATATCTATCTTGAACAGTATTGTAAAGTTATTAATATTGAAGGCAAGACTGCGGTTAGAATGGTAAAGACTCAATATATTCCAGCAGTTATTAAGTATCAAAATATTCTTTCTGAAAATATTTTAAAATTAAAAGAAATAGGTGTTTCAGTTGAATCTCAGAGTAATTTATTAAAAAATATTGGTTCTTTACTGGATAAGTGTTATAAAAAAGTAGAAGAGATAGAGAAATCATTGGAAAAGGCTCATTCAACTGGTGACATTGAAAAAGAGGCTATTATATTCAGAGATGAGGTATTGACTGGCATTACAGAATTAAGAGAGTATATAGACACTCTTGAAATTCTTATTCCAGATGAATTCTGGCCAGTACCAACTTATGTAGAAATGTTATTTCTTTCTGCAATTTATTAATAAGTTTTAATCTTTAAAAGGCATTCTTCAAAAAAGAATGCCTTTTTTTATTTTAACTTATCTTTCCCATAGATCTTTTTTAATAATATATTTAAAATTTTATTATTTTTTTGAGAAATAGAAAATGGTTTTTGATTAAATTTATTCAAAAAAAAAAAGCGCAATTTTATTTTTAGTCAGTTAAAAAAAATAGAATTATCCTAAGGGTTAATTTTATTTGAGAAATAATTGTAATAGTGTTATTTATTTTTTGGTAGAATTTAAAATAAATTTTTTCAATAATAGGTCTCAAATCCTATTACCTGATAGCAATCGTTGTAGATTGCCTTGTAAAAGGGCGTGGTATTCCCTTCAAACTGGGATAATTCTCTGCTCTTATTCCACTTTTTTATCTTTGTTAGTCTCAAAAATAACTTTAATGTTACTATACTACACTTCATCTCAACCCCGGTAATGCCTAATTTCTCGTATTCTTCAAGGAAGAGTAGGATAATTCTCCTCAGTAAAACACCCATGCTGAAAAAATTAAGATCAGCATGGATCTTTTTTAAAAAACGATAGTCCTGTTTGGAAACATATATATGAATTCTCGCATCTCCATCTA
>DAONLM010000002.1:0-40853 GCA_035406685.1 Spirochaetota bacterium
AAATCACTCTTATTTTCTAAATAATAATCCATTTTCTTTTAGTATGGTATCAATAAGAAGATTTAATATGATAAATATATTATCTTCTATATCTTGAAAATCGTCATTTATTATTATTTCATAACTATTTTTCATATAGTAAAATTCTTTATATATATAACCTAAATTTTGATTCTCTCTTGATATTGTATAATAAATACTATGTATAATATCGTTTACACCTTTTTGTTCTCCTTTTAAAAAATATTCTTTTTTATTATATAAAAATTTAAAATTTAAGTAGTCCTCTCTGTATAATGTTTCTATTTTTAGAATATTTTTTTCATTTTCTTTGATATAGAAATTTAAATTCTCTTTTGTTATTGTGACAGTAAAAGATTTATTGTTTTTTAAATCTTTAACATCAAAAATATAATCAAAGAGAGAAATTTTTTTACTTATTTTAAAAAGGAGATTTTCTTTATTAGAAAAGAAAATCTCTTCTGGTTTATATATATAAAATACTGGATAAAAAGAGACATTTGCTTCTTTTAAAATTAAAGTTTTTTGATTATTAAAGGTAGGTCTTATTAAATTTTTATTTCTTATTTCTATGTAACCACAATTGAATATTAGGAAAAATATAAAAAACATTAAAATTTTTTTTTTCATTGTTTTAATCCTTTTGCTTGATTATAGATTGTTTTTAATATGTTTTTTATAACTAATATAAATTATTTGATAAAAAAGTCAATAAATTTTTTATTTGGCTTTATTTTTAATCAATGTAGAATTTAATAATAACCGATTCAATAATGAATTGCATATTTTATAACTGCATAAGGAGGCATAAAATTGTTTTCATTTTTCTGACATATCTTTCTTTTTTTTGACATCTCTAAAAATTTTTGGTAAAATAAATTTACTTAATTTTAATAAAATATAAGGTAAAAAAATTGGAAGAAGGTGTAATAAAATTTAATATAAAAGAATTGAAAAAAGAAAAACTTGATATTGATATTTCAGACATTGAAAAAATAAGAGAAGAACTTTTTAAACTAAAATTAATTGGATTTAATAAAGAACAAAACTTAGGTTATGGAAACATAAGTAAAAGAATCAATGAAAAAGAATTTATTATTTCTGGTAGCCAGACTGGAAATTTAAAAAATCTTAAAATAATGCACTATTCTTTAATAACAGGTGTTGATTTTAAGACAAACAGTGTCTTTTGTAAAGGTCTTATTGAGCCATCTTCAGAATCTTTAACTCATGCAGCCTTCTATACAGATAAAAAATATAATGCAGTGATTCATATTCATAATCTCAAATTATGGAATCACCTTATTGAAGATGGCTATATTTCTACTCCAGAAGATGCCCCTTATGGAAGTATAAAATTATGGCGATCTATTTTTGATATTTTAGAAAATAATAAATACGACAATTCTCTTACTATTGTTATGAAAGGTCATAAAGAGGGGATTGTTGTTGCTTCTTCTTCATTAGATGATGCAATGGATGAAATTTTAATACTCTGTGATAAATATAATTATAAAGGAGAGACAATTGATAAATAGAATAGAAATAAAAAGATTAAACAAATTTCCTTTGCCAGATAGTATAAATTTAAAAGATACTATTTATGAAGATCTTAATTTAAGAGTAGACAATATTACTATAGTAAATATCTATTTAATAAATGGTAATTATACTGATAATGAAATTGAAAAATTACAAAAAACTCTTTTTTGTGATCCAGTATCAGAAGAGTCAAGGGTAGGATTTTCTTATGCGACAATTGTAGATTATGATTATGGAATAGAGATATCTTATAAATTAGGGGTTACAGATAATATTGGAAAAACAGCAGCAGAAGGAATTGGTTATATTCTTAATAGAGAGATAGATCCTAATAGTGTAAGATCAGCAAAAATGTATCTATTTAAAACATCACTACAATTAAAAGATATTGAAAGAATTGCAACAGAGATTTTATGTAACTCTTTAATAGAAGACTACTTTATTTTTAGTAAAAAAGATGCTTTAAATGGTAGACAACCAGTATATAATTTTAACTTTAATGAAGAAAAGATTAAAGAATATTATAAAGAAATTAATCTTGAAGTCTCAGACGAAAAACTTATAGAGATTTCTGAAAAAGGGATTCTCTCTCTTTCTTTAGAAGAGATGAAGGCTATAAAAAAATATTATGAAAGAGAAGATGTTATTAAAAAAAGAAAAGAAAAAAAATTGCCTTTATGCCCAACAGATGTGGAACTCGAGATCTTTGCTCAAACATGGAGTGAACACTGTAAACATAAAATTTTTAATGCCATAATAGAATATAAAGAAGGAGAAAAAATAGAAAAAATAGACTCCCTCTTTAAAACTTATATTCAAAAATCAGCAGAAATTATAAAGAAAAATAGAGATGATCTATTCTCTCTTTTTAAAGATAATTCTGGAGTTGTTAAATTCAATGATAATTATGCCTATTGTATGAAAGTCGAGACACACAATTCCCCTTCTGCTCTTGATCCTTATGGTGGTGCAATGACCGGAATAGTTGGAGTGAATAGGGATATACTTGGAACAGGGCTTGGTGCCTATCCTATTTTTAATACAGATGTATTCTGTTTTGGCGATCCATTTATATCAAAGGAGCAAATTCCAGAAGGAGTTCTTCATCCTAAAAGAATATTTAGAGGAGTGCATAGAGGGATAAAAGATGGCGGTAATGAATCTGGAATTCCTACTGTTAATGGTTCTATAACATTTGATAATTCTTTTTTAGGTAAACCTCTTGTTTTCTGTGGAACAGGTGGTATAATGCTAATTAATATTAACAATAAAAAATGTTATAAAAAATATGTTAAACCAGGTGATTTAATTGTAATGACTGGTGGAAGAATCGGAAAGGATGGAATTCATGGGGCAACATTTTCTTCATTACATTTAACAGAGGATAGCCCAACCAGTGCAGTTCAGATAGGAGATCCCATTACTCAAAAGAAAATGGTTGACTTTATAATTGAAGCAAGGGATAAAGATCTATTCTCTGGATTAACAGATAATGGAGCTGGTGGACTTTCCAGCTCTGTGGGAGAAATGGCAACATTTACAAATGGGGCAATTCTCTATTTAGAAAAATGTCCGTTAAAATATAAAGGTCTAAAACCATGGGAGATATTGCTATCTGAAGCACAGGAGAGAATGACTATTGCAGTGCCTAAAGAAAAAATAGATGAATTTATTGCCTTATCAAAGTTAAGAGACGTTGAGTCTACTGTAATAGGTGAGTTTACTGATTCTGGTTATTTTGAATGTAAATACAATGATCAAATAATAGCCTTTATAGATCTTGATATGTTACATAATGGTGTTCCTAAAATGAATTTAAAGGCAGAATGGGAAATTCCAAAAGAGTCTATAATAAAGATATCTGAAAATGATATTGGTAAAGCGTTAAAAGATCTTTTAAAAAGACCCAACATAGCAAGTAAAGAATACTGGGTTAGAATGTATGATCATGAGGTAGGAGCAAGAACTGTCGGAAAACCTTTTTCTGGTAAAAATAATGAAGGACCTTCTGATGGGGCTGTATTAAAGATATTCCCGGATTCTTATGAAGGGCTTGTGGTTACACACGGTATAATGCCAAGATATTCATTAATTGATTCATATCAGATGGCAGCAAATGCAATAGATGAAGCCTTCAGGCAGGCAATAATACTTGGCGCTGATCCAGATAAAATAGTAGGTCTTGATAATTTTTGCTGGCCAGATCCGGTAGAAAGCCCAACAACTCCTGATGGGAAATTTAAACTTGCACAATTAGTTAGAGCATGTAAAGCAATATATGAGATAACGCCTATTTATAATTGTCCATGTATTTCTGGTAAAGATAGTATGAAAAATGATTATAGAAGAGGTGATAAAAAGATTTCTGTTCTTCCAACCCTTCTTTTTACTGCTATTGGAAAAATAAATGATATAAGAAAGTCTGTAAGTTTTTATTTTAAAAAGGAAAATTCTTTGATATTTCTTATTGGGGAGACAAGAAAAGAACTTGGAGCAAGTGAATATTACCAAATGAAAGGCATTGCTGGTGGAAGCGTGCCAAAAGTTTATTCAGAAAAAGCAATAAAAACTTATAAAAAGATAAATAAACTTATTGAAAATTCAATACTGCTTTCTGCTCATGATCTTTCTGATGGCGGTTTAATCGTTGCTTTAGCAGAAGCATCATTTTCTGGTAATTTAGGAGTAGATATTAATCTTAACGAATTTACTGATTTAAGCATTGAGGAGATTCTTTTTTCTGAGACTCCTTCAAGAATTCTTGTTTCTATTGCCGAAAAAGATAGAGATAAATTTTTAGAGATAATGAATGGGGAGAGCATATATTATCTTGGAAAGACAACTAATAGTGATCAATTGGTATTAAATTATAAAAACAAAGTAATAATGAAAGAAAATATTTATAAGTTAAAGGATATATGGAAAAACGCATTAATTTTTTAATTTTGTTTTGACAAAATAAAATTTTTATATATAATATCATTGTAATAATTTTAAAAAATAAAAAGAAAAAAAAATGAGAGAGATAAAATTAAAAGATAATTTGTCATTAATAATTGAAAAAGAAGAAGAAAAATTTTTAGTAATTGCTTTAAAAGGTCAAATTAATTCTCAAAATTCATACTCTTTTCAGAATGAGATTTTAAATATTTTAAAAGATACACCATTTATAATATTTGACTGTAAGGAATTAAATTATATTACTTCATCTGGAATTGGTGCTTTTCTTTTTATAAGAAACAAATTAAGAAATAATAATGGCAATGTTTTTCTTATAAACCCACAACCCAAAATTCTTTCTATTTTAGGAAGTATGGGAGTAGTAAATATGATAGAAGAATATAATAAAATACTAAAAATAATTGAAAGTTCTAATTCCTTTCAACAAAAAAATACCTAAGGAATATAGATATGTTTTTTTATTATTTAGTATTGGTAATAGCCCTTTTTATATGTGCAAGCCTCTGTTTCTATTCCTTTAGCCATGAGAATATTCGAGGCTCAAAAATGTTTTCCTTGACCTTTTTAGGAGTAACAATATGGATTTTATTTTATTTGCTTGAATTAATTACTTCAAATCAGGAGTTAAAATTCTTCTGGTTTAAAGCAAAATTTATTGGTATAGAATTAATACCACCGACTTTTCTTTTATTTTCTTTATTATTTACAAATAGAATAAAAAAAATCAATCTTATTATTATAATATTACTATCAATAATCCCTTTAATCTCTTTATTTTTAATATTTACAAATGAGATGCATTCTCTTTTTTTTAAAGAAATAATTTTTAAAAATGAGATTTTAGTAAAAAACGGAATATGGTTCTGGATACATCTGTTTATATCATATACTTTTATTATATTAGGTCTTATTTTTATATTGATATTTAGAAATAGAGCCCTTCTATTTTATAAAAAGCAATCTATTATTATTACTGTTGGGGTCTTAATACCTTTATTGATAAACATCATAAATGAGATAATGATTTTATCTCCAACAATCAAAAATTATTTACCTTTAAATCTTACTCCTCCAACATTTATTCTATCTGCGATTATACTCTTTTATGGTATATATAGATATGATTTTTTTGATATCAATCCTATAGCCAGAGATATTGTTTTTGATAAAATTAATGATGGAATATTAGTAATCGATAAAAATGGCAAAATAGTGGATGGGAATCCAGCAATTTCTTTTATTCTTGATAGAGATATAAATGAAATAGTTGGGACAAATGTAGAAGAACATCTTTATTTATGGCCAGAATTAGTAGAAAAATTTAAACATAGCCTTAATATCAGAGAAGAGGTAAAATTGTTCACAAATGATGAGATAAAATATTTTGATGTGACTTTTTATCCTGTTTATTCAAATGAAAAATATTTAGGTAAAGTAATGGTTGGTAGAGACATTACAGAGAGAAAAATAATAGAAAATAAATTAAGATTTTTGAGTCTCCATGATACTCTTACCGGCTTATATAATAGAGTATATTTTGAAGAGGAGATTAAAAGACTTGAGAATAGTAGAAGCTATCCTATTTCTGTTTTTCTATTTGATCTTGATAACCTAAAAGTTGTAAATGATACAATGGGGCACCAAAAAGGGGATGAATTATTAAAAAAAATGGCTACTTTTTTAAGGCATATTTTTAGAGCAGAAGATATGATAGCAAGAATAGGGGGTGATGAATTTATTGTTATTTTACCAAAGACATCTTCAGAGATAGCAAATATTATTTATAAAAGACTGATTAACGAATTAAAAGTATTTAATAAAAAATATGATGACGAATTAAAACTAAGTTTTTCTGTTGGATTTAAGACACAAGAAAATAAAGGAGAACTTCAATCTATTATTAAAGAGGCAGATGAATTAATGTATAAAAATAAAAGAAAAAATAAATTATTAGGAGGATAAAATGCATATACCAGATCATATGCTAAATGGTAATACAGTTCCATCAATTACCTCAATAATCAGTAGTGCCGGTATTGTTGCGGCCAGTTATTTTGCATTAAAGAGTAAAGAAAAGCCAGATTCTTTAAAATTTGCTGCTGTTACTGCTTTAATTTTTGCCATGCAAATGCTTAATTTCCCAATTCAAAATGGGACATCAGGTCATTTCTTAGGGACAACTTTTGCAATATTGTTATTAGGTGCCCCCTTTGGAATTTTATCAATGTCAATTATTTTACTAATTCAGACACTTGTTTTCAGTGATGGGGGGATATCTGTTCTTGGAGCAAACATTTTAAATATGGCATTTGGTGGTGCTATACCGGGTATTCTTTTACTATCTTTTATTAAAAAACATGAAAATAATATTCTTCTAAAAAATATATTAATATTCTTTGCTTCTTTTCTTTCTCTTTTAATTGCTGCTTTCTTTTGTGTTTTAGAATTATCTTTCTCAAATACAATTGATTTCTCTCTTGTTTTCCCAGCAATGATGGGGGTTCATACTCTTATAGGGATATGTGAAGGCTTAATAACAATAATATTAGCTACCTTACTTTCTACTTCAACCATAAAAAAATCAGAAAATTTAAGCTTTGTTATCCCTTTTGTTGGTGCTATAATAATTGGGCTAATATTATCCCCTTTTGCAAGTTCTTTCCCGGATGGACTTGAATGGGTTGCAGAAAAGTATAATTTTTTGCATAATAATGCACCTTATTTTGTTTCTCCATTTAAAGACTATACTGTTCCCTTTATAAAAAATGAGATCTTCTCAACATCAATTGCTGGCTTAGTAGGAGTTATAATAACATTTATTTTTGTCTTTACGATTGGCAAAATTTTCTCTCTTAAAAAAGAAAATTGATTCTTTAATAAAAAGGGGGATATTATATCCCCTTTTTTTGCATAATCAATTTTATAAGACTTAAAATTTTTTCTTCATTTAATTCTTCAATTCTGATATTTAAATTACTAATATTTTCTTCAAAAAATTTCTGGATTAGATCTTCTTTTATCCCTATATTTTTTAGAGATGTTTTTAAAGTTTTTCTTCTATAATTAAAAATCTTTTTTAAAATATCAGAATAACTTTTTTTATCAAAATCAATATCATTTTTAATCTTTAATTTTATTAAAACAGAATCAACATCTGGCACTGGATAAAAAGAGTTTCTTTTAATTTCAAAAAGAGTTTCTGGATAAGAAAAGGTTTTAATAAGAATTGTTAAATATCCATATTCTTTTGTTTTAGTATTAGCATAAATCCTATTAAGAACATCTTTTTGTATTATTAGATAAATTTCTCTAATTTTTATATCAGAAATTAACAATTTTTCTATAATATCAGTTATTATATAGTAAGGTATAGCCCCAAATACAATTATCTCGTTAAAATTTAAGTATTCTTTTAAAAAATCTTTATTAAATTTTTTTATAAAATCTCCTTCAATAAGAAAAAAATTTTTATTAATATTTTCTTTTAAGATTTTACAAAATTCCCTGTCAATTTCAAAACCTAAAACAGAATATTTCTCTATCAATTTATTCGTTATATTTCCAATTCCACAACCTATCTCTATAATAGGTAAAGAAAAAGGATTATCAATTATTGAAACAATCTTATTTACAATAGATTCATCAATTAAAAAATTCTGACCGAATTTTTTCTGGAAATTTATCCCTTTTTCTTTAAATAAAAGAGATATATCTCCTCTATTATAAAAACTAAAACTCATTAATTATTTTAAGATTCTAAAAGAATTAAGTATATTATTCACAATGTGAAAAGTCTCTTCTTCTTTTATATAATTTGGATTAATTATAAACATTAAAGAATAATAAAATGTCCCCTTTGTCATAACAATTAGAATACAGCTAAAATTCTCTCCATCTTGTTCCATTTTAAAAGCACTGGCATTTGCACTATCTGCATTCCAATTTTTTAACTCCTCTTCTGTAGCATAAGAATCATTTTCTGATACTAAATTCTCCACATTTAAATATTTAAGAGTTTCCTCAAGAATAAATTTGGCATCTGACTCCATTCCTAAATCCCCAAAAATCACACCAGCAACAATTGTCTCATCTTCTGGATAAAAAGAGACCTGATTATTATTCTCTAAATTTTCTGACACCTCCCAGTTTTTTGGATAATCTATTTTATAATAGCCATTCTTTTCATTATAAGTCGAAATATCCTCTTGAGCAAAAACTAAAAAAGAGAACAAAATAAAAAAAATAATTAATTTTTCTTTCATTTTTAAAGTCCTTAAATAAAATATTACTTAATTAATAATAGCACATTTTTTTAAAAAGATCTAAAAATTAACTGTCCATTTTTAAATTAGTTGTAATATTTTCAATATCTTTTTTTATTTTTGAATCATTATTTATAAGATCATCTATTTTTTTTGTTGCATGCATAACTGTGCCATGCTCTTTATCACCAAAATAAGAACCTATCTGAGTAGTAGATAATCTTGTTAATTTTCTGCTTAAATACATTGCTATCTGTCTTGCCAGAGCAATTGATTTATTTCTTTTGTCACCTGTTATGTCATGAGACTTTAAATTATAATATTCTGCTACATAATGTATAATCTTATCAACAGAAATAGGAGTTGAAAAAAGTGAGTTTGTTATCTTATCTTTTAATCTATAAATTGCAATCTCTTTGGTTATCTTTTCTATCTTCATTATGCTTGCATAAGCAAAAAGATCTTTAAATGCTCCTTTTAAATTTCTAATGTTACCATTAATATTTGAACAAATATAATTCATTGCATCACTATCTATTTTTAATCCATAAGTTTCAGACAAACTCTTTAATATGGCCATCCTCAATTCAAAATCTGCTGGCCTTAAATCAACAGTAAGTCCCATTTCAAATCTGCTTTTTAATCTCTCTTCCATCTTTTTTATTTTTGAAATTGGTTGATCACAGGAAAATACCATCTGTTTACTATCATCATATAACTTATTAAAAGTATGAAACAATTCTCCCTGAATATTCTCTTTATTCGCAAAAAATTGTATATCATCAATGATTAAGAGATCAAGTTGTCTATATTTTATTCTGAACTGTTCCTGAGTTTGAGATTTTAAAGAGTTTACAAAATCATTTGTAAAGTCTTCTGATGTAAGATATTTAACCTTTTTTGAAGGAAATGTCTCTTTAACATACTTTTCTATTGCTTTTAGTAAATGTGTCTTACCTACTCCACTCTCTCCCCATACCAGATAAGGATTATATTTAATCCCTGGATTTTGAGCCACAATCTTTGCTGTATGAGCAGCAAATTCATTAGAACTTCCAATTATAAAAGAATCAAAAGAAAAGTCCTCATAACTATCTTCATTATTTATATTAGTTTGAATATTATTTTTATGTGAAAATTGTTTCGATATATCAACTTTTTTATCAACAATCTCAATTTTTTCCTCTATGTGAGAAATATTAGCCTGCTCAACTATAAATTCTACTTTAAAAGGTTCTCCAGATAACTTAAATAAGATCTTTTCTATATCTTCTTTATATTTTATAACATTATCCTTTATAAAATTAGAATGGACTCTTAATGTCATTATCTTTTTCGCTTCATTAAAAGATTTGTAATCTACCCTTTTTAGCCATAAATCAAATTGATCTTTAAAAATAAGAGACTCTAACTCTTTTTTTGTTTGTTCCCAGAAAACAACATATCCATCTTCCATATATTTATCCCTTATTTATAATAAAAGTTATTGACAATTAACTATTAAAAAAATTAATTATGTTTTACAAAAATATTAATCTATAACTTAAAAAAATAAAAAATTTTTAAATTATAAATCTAAAAATAAAATATAACTCTATTAAAGATAATAGAGTTATAACAAAAACAAAAATTTTAATATTTCTAATATCTATTTTTAGACACAAATTTTAAAAATAAACAAAATATTAACAAATTAATATTTACTTATTAACAAGTTATTGACAAAACCCTCTCCTCTATAATAAACCAGATATATACTATATATCATATCTTACAAAAAAAATCCAAATTTAATCAATAAAAATATTTTAATTTTTTTTATCTAAAAATTAGGCATAACATATCGTAATATGTTATAGTTATAACTCAGACTGTATAAAAATATTAATTATAAAAAATGATCTTTTTTTATAATAAATACTATTTATTGAATTTTTTATTATATTAAGTAAATTTCTTGCAAATTTCCTGAATTTATCTGAATTTTTTATATTTAGAAAATTAGATATCAAAAATTCGCTATCTCAGTTTTAATGAAAATTTTTAAAACTCAAAAAAATATATATTATTTAAAAAACTCTACATAATCATTTAAAGCATTAAATGTTATCTCTCTTCCCTTCTTCTCCTCTTCTAATATCGAAATAATGCTAAAAGCAGTATCAAGGGAAGTAATACATGGAATTTTTAATTCTACTGATGTTCTTCTAATAATAAAACCTAATTTCTTAGGTACTTTTCCCTTTGTTGGGGTATTAATTACTAAATTTATTTTATTTTCTTTCATTAACTCTAAAACATCCGGGGATCCTTCGTTAGGTGGATATGCTATATTAATTGAAAGCCCTTTCGATTTAAAAAAATTATAAGTATCAGTGGTCCCAAATAAATTATACCCTAAATCCAAAAGTCTCTTTGCTATATCAAAAGCCTCCTCTTTATCTTTATCTGCTATTGAAAGAAGAACATTGCCCTTTTTAGGTATATTTATACCAACAGCACTTATAGCCTTGTAAAGAGCACTGATTTTACTATCCCCTAATCCAAGAACTTCCCCGGTTGATTTCATCTCAGGACCAAGACTCGTCTCAACAAGTTTAAGTTTATCAAAAGAAAATACAGGAGCCTTTATTGTCCAATAATTAGGGCTCTTATACAAGCCAGTATATAATCCAAAATCTTTTAATTTTTTGCCCATCATTATTTTTGTGGCAATATTTACCATTTCTATATTTGTAACTTTACTTATTATTGGAACAGTTCTACTTGCTCGCGGGTTAACTTCAATACAATAAATTTTTCCCTTTGAAATAACAAACTGAATATTCATTAGTCCTACTACTTTAAGTGCTTTTCCAATGGCAATTGTATGTTTTACTATGATTTCTTTTTCCTGATCAGAGAGATTAAAAGGTGGATATACTGCCATAGAATCACCACTATGAATTCCAGCCCTTTCTATATGCTCAAAAATACCGGGTATAAAAACATCTTCTCCATCCGAGATCGCATCTACCTCCGCCTCTTTTCCGATAAGATATTTATCTATAAGAACCGGATAATCAGGGCTTATCTCTGTTGCAAATCTCATATATTGAAAGAGTTCATCTTCATTATAAACAATCTCCATCGCATGCCCACCAATAACATACGATGGTCTAACAAGGACAGGATATCCGAGTTTATTTGCAATTCCTAGAGCCTCATCAAAAGAGGTTACACTTCTCCCTTCTAGTTGAAGTATTCCTAATGAAAGTAATAATTCATTAAATCTTTTTCTATCTTCTGCTATATCTATACTATCTATTGAAGTCCCTAAAATTTTGACGCCAGCATCATGTAAAGGTTTTACCAGATTTAAAGCAGTTTGACCACCAAATTGAACTATAACCCCTTCTGGATTCTCTTTTTCAATAATATTTAAAACATCTTCAATGTTTAATGGTTCAAAATAAAGTTTATCAGAAGTATCAAAATCAGTACTTACTGTCTCTGGGTTGTTGTTAATAATAATTGATTCAATCTTTTCCTCTTCTAATCCCCATACACTATGAACAGAACAATAATCAAACTCTATACCCTGACCAATTCTAATTGGTCCTGAGCCAAGAACAATGGCCTTTCTTTTATTATTAACAGTAACTTCATCCTCTTCTTCATAACATGAATAATAATAAGGAGTTGCTGCCTCAAATTCAGCAGCACAGGTATCTACCATTTTATATACTGGAATAACATTACATCTTTTTCTAAATTTTCTAAAATCAAGATGAGGCACTCCAATGAGTCTTGCAAGATATGTATCAGCAAAACCATAAACTTTTAATCTTTTTATAAGATCTATAATCTCGCTATCTGGATTTTCTTCTGAATAAATTATGTCTTTATTTAATTTTTCAATAGCCTCTTTTTCTAATTTTATAATATTTTCAAATTTTTTTAAGAAAAATATATCTATTTTTGTTTCACTTTCTATCTTTCCAATGGGATATCCCCTTCTTAACAACTCAAAAATCACAAAGAGCCTTCTATCATCAACAAGTTTTAAATATTCTATCAATTTTGCATCATCCCAATCATTCAATTCTTTTAAATAAGGACCATCTACTTTTATCTCTAATGATCTAATTCCCTTCATTATTGCGCCTTCTATTGTTCTGTCTATTGCCATTACTTCACCGGTTGCCTTCATCTGGGTTCCTAAATTTCTGTCTGCCGTTGTAAATTTATCAAATGGCCATCTTGGTATCTTGGCTACAACATAATCAAGAGTTGGCTCATAACAGGCAAGCGTCTTTTTTGTTACAGAATTTAAAATTTCATCAAGCGTTAAACCAACAGCAATTTTTGCTGCTACTTTGGCTATAGGATATCCAGTTGCTTTTGATGCTAATGCAGAAGATCTTGAAACTCTTGGGTTTACTTCAATTACAATATACTCAAAAGAATTTGGGTTTAATCCAAACTGTATATTACATCCCCCTTCTATTCCTAATGCCTTGATTATCTTCAAAGAGGCACTTCTTAACATATGATATTCTTTATCGCAAAGAGTCTGACTCGGAGCAATTACTATACTATCGCCAGTATGAATTCCAACAGGATCTATATTCTCCATATTACATACCGTAATACATGTATCATTGGAATCTCTTAATACTTCATATTCTATCTCTTTCCATCTAGCAACCGATTTTTCTATTAAAATTTGTCTTATTCTTGAATTTTTTAGCCCCCTTATTGCAATATTTATAAGATCCTCTTCATTATCAACTATACCACCACCAAGTCCACCAAGCGTATATGCTGGTCGTATAATCAAGGGATATCCTATTTGGTTTGCAAAATCTATTGCATCTTGAATATTATCAACAATAGTACTTGGTGGAATCGGTTCACCCAATTCTATCATTAATTTTTTAAAAAGTTCTCTATCTTCTGCTTTTTTAATTGTTTCTAATGGGGTTCCTAAAAGTCTTACATTATACTTTTCAAGAACACCAGCCTCACTTAATTCAACTGCAAGATTTAACCCGGTCTGGCCACCTAATGTCGGAAGAATGCCATCTGGCCTTTCTTTTTTTATAATCTTTTCTAATGATTCAAGATTTAATGGCTCAAGATATACTCTATCAGCCATATTTATATCAGTCATTATAGTTGCTGGATTAGAATTAACAAGAATAACCTCAAGCCCTTCTTCTTTAAGAGACTTGCATGCTTGTGTGCCGGCATAATCAAATTCTGCTGCCTGACCTATAACAATAGGACCTGAACCTATTACAAAAACCCTTTTTATATCTTTATACAGAGGCATTTATATTTTTCTCCTAAATTATCATAAAATCGAGAAATAATTTATCATAAACTTGATTATATTTCAATTATTATTTTACTCTTTTAGAAATAAGTTTAAAGAGAACCTCTTTTGTAAATAAACACCCCTCCCCCTATTTTTTTAATTAGAGTAATTTAATTTAAAAGTATCATCAGGGAATATGCCTGTCTCATACTCATTAGAATCAAAAGGTTTCTCTTTATCAACTATCTTATGAGTCAATATTTTTATATCTTTTATCTTAAAAATATCCCTTACAATCTCAGAAAAAATAACACTCTTATTTAAACCTACTGGAATATTTTTATAATACTGATTCTTTGAATTCAAAAATGTGCCAGTATCCTGAAAAAAATATCCCATTTTTAAAGAATTCTCTTCAATATAATTTGCATCTAAATAGAGATCAGAAACTATGTTTTCCCCTTTTCTTGATTTTATGTCTGGTTTTGTCTGAATATAAATAGATCTCTTTTGAGATTGACTTATAATTATGTTTGCATCATAAAAAGAATAAATATTTTTCATATCACTAAAGAGAGTGGTTCTCAATTCTCTATTTAACGAAGCAAGATAATTATACAATTTTAGAGATGAATCTTTTCCATTCTTTTTATCAAAATCAATTGGATTTATTAATAAAACAATCTCATTACAATCAATATTTTGTTTTTTTAATTCATTAAGATCTTTTATTAGAGTAGCTTCTAATTTATTTAATCTCTTTTTTGACTCTTTATTTATCAAAAGTATTTTTGTATCATCTCTCTTTATCTCTATCAATCTATTTATTGCAACCGGATTTGTATCTTCTATATCTCCTGCTACCACAACTAAACTCTTTTCACTTAAATTTTTATTAAAGAAATCCATCTTTGGCAATGATTTTATATTGGCAAATGCAACCCATAAAGAACTTTGAGAATAATAATTAACAATATTCCAGTTCATATTTTTTGCTATTATCTTTAATGCTTCATAATCCTCTGCACTTAAAGAGGGAGAAGGATATACTGTTGCATCTTTAAAATTAACAATATTTTTATATTTTTCATTACTATCTTTTTTGGTAACTATTTCTGGAATATTAAATCTACCTCTCTTACACAATAAATTCTCTCTCTCTTTTATCTCATAAATTATATCGCCATACATTTCAACTGTTGTTTCACAACCAATACTACAATGAAAACAATTTGTATTAATAGTATTAGTCTTTAGTGGCACTCTTTTGTGAGATAATGTATTTGGAACAATAGCACCTACTGGACAAGCAGAGATACATGCCCCACATGATATACAATCAGTTTCTGCTAATGGATGAGTAAAAGATGGGGCTACCATACTTTCAAAGCCTCTTTTTACATAACCATATATACCGAGTTTTATTTTTTCAGAACATATTCTAACACATCTACCACATAAAACACATTTTGATGGCTCAAGAGATATATATTTACTCGAAAAGTCATTCTTTGGAATATTAACTTTACCTTTATATTTTGTTGGGACAACATCATAATCCTCTGCATACTTTTTCAAAAGACATTCATTTATATCCATACATCCGCATTCCATACATCTTTTTGCCTCTGCAATTGCCTTATTTTCTGGAAAAACAGATTCTATCTCATCAAAATTCTTTTTTCTAACTTCTGGTCTTAATATTTTTATTTTTTCTCTCTCTTTTTTCTCCCATTGACTGAAAAACTTTTCATCCAGTTTTTGTAAATCCTCTCTTTTACTCAAAAATTCCTTTTTTGGAGTAAGATCTTCGCCTTTAAAATATTTGAGAATAGAAATAGCGGCTTTTTTACCACCGGCAAGAGCCTCAACAACAGTTACAGCCCCTGTTGCATAGTCACCAGCAACAAATAAATATGGGATATCTGTCTGACCAGTCTTCTCATTATAAGATAATCTTTTCCCATCTTTTAATAAATTATCTTTCTTATCACTCAGTATTCTATAATCCGGTCTCTGTCCAATAGCAGCAATTATAAAGTCAAAACTCTCTTCAAATTCTGAACCTTCGATTGGTACTGGACTTCTTCGCCCAGAAGCATCTGGCTCACCCAATCTCATCTTCTGACAAATAAGAGAGACTGCCTTATTATTCTCTTTAACAACCTTAACAGGAGCAGTAAGAAGCATGAATTTAACACCTTCCTCTTCTGCCTCCTCTTTTTCTATCTCATTTGCTGGCATCTCATCTCTTGTTCGCCTATAAACCATTACAACTTCTTCAGCACCCAGTCTTAATGCTGTTCTTGCACAGTCAAAAGCAGTATTTCCTCCTCCTACGATAGCAACTCTACCAAATATTTTAATCTCTTTTTTCTCAGCAATTGCTTCCAGAAATTTTATCCCATCAAGTATATTTTCAGCATCTTCGTCTGGGATTCCTAATTTTGAAGCACTCCATGCCCCTGCTGCTAAAACTATTGCATCAAAGCCACTATTTTTTAATGAGTCAATAGTAAAATCAACTCCCAATTTTTTATTTAAATTAACCTTAACTCCCAATTTAATAATGGTCTCTATCTCTTTTGCTAAAATATCTTTTGGAAGTCTATATTGAGGAATACCATATAAAAGCATACCACCAAGTTTATCTTTTTGTTCAAATATCTCAACATCAACTCCTTCTTGAATAAGATAATAACTTGCTGATAAACCAGCAGGTCCTCCTCCTATAACTGCCACCTTTTTACCAATCTTTGGTTTAAGTTCAGGTGTATATGGATTTTCAGATTCAAGATCCATATCTGCAACAAATCTTTTTAAATAATCTATTGCAATAGATTCATCAACAAATTGTCTTCTACATTTATCTTCACAGAATTTAGGGCAGACTCTACCTATTGTTGCTGGTAAAGGAATTGTCTCTTTTATTAATTTTATAGCCTCTTTATATTTTTTATTTGCGATTAATCCTATATATCCCTGAGCATCACATCCAGCAGGGCATGCTAATTTACACGGCCCAAGACAATCACCATAATGATTAGATAAAATTAATTCAAGAGCGGTTTTTCTTGAAGAAATAACTGTCTCATTATTTGTCTCTATCTCAATGCCTTCTCTTAATTTTGTAGCACATGCTGGAATTAATGCCTTTGCTCCTTTTACCTGAACCACACAAACAAAACAACTTCCATAAGGATCCAATCTTTTATCATAACATAAAGTAGGGATCTCTATGCCCTGAGATTTAGCAAAATCTAATATAGTTAAAGAATCATCTGCTTGATAATTTTTACCATTAAAAATAATATTTACTATAGCCATAACTCTTTCCTTGTTTTTTCTTGATTTTATACTATATTTTTATAAAAAATGCAAAAAAATTTTTAATTAAAAGCATAAGAATTTATAAAAAGGATTGTTCTTATAAAGTAAATTAAAAAAGTATAAAAAATTATTCTCTCTGATATGACTTATAATTTTTAAAGAGGGAGATATCCCCCTCTTTAAAATTAAAAATTATTCTACTTTAATAATAATTGTTCCGTAATTGGCGATATTTGATATTGAGAGAATACCCTTTTTAATCTCGATTTTAGCATTTTCTCCCAAAAGTTGAGTGACTTTTGCATCACTTTTTTCTAAGGAAGTACCGGTTAAATCAAATTTAATAAATGAATACTTCTTTTTATCAAAATTAAGAATAACTATTGTCTTTTCATTATCGAATTCTCTCAAATATCCTATCACTTTATTATTTTTACCAACAATTGATAATGTTTGAAAAGTTCCAAGAGATAGAGATTTATTTTCTTTTCTTATTTTTACAAGATTTCTATAATGATTTAGAATTGAATTATTATCTTTTTCAAATTTAGCTACATTATAATCTTTATAATTTTCATTTACTCCAAGCCATGCCTTATTTGCTGTGGTAAACCCGGCATTTTCAGAATCATCCCATTGCATAGGAACTCTTAAAAATCTATCCCCTTTAAATTTAGGAGTTGTATCCATTCCAATCTCTTCACCATAATAGATAAAAGGTATACCAGGAAGTGTCAAATAAATTGATCCAGCGAGTTTGCATTTATCTATATTCTCTTCAAATTGTCTGAAAGGTCTAACTCCTGCATAAGAATCATGATTGGAAAGAAGTGTTGCTAAAAATCCACCATCTTTATTCTTTAAATCTTTTGTATATTTTACAACAATTGATTCTATCATATTTGCACCATTATCAGCAATAGGGGCTTCGTCTTTCAATGTTCTTATTATTGTATTATTTATTTTAAAGTCAAATACAGAATGAAACATATCTTTACCATTACCCAAATAGTCAATATAAGGTGATTCTGATTCTGCAACAAAAAATATATCTCTATCTTTATAATTTTCCTCTACAAATTTTCTAAACTCTCTATATATTTGAAAACTTTCTGGCTGATGTTTTATTGCATTTTCACCATTTTCTACAAGAAGTGTAACAGCATCAAATCTAAAGCCATCCACACCAAGATCAAGCCAGAATTTCATAACGCTTTTCATATAGTTTATGACTTCTGGATTCTTATAGTTTAAATCTGGTTTTGAATTTATAAAATATGCATAATACCAGCCCGTCTCTGTTTTATACCAGTATTTTTTCCATGAACCAGTAGGTTCTGTCTCTGACCATATATACCAGTTTCTATATTTTGAATTTTTATTCTTCATTGCATCTATAAAAAATGGGTGTTTATCAGAAGTATGGTTTACTACAAAATCAATTATTACTCTAATACCGTTCTCATGACACTTTTTTAATAATTCTTTAAAATCATCCAATGTCCCATAAGTAGGATCAACATTCATATAATCAATCGGATCATAATTATTGGTTTTCTCCGCTGAATCTGTAATTGGCATAAACCATATACCAGAAATGCCAAGTGCTTTTAAATAATCGATTTTTTCAATTACACCTCTAAAATCCCCATTTTTATCACCATTTGAGTCTTTAAAAGATCTAACAAACAATTCATAAAATACACCTCTCGAATACCATTTGTCAACATCACTTGATGGTATAATATACTTTTTATTCTGTGAAAAAAGATTAAATGAAATAAAAATAATAAAAATTAAAAATACACTCCTTTTCATTTCTCTCCTCCATTAATTTAAAAGTTATAATAATATATTATAAATTTAAATTTATTACAACTTTTAAATTAATTTTTAAAATATTTTTTTAAAAAAGGCTACCAAAAGGTAGCCTTTAAAAAAATTATGCGGCTTTTTTTGTAAAAGTAGTTCGTACAAAAAAAACATCATCCGCATAAACAGTAAGTTTTTGTTTCTTGTTGCCCTCTTTGTCTGTCCAGATTTCCTGTTTTAATCTACCTGTTAATCTTACCCTTGAACCCTTTTTGAGACACTTTGCACATGCCTCTGCAATGTGATTCCAGGTAGTAACAGAAACATAACTTACTTCGTTATATTCTGTTTCCTCCTTTTTGAACTTAAAGTTTACGGCAACATCAAATTTGCACACAGAACTACCATTTTTAGTATAGAGTAGTTCTGGCTCTCTGGTTAAATTTCCCTCAAGTATTACTTGATTCAATGGATTAAGCATAAAAACCTCCTAATAAAAAATTATTTTTTTATTTATTTTTCTATATATTAATCACAAAATTTTTGAGAAAATCCTTTACAAAATTTGAAAAAAATTTTAAAAATTTTTATTATTTTTTTCTTCATATCATTAATTTCTAATATAAAATGTATAGTTATTTTATGTTATATTAAAAATATTGTCTAAACAATTCTAAAATAAAAAAAATATCCTTGATTATTTCAAAAAAAGTTATATAATTAATTATATGAGACAATTAAAATATATATTTTTTGTATTTCTCTTTATATTTTTTAACTTTTTAATATTCTCTAATAATAAAAAAGATATAAAAATTGGCTTTTATAACAATCCACCTAAAATTTATAAAGACAATAATGGCAATATTACTGGCTATCATATCGATATTATAAGAGAAATTGCAAAAAATGAAAACTGGAATATTACATTTATTGAAGGGACATGGGAAGAATGTCTTACTAAACTCAAAAAAGGCGAAATAGATATAATGCCGGATGTAGCATATTCAGAAGAGAGAGAAAAAGAATATCTCTTTAATAAAGAATCTGTTTTATTAAAATGGGGAGTTGTTTATACCAAGAAGGATTTTGATCTTGAAAACATAATTGATCTTGAAAATAAAAAAATAGCCACAATGAAAGGGAGTATTCATACAGAAGGGGAAAAAGGAATTATAAATCTTTTACAATCCTTCAATGTAAATGCATCTTTTGTATTTACTGAAAATTATGAAAAATGTTTTGAATTACTTGAAAATAATAAAGTGGATGCCTGTGTTGTTAATAGACTATTTGGGCTTGAAAATGAAGAAAAATTTAATATAAAAAGGACTTCAATCATCTTTAATCCAACCCATATTAAATATGCTTTCTCAAAATCTTCTGAAAAAGCAGAATATTTAATAAAAGCAATAGATGAAAATATAAATAAATTCAGAATGGACAAAAATAGTATTTTATATAAAGCCTTTGACAAATATATAAAAGGAGCGATAAAAAAGGAAAAAAAATATCTCTTCAATATAAGAATTTTAATATTATTCATAATAGCCTGTTTTTTTATTCTTTCATCTTTTTTGTTTATATTTTTAGCAAATAAAAACAGATCTTACAATTATGCTAAATATTTAAAAACAAATCCTTCAATGAATAGCATAAGAAATGAAATAATCAATGCAACTCTTTTAGTTTTTGCAATATTTTCATTACCTCTTTCTCTATTTTTTCTATATCAATCTCTAATTATTAAATGGGATAATTTTTTATTTTTGAATTTTTTTACAACTATTCTGGCTATTTTTTCAATATTCTTTATAAAAAAATTAAACATTATCTTAAAAATGGCAATATTAATATTAATATTTTTTTTAAACGGTATTGTAATTTTAAAAATATGGGGAAGAATTGGAATTGGAGCACTCTTTTTTCTTACACCAGGAATAGTAGTTAGCATAATGCATGGTAAAAAAAGTGGATTTATCGTCCTTTTTTTGGGTCTTACTATTACATTTATAATTGGATTCTTAATTTCCACTGATATAATTAAAATAAATTATAATTTTGTTGAATACTCCAAAACATTATCAAGCTGGCTTTTTTCGTTATTTATTATTTTTATTTTTTTTCTTACTCTTATATCTGGAATTGAAAAATTTTATGAAATATTAATTAATTCTGTCGAAAATCTTGAATCTACTGTTAAAGAAAGAACCTCTGAACTTCAAGAGTCAAATGACAAGTTAAGAAAGGAGATAGAAGAAAGAATCAAAACAGAAAAAGAATTAGTTTTAGCAAAAATGAAAGCAGAAGAGGCAAATAAAATAAAATCCAATTTTTTAGCAAACATGACTCATGAGATAAGAACACCTTTAAATGCTATACTCGGATATGCTCAAATTTTAAAATTTCAAAATGACATAAAAGGAGAATCAAAGAGTCAAATTGATACTATTATAAAAAGTGGGGAACACTTATTAGAATTAATTAATGAAGTTCTCGAAATGTCAAAAATAGAAGCCGGAATTCTTTACTTAAATATGGATAATTTTGATTTTTATGAAATGATTGAGGAAATTTATAAACTTTTTAAAATTAAGATGGAGAGAAAAGGTCTTGACTTTAATATTGAGATGGATAAAGATATTCCAAGAGTAATTTTTTCTGATAGAATAAGAATAAAACAGGTGATTATAAATCTAATTGGGAATGCCTTTAAATTTACTAAAAAAGGTTATGTTAATGTTAGAGTAAAGAAAAATAACGATAAACTTTCTATTAGTGTGACAGATAGTGGGATAGGAATAGCAAAAGAAGATCTTGAAAAAATTTTTCTTCCATTTGAACAGTCTGTTTCTGGAATTTTTGAGGGGGGAACAGGGCTTGGTCTTTCTATTAGTAAAAGAATTGCAAAATTATTAGAGGGGGATATCTATGTTGAGAGTAAAGTTGGTTATGGCAGTACTTTTACTTTTGAATTCAAATACCAGATAGGAGATGAAACTCTTATTAAAAATAATAACTATAATAAAAATATAATAAGAATAAAAGGAGACTCAAAGATTAAAGTTCTTGTTGTTGATGATAGAGATACTAATAGAGATATACTTGTTAAAATTTTATCGCCTCTCGGATTTGATGTTATGGAAACAAAAGATGGTCTTACTGCTTTAAAAATGATAGATCAATATAAACCAGATATTATTCTACTCGACATAGTAATGCCGGATATAAGCGGGATTGAGGTAATTGATAGATTAAGAAAATCTAATAATCCGGTAAAAATAATAGCAATAATAGCAAGTGTAATGGACGAAAATAAAAATGAGATTTTAGAAAAAGGGGCAGACTCTTTTATAATTAAACCATTTAAAAAAGAGATAATACTTGAAGAGATAAAAAATCTTTTAAATATTGAATATATTTATGAAGAAAATGACGTAAAGAGCGATGACCACGACTTAAATTTAAATTCAATAAAAGAATCACTTAAAAATATTCCGGTAGAAATAATAGAAAAATTTAAACAAGAACTTACAATTGGAGATATTAAAGAAATAATAAAATATAATGAGATTATTGAACAATATGATAAAAATTTATCGAAATATTTTAAAAAATTTATAGATGATTTTGATTTTAACATTATTTTATCACTATTAAATTAGAAAAGGGGGTAATATGAGCCACCAAGATATATATAAAGATATTGATTTAACTAATAAATCTGTTTTGATTGTAGATGATAATCCAAATAATTTAAAAATTTTAGGTACAATGCTTGAATCAATTGGCTTTAATGTTCGGGTTGCCAAATCTGGAGAAGAATGTTTAAAAAGTATAGCTATTTCAAAGCCAGATATTATTTTACTTGATATTCATATGCCCGGAATGGATGGTTATGAAGTTTGTAAAATTATTAAGGCAGATTCTCTTTTAAATGATATACCAGTAATCTTTATTAGTGCTTTAACAGAAGAATTTCAAAAGAGTCAAGCATTTGAGGTTGGAGGGGTAGACTATATAGTAAAGCCTTTTGAATTAAAAGATGTAGAATTAAGGGTAAAAACACATCTTTTGTTACAGGAAAAAAATAATAAACTAATTATGGCATTAAAAGATCTAAAAGAGAGAGAAGAAAAATTAGTTGAAGCAGAAAAAATGGCTTCTCTTGGAATAATGACAGCTGGAATTGCACATGAGATTAATAATCCAATTAATTTTATAAGTAATAATTTTAAAGCTTTAAAAAATAGACTTGATAAATTAAATGACATTATAAATAAAATTCAAGATAAAGATCTCGAATCTCAATTAAAAGAAATTTTTATCGATATACCCAAAATTTATACTGGTATTTTTGCCGGTTTGGAATATGTAGAAAAAATTATTAAGAGTCTAAGAATATATGCAAGAATGGATAAAGATAATTTGGTTGAATCAGATATTAATGAATTACTCGAATCAGCACTAACTATTTTACAACATAAATATAAAGATATTGCTATAATAGAAAAAAAATTTAATTTTTCTAAAAAAATCAATTGTTATCCAGCAAAATTAACTCAGGTTTTTATAAATATTTTAGCAAATAGTATTGATGCTATAAAAGAAGCGGAAAACATTTTAAAAAATAAAAACGAAACTGGTAAAATTACCATTATTACAAAAGAAGAGAACAATTCTTTAGTACTCGAATTTATAGACAATGGCATTGGAATTGAGAAAGAAAATAAGAATAAAATTTTTGATCCTTTCTGGACCACAAAAGATACTGGCTATGGTACCGGATTGGGACTATCTATTGTTTCTGGTGTGATTAGAGATTTAAAAGGAGCAATTTGCGTTGAAAGTGAGATAAACTGTGGGACAAAAATAAAAATAACCATACCATTAGATAATAGATAATTGAGGTATACTTATGAATAAAACAATTAAAATTCTTTATGTTGATGATGATTTTCTTAATCTTATGTCATTTGAGGTATTGTTTAAAGATAAGTTTGTTGTTTTTATAGCTCCAAATGTCAAAAAAGGCCTTGATATTTTTAATAAAAACGATATTTCTGTTGTTATAACAGATCAAAAAATGCCAGAAATGAGTGGGGTTAAGTTTCTAAAAGAAGTAATTAAAAAAAATAGCAATACATTAAGAATAATACATTCTGGATATCTTCACAATGAAGAAGTTGAAGAGGGTATTAAAGAAGGAGTTGTTAACTATTTTTTAGATAAGCCCTTAAATGAAAATTTACTTTTAGATATAATTGAAAAATATATTAAAAATACAATGTAATATTTATTATTTCTTATAAAATTTTTTATTTAAGTTGGGGAAATTATAAAATTTTAGAGAAAACGAAGAAATTAAATTTAAATTTTTGGTATATTTTTTGACAAAATCAAAAATTTTCGATATATATCACTTAAATCATAACCATACTATTGGAGGGTCTTAATTGTTTAAAGATAAAATAGATATTGTTCAAAGTGCCTTTATTAAAGCAATTATTATTATATCTCTTGCAGCAATTGTTGCTATTTTATTAGGAGCATTTTTAAGTAGAATAAATAATATGGAAGAGATAGAAAATCTTTTAGAAAATAAAAGACCTTCTTTGCCTAGTGTACTTTTAGATAGGAATGGATTAGAGATAACAAAATATTATTCTGATGAAAAGAAAGATATTGTAACTCTTGACAATGTCCCAGACTATCTTGTTCAGGGATTAATTTTATGGGAAGATTCTAATTTTTATAAACATCATGGCTTTAATCTCTCAGCAATAATAAGAGCCTTTTTTAATAATCTTATTGGTAAACCTATTAGTGGGGCAAGCACCTTAACACAACAGTTGGCAAGAACACTATTTTTAAATAGAGAATTTTCTATAACAAGAAAGATAAAGGAATTATGGATTGCCTTTCAATTAGAAAAAAGATATACCAAAAATGAAATTCTTACTTTATATTTAAATAATGTTCCATTTGGACAGGGGACAAATGGAGTGCAGGCAGCAAGTAGACTTTTTTTTGATAAAGATGTGCAGGATATAACTTATGCAGAAGCAGCTTCTCTAATTACAGTAATTTCAAATCCTACTTTTTATTCTTTTGTAAAATTTCCCAAAAATCATAAGCAAAAACAAAAAGAAGTTTTAAAAAAGATGGTTAAATATGGTGTAATAACACAAATAGAAGCAGAAAAGAGTTTCAACGAATTCTGGATAACCTGGCAAAATAAAAGTGAAACTTCAAGAGGGGCATTTTTTAATAGAGAAGACAAAGCACCTTATTTTAGTGATTGGGTTCTTCAGGAGATACAAAAAAATTTACCAAATGTGAATGTCTTTAAAGATGGATTGGTAATCCATTCAACATTGGATATAAAAACACAGGAATTGGCTCAAAAAATTTTAATAGAAACAGTAGAAAAACAGCAGCCGATTTTTGAAAATGAACATCAAAGAAATTATAAAGTTATTCAAAATTATTATATTGATACAATAGGTCTATTAGGCGAAATGTTTTCTCTTTCAAATGTTAATGTTGGTGCCAATAGAGGGATAAAAATCGGATTAATAGATTATAAGAAAAAATTGAATTTTGCATTAAATTTAACAAGTCAGCTATTTGGCATTGATATAGTTGAGTCTTTAACTGATATTATGATGAGCAAGGAAGATGATAAAAAAGAATCTCTTTTTCCACAGGTTAGAGGGGCTACTGTTATGATAGAGAATGAGACTGGTCATATTCTGGTAATGGTTGGCGGAAAAGAATTTGATCCAAATAACAGATTTAATTATGCAATGCAGAGTAGAAGACAGCCTGGTTCTGCTTTTAAGCCACTTTATTATTCTGCTGCTCTTGATACTGGAATTTTTAATGCAGCAAGTGTATTTATGGATAAAGAGACAGTCTTTACTTTTGATTCAGATGATCCGGATGATTGGTATACCCCTTACAATTTTGGAGCAAAATTTTATGGGAAGGTCTCTTTTAGAAGGGCATTAAGAAAAAGTTTAAATATTCCATCCTGCCAAATATTTTATGCCATTGGAAAAGATAATAAATATAAGGTGCCTATTGATAGAGCAGCTCTTCTTTTAGGAATTACATCGCAAAAAGAGATTGAGGTAAGATTTCAGCCAGAATTGAGTACTGCATTGGGTACTGGTGTTGTTGCTCCTATTGAAATGGCACAGGCTTTTTCTGTTTTTGCAAATTTAGGACAGAAAAGAATACCAATTTCTATTCTTTATATAGAGGATAGAGATGGAAATATTATTTATAATCCATGGAAAGAGATGCAAAAATATTATAGAGAAAATAGTAAAAAACTCCAGATAATCACAAAACAGAATGCCTTTATTATGACAAGTATTTTGAGAGATACTGTCCACAATGGAGAGGGTTTTTTAAGTGGAGCAAAACAGAGAATTATTGAATCTGGAAAAGAATTTCCTGATATAGAACTTGCAGCAAAAACAGGGACTGCTCAAAACTCAACAGATGTCTGGTGTGTCGGTTTTTCTAAAGAGGTAACTCTTGCTATGTGGCTTGGATTTAAAGAATTTGGTTTGAGTTTAGGACAATATCAAAATGGATCTGCAATTCATGGACCAAACTTTTTAGAGATAATGAGATATTATCATCTTATAAATAAAAAATATCCATTAAAATTCGAAAGACCAGAAGGAGTTATATCTATGCAGGTCTGTGCAGAATCAGGGCTTAAGCCATCCCCTTATTGTAATGAAGAGACGCTTTATTATGAATATTTTCTGCCGCAGGGATTACCCAAGGGGGAATGCAATATTTGTAAAATAAGAAAAGAACAGGAACAAAATATTATTGACAAATATAGTGATAAATTAATAATTGATAGCAAGACTAAATTGTTTGGCGAAGATGATGTTAAAGTGAATAAGTCTTTACTTGATAATTATGAAACAAAAGATATCAAGATAGAAGGACTTCATGATGTAAAATTATTCAATGATGACGACAGTGTTAATGTTGACGATTTATTAAAAGAGGATAAAAACAAAACCAATCAAAAAGATCAGGAAAATATAACTACAATAACCACAACAATAGAAGGAGTCGAAGAAAAAAAAGAAAATGATCCATTATTAAAAGAAGATAAAGTAGAAAAAATAAAAAATCCAGATGAAATTAATCCGGATTTAAGTGGCGATTAAAATTAAGAATTATAATTAACTGTAAAAGATATACTCTCTCAATATATTTTTTAGATAAAAAGCCAACTTTATTGCTTTTCTTTTGTTTTATATTTCAACCTTAGTTTATCTGTAATTATTAAAAATGATGGTAAAATAAAGAGAGTAGCAAAAGTACATGTTAACATTGCAATGGCTATGAGTAAACCAAAATAGACAACTGGTCTAAATGAAGACAATAAGAATACAATAAATCCAAAAATTAAAGCGATCGATGTAAAAAGTATTGGCCTCGATGTTAGATTTAATGTCTCTAATATAGCATCTTTTACTAAGAAATCTTTTTTTAATTTAGATTTATAATTTAATAGAAAATGAATGGCATCATCAATACCAACACCTATTGCAATTGCCGCAATCATTACAGTGGCAGCATCAAGAGATATTTTAAATATCGACATAATGCTAAAATTAATTATAACCCCAAAACTAAGCGGTATTAAAGAAAATATTGAAAAGTAAATAGATCTAAAAAGAAACACTACTGCCAGAAATACAAAAATTACAGTGGTTATTATATTTGTTATTTGATCTTTTATAAGATATTTTGAGATTCGAGACATTAGTAATAGTTCTCCCCATAATTCAACCGTAAATCTGCCATCCTCTTTTGCTATCTGTTTTAAATCTTTCTCTATCTTTTTTTCAAGTTTAAAGAGAGTCTGTTCTGTCATAACAAAATTTTCTTTTTCATTATCTGTCTTTGTTCTCACTTGAAAAGTAATTGCACTAAAATTATTATTCATAATTGCTCTTATACCTTCATCATTTGAAGCCTTTAAAAGAGATAAAAACCTTGTTATTATTTTTTCATCTTCTGGAATGTTATATTCGCCTGTCATAGAATAATTAAGATCCTCAACAAGAGATACAGGACTTATAAACCATCCAATTGTTTTCTCTCCATCAATGATTACATTCTTGTCAAAATAGTCCTGAATTTTTTTTGCTGCTAATAATCCCTCTCTTGTTTTAAAAAAATTAGCCTTGTTCCCAACTGCTCTTAATGTGATATTATAATGATTTGTTCCACCAAAATTTTTTTGAAAGAAAAATAGGCTTGTTTTAACAAGATCTTTTTCTTTAAAATAAGTGGCAGCATTTGTCTCTATTTTTAATTTTGGTATAACTATAATAAAAATAATAATGGCAACAAAATAGATACCAATCCATAAAAATCTAAATGGATAGACTAATTGGTTAATCTTAGTTAAAAATTTTGAAAATATATCATTTTTTACACTCTGTAATTTTAAATCATGTGGCACTGGCAATAAAGAAAGAATCTTTGATAAAAGAAAAAAGGTGAAAGAGACAGTAAAAATTATACTTAAGACAGAAAAAACCCCAAACATTTTAATTGGTTTAATACTTGCAGTAATAAAAGAAGCAAAACCTATTGCTGTTGTTAATGATGCCATAAATATTGTGGGGAAAATATGTTTTGATGCATGAATTACTATGTCTCTCGAATTATCATACAGATGAGAGTAAGAATAATAAGAATATAAATAATGAAGAGTATAAGAACTCCCAATTGTTAAAATCAAAGGTGGCAAAAGAACACTTACTATATTTAATTTATATCTAATCCAGCCAATTATACCCATTGTCCATATAAGACTTAATATCATTACTAAAATAGGCAAAATTGTCCCTCTATTAGTTCTTATGTTTAAAAACAAAACAAGAATCATTAATAAAATTGCTGGTATCAATAAAACAAAAAGATCCCTTTGCATATAACTTTTACTTTTTGCTTCAAAAAAAGGAACACCTGCTATATAAAAATCAACATCATTTTTATATTTATTTAAAACTTTCTCTATCTCATTACAAAAATAAGTTCTATCAATATATTGAGGACCAAATTCTCGACCAAATAAGAATTCAAAAATTTTTATAATAAAATTTTTATTTATTTCATTTCCCATTTTTGCCTTATAATTCATTCTAATGACTATTCCAGCCTTTTTATAATCGTAAGATATAACAGATCCCACAAGATATCTATTCGATGTAATATCTTTTAAAAATTTATCTAATTGCTCCTCTGTTTTTGGATAAAAAGATCTTTTCATTTTTGCAATTGTAAAAGTATCCCCTAATTTACTAAAATATACAGCATTAAAAGGATGAAGAGTGGATCTAACAACACTTAAATTTTCTATTTCGTTACAGATTTCCCATACTGTTTTTATATTATCAAGAGTAAAGGCATTATCTATACCCACAAACAATACCTGATCCGATGGAAATTCCTTTGTCAATCTATTTATTTTTTCTCTTTCATATTCTGTCTCTGCATTTACTGGTAAAAGAACAGTTACATCATTATCAAATTGTGTGTTTATAAGTCCAAGAGAGGCTATTATTGTAAATATTATAAATACGACAAAAAAGATATAAATATTTCTTTTATTTTTGGGTAATAAAAAATTTTCAATAATATTCATAATTAAAACAAACCTTTTATTGTAGAATTTTAGATTTTTATTAATTATATAATAATTTAAAAATAAAATCAATAAATTATACTTAAAAATTTCATTCCCTTAATTTATCATATTCTTTGACAAAATAAAAAAAAATATATATAAATTAAAAATAATATTTTTAGATGAGGTTAAATAAATGCAAGAGTTACAGAAGTATTCTTACAGTAAAATTATAGAATTAATTAAAAAAAGAGAAATCTCATGTGAAGAATTAATGAATTATACTTTTGATCATATTGAAAATCATGAATCTATTTTACAGTCTTATATATCGTTAAAATACAGAAATGAAGTAATAAACGAAGCAAAAGAGAGTGATAAAAGATGGAAAAATGGTACTCCAAAAAGTGATATAGATGGGATCCCAATTGCTATAAAAGATAATATACATTGTATTGGCCTTAATACAACCTGTGCTTCTCGTATTCTTGGTTCATATCATCCACCATTTGATGCTCATGTTTCCCAAAATATAAAAAATGCCGGCGGAATAATAATTGGGAAAACAAATATGGATGAATTTGCAATGGGCTCAACAAGTGAAACATCAGCATTTAAAAAGACTAAAAATCCTTATGATATAACAAGAGTTCCCGGGGGGTCTTCTGGTGGTTCTGCTGCTAGTGTTGCCAGTGGAATGGCTTTACTTTCTCTTGGGAGTGATACTGGTGGTTCTATAAGACAACCAGCAAGTTTTTGCGGAATTGTTGGCTTAAAACCAACTTATGGACTTGTTTCAAGATTTGGGCTTGTTGCCTATGCCTCTTCGCTTGATCAGATAGGACCAATGTCAAAAGATGTTTATGGTTGTGCTACTTTATTAAATATTATTGCTGGAAATGACAAAAAAGATTCAACTTCTCTTGATGTTCCTAAGGAAGATTATACTAAAAACTTAAATAAAGATATAAAGGGATTAAAAGTTGCTATTATTCCAGAATTATTAAAAGAAGGGATATCCCCTGGTGTTCAGGAGCAATTTTTAAATTCAATAAAAATTCTTGAAAAATTAGGAGCAAAAATAGAGGAAGTACCATTTTCTCTCTTAAAGTATGTTGTCTCAACCTATTATTTTATAGCAACTGCTGAAGCATCCTCTAATCTTGCTAGATATGATGGGGTAAAGTATGGCTTTAGAAGTCCAAAACAATCAAACTATGAAGAGATGATATTTTCCACAAGATCTTATGGCTTTGGTAAAGAGGTAAAAAAAAGAATTTTACTGGGTAATTTTGTATTATCTTCTGGATATTATGATGAATATTATAGAAAGGCTCAAAAAATAAGAGCAATGATAATGAATGAATTAAAGAGCATTCTTTCAAAATTCGATATTATTGCAACCCCAACAACTCCAGATATTGCATTTAAATTTGGGGAGAGTGAGACAGATCCGTTAAAAATTTATTTAGCAGATATAACAACAGTTTTACCAAATCTTTCTGCTTTGCCAGCAATATCAATACCATGCGGTAAAGTTGATAGTATGCCGGTTGGCTTACAATTTATTGGTAAAGCTTTATCAGAGGCAAAACTTTTACAGATAGCATACAATTTTGAAAAAGAGATAAAACTGGATCTTGTGCCAGATTTAACATCAATTAAAAATATTGAAATAGAAGATATTAAAGAGCAAAAAGAAATTGAATTAGATTTAACATCTGTTACTTATAGTAAAGAAACTATTAAAAAAATTTCTGATTCTTACATGAATAGAAGTAGTAATCTTTCTGAAAGAACTTTATTAAATCAACTAAAAGATAAAATAGGCCAAAAGGTTAAAGTTGCTGGATGGATACATAAAATAAATAGTCTGGGTGGTATTGAATTTTATGTTTTAAGGGATAGAAATGGTCTTACCCAATTAACAATAGAAGAAAATATATTAAATAGAGATCTTTCTAACGAAAAAATTGTAGCAGAAACAGTTATAGAAGTAGAAGGCATAGTAACAAAAGAGGAGAGAAGCCCATATAATGGAATAGAAATAAAAGTGGAAAAAATTAAAATTTTAGGACATTCTCATAGCGATATACCTATTAATGTTTCTGCTAATTATAATAGCCTTAATCTTCCAACGATTCTTGATAATAGGCCCATATCAATAAGAAATTTAAAAATTCTTAAAATATTCAAAATTCAATCTGAAATATTAAGATTGTTTTCTGAATTTTTAAGAAAAAATGAATTTGTAGAGATAAAAACACCAAAAATAATCTCTACTGGCACAGAAGGTGGAACAAATATATTTGAAATTAAATATTTTGATAGAATAGCCTATTTAGCACAATCCCCCCAATTCTATAAACAGACAATGGTGGGAAGTGGATTTGAAAGAGTTTTTGAAATAGGTCCTGTATTTAGAGCAGAAATTCATAATACAATAAGACATCTTAATGAATACACAAGTCTTGATTTTGAAATAGGTTTTATTAAAGATGAACAGGATGTAATTGACATTCAGGAAAATCTATTAAAATTTACATTCTCCGAAATTAAAAGATTATATGGTGATGAAATTAAAGATGAATTTGGAGTAGATATAATCATACCGGATAAAATTCCAAGAATTCATTTTCTTGAGGCAATAGAAATTGCCGCAAAATACGGCTTAAAAGATATGGATGGGGATATCTCACCAGAAGGGGAAAGAGTTATTTGTGAATATTTTTTGAAAGAAAAAAATTCTCCGCTTGTCTATATAATAGGTTACCCCATAAAGAAAAGGCCAATGTATACAATGCCGGATGAAAGATTACCGGGATACACAAGATCTTTTGATCTTCTATTTAATGGACTTGAAATTACTACCGGGGGCCAGAGAATTAATGAATACGAGCAATTAAAAGCAAATATAATTGCTTTTGGTGGTAATCCTGCTTTGTTCAAAAGCTATTTAGATATTTTTAAATATGGGATGCCACCTCATGGTGGATTAGGAATGGGGCTTGAAAGAATCACAATGAAATTATTAGGTTTGAATAATGTAAGAGAAGCAACTCTTTTCCCAAGAGATATAAATAGACTTGCTCCCTAAGTTTAAGAATAAAGTTATGAGGAAGAATATTTAAATTTTATCTTCTTACAAATAGAGATCCAAAACTAATTTATTCTTTCTATCTCTAAATAAAAAGAACATCGGTAATTCGATTATATAAAATCCTCTATATTCTATCAAAAAATCATCACTAATATCTTTAGACTCTAATCTTTCTTTGTCTGAAGTTAATTCAATTAACTTGATATTTTTTATCTCTTTTATTGTTTTAGTTTTTTCAATAACTATTCTAAATTTAGAACCATAAATAAATGGAGCAACCTGACTGTCGTAGTTCTCTTCAAATAATAGTAAGATAATGCTTATTTTATTTTTATTATATTGTGGAAAAAATTCAGATGTTCCACTTGTATTATTTTCAAAATATGAATACCTTCCTTTAATCCTTATTCTCGAACCAACTGTAAAAGATGAATTAATTTTTTCAATTTTACAATATACTTCTTTGGAATTCAATCCTGATAAAAATCCAGTATATTCTTCTGCTTTAATTTGTAAATCATCATAATCAATAGAAGTCCCACTAAATCTTGATAGCATCTCTAAAAGAGGTTTTTGTACCCCATATTGTAAACAAATTTCTAAATCATCTTCTTGTAGATAAATATATTCTTCAATTTCAAGACACGAAAAAAATAAAAAAATAATAAGTAAAAAGAAATATTTTTTCATAGTTTTCTCCTGATATAATTCTAAAACATATTTTCTTAATTTTCAAATTTTTAAGAGGAATTTAGGAAATTTCGATTGGCTAACATTGAAATAAATATTCTATAATGTTTAAAATACAATAAATATTATCTTAATTTAAAAAATTTATCTTCAAACATCTTTTTAATTTGTTCTAATTTTTTATTATTATTATTCTTTTTATAAATATCAAGAAGGGCTCTTATACTCTTTTCTACCCAATAATAATCATAAGAATAAAGATAAAAAATCTTTAAAAATTCTTCTATTGCTTTATTTTCATCATTTAAATAATAATAAGAATATGCTGCTAAAAATCTAAATTCTGCTGATATTTCGAGTAACTTTTTTTCTGGTATTTTAGAAACTATTGCCAATACCTCTTTATAATTACCCCTTGAATATTCCAATCTTATAATCTCAAGTAAAATTTGCAAACTAAAATTATCCTCTGTTTTTAAAATTATCTTTTTGAGGTTATTAATATATTCATCAATATTTTTATTCTCAATATACTTAATTGTATAGGATGCATAATTAGCAAAAATAGTATTACTATCAGATAAATATGGCTTTAATATTTCAATATTATTAACACTTAAAGCAAATGAAAAATAATTTGCAATATATTCTTTTTTATTCCCATATTTACTAAAAAGAAATTGAAAAAGTAATTCTACACTCTCTACATCTTTTATTTTAATAAAACAATCTATTATTTTCATTAAATCTTTTTCGGATAAATTTTTATAATACTCATTTGCTATAATCTTATTAAAAAAAATCGATGCTTCTTTAAAAAAAAGATACTTATATAAAATATCACCTGCATAAAAAATTGTCTCATTATCTATCTTGGTAAATAGTTTATTTGCTGAGTTTAAATCATTAATTCTAACAAAGGATTTGAAATATTCTCTATATAAAAGATTAATCTTATCTTTATTAGACTCTCCCTTAATATTTCCAATAACAATATCAGATTCCTCTTTAAATCCATCATAATTATTACTCTGAAATCTACTCAAAACAGAAAGATATGCAATGTCTAAATAGTATTGAGATTTTATATTTTTATAATTTTTAAAATCATTTATCACATTAACAAAATTATTTTTTTTATAATTTGAATAAAAAACTAAATATTCAGCAAGATCCCCTACATTTTTCTTATCTTTAAAAAACAATATAAGTTCATCATAATTTTCTGATTTCAATAAAGAATTTGCTATCTTTTCAAAAATTGTTTGATTATCTCCCCATTTTTTTATATAGTTAGAATATGTTAAATATGCCTCATTATATTTTTTTATATTATAATATGCATTTCCGAGTTGCAACAAAACTTCCCTTTCTCTTGAAAGATACTTTTTATTATTAAGATATACTTTATAACATTCAATGCTGGAATGATACTCTCTTAATAAAAAATAACACTCCCCTTTTTCTACAAAACTCTCATAATAAACCTCATCCATTTTTTTCATTTTTTGAATTTTTGTAAATTCAACAATTGCATCATTATAATTTTTATCTCTTTTAAGAATTACCCCTTTCATATATAAAACCTTATCGAAATTGGGATCATTAGAAAAATAGTTAAGCCAGATCTTTAAAACCTCATTTGCTTTTTTATAATCTTTTTCGTTATAAAAAAATTCTGCCAACTTATAAAGAAATGGATTTTTTTCTTTATCTGATAATTTTTTTATCCTATCAAGAGAGTTATAAAAATTAGAGATATTTTTTTTATCTTTTAATTCGATAGCTACTTTAAATTTTATTATAAAAGAATTATCCCCTAAATCATTATTATCAATTTGTGATAAATAATAAAAACTCTTATTCTTATCATTTATTTTATAATAAAGTTCACCCAATATCTCTTTAAACTCCATTTCTCTTCTTGTAAAAACCTCTATTGCCTTCTTATAATCATTCTGTTCAATATAAATTAATCCTATCTTATATAAAATCTCCCTACTTTTATTATTGATATAAACCTTTTCAAAAATATCTATTGCCTTTTTATAATCCTTTTCTTTTACAAGAATATCGCCAACAAGAGTATAAATCTCATCATCATAATAATTAATCCTATTATAAAAAAAATCTATTGCTTCTTTATTTCTATTTAACATATTTAAACACAATAAATAATTATGATTAACAAATCTTTCTTCTGAATCAGAAATATTTTTTTCTATAAGCATTGTCTCATAGATCTGTAAGGCTTTAAAATATGAGCCATTTTCCATAAAGTAGTTTGATAGATATTTCTGAATATCAATTCTATATGTTTTAAACTCTATTGTCTCAAAATATTCTTTTGAGAGATTTAAAGCATAATCTATTTTATTAAGATTTATGTTATTTATAATAGAAATATATAAAATCTTCTCTCTTTTAGAATCTCTGCTTTTATATGTTAAGAAAAATTCCTTACAGAATATCTCTGAATTATTAAAATCCTCAATAAGAAAGTAGCCAATTGCTAAATAATATATAACATCATTATAATATTCAAAATTTTTATCTTTTGTTAAAATAGATAAATATCTCACTGATTCAGAATACTTTTCCAGTTTTATCTGAGATAATGCTAAATAAAAAAATGCCTTATTTTTATATACAGAATCCGGATATTCTTTAATAAATTCTTTAAAAGAATTCTCTGCTAACTCAAAGAAACCATCATTATAAAAAGAGATGCTCAATCTATATTTTTCTAATTCTGTGGTAACTAAAAATATTGCTGGAAAAAAATAGAAAAATAGTAATATACTTTTTTTCATTTATTCAAAACTTTTTGTCTCTTTTCTTTTTTAGATTCGTTTTCATTTTTTTCAAAATTTATATTTTCCGGGTTTTTAATAAAAGTCAATTCTTCTATTCCATTCTCATTCTTAATATCAACAAGCACATTATCATTATCTTTTATTCTCTTATTTAAAATCTCAATAGAAATAATATCTGCTATATCTTTTTGAAGGGCTCTTCTCAATGTCCTTGCCCCATACTTTTTATCATAATACTTATTTATTATAAAATTTTTTGCCTTTTCAGTAAGTTCTATATTAATATTCTTTTCTTTAAGGTTATCTTTTATCTCTTTAAACATGATATCAATAATATCCAAAAGATTCTCTTTTGATAAAGGATGAAATACAACAATCTCATCCACTCTATTTAAAAATTCTGGGTTAAAGACTCTTTTCAATTCATTTATTGCAGAATTCTTAATATTCTTATATTCATCCAAACCAGAATCTTTCGTAAATCCAACTATATTTTCACTGGTTATAGTTCTTGCTCCAACATTACTTGTCATAATTATTATTGTATTTTTAAAAGATACTATATGACCTAAATTATCTGCTAATTCCCCTTCTTCCAATATTTGTAATAAAATATTAAAAACATCCGGATGCGCCTTTTCAATCTCATCAAGTAATATCACAGAATAAGGATGCCTTCTTATTTTTTCGGTCAAAATTCCCCCCTCCTCATAACCAACATAACCAGGAGGAGCACCGACAAGTCTTGATACATTATGTTTTTCCATGAAATCAGACATATCTATTCTTATTAAAGCACTCTGATTCCCAAAAAGAAATTCGGCAAGCCCTTTTGCAACCTCTGTTTTGCCAACGCCAGTAGGACCCAAAAATATAAAAGAACCAATTGGCCTTTTTTTAGATGCAAGACCCAATCTTGATCTTCTTATTGCATTTGCAATTGAAAGAATAGCATCGTCCTGTCCAATTATTCTCTTATGTAACTCTTCTTCTATCTTGAGAAGTCTATTATTCTCCTCTTCTGCTATTTTTGATAATGGAATTTTAGTAATATTCGATACAATTTCAAAAATATCCTTTTCATCCACAAAAAACTTGCCACCACTATTTTGCTTTTTATTTACAAAATTTTCTTTTTTCTTTATTAATTTCTTTATCTCCCCTCTTATCTTCTCACATTCTTCAAATTGTAACTCTTTTATAAGTTTCTGCTCTTTATTTATAAGCATTTCGAGATCTTTCTCAATATCCACAAGTTCTATTGGCTTTACAGATTTTTTTAATTTAACACTTGCTCCAGCCTCATCTAACAGATCAATAGCCTTATCAGGAAGAAATCTATCAGAAATATATCTATGACTCAAGATCGCCGCTAACTCTACTGCTCTCTCAGTATAAACAACATTATGATGAGACTCATATAAATGTTTTATTCCCTTTAAAATTTTGATAGTGTCTTCTACGGTCGGCTCATCTATATAAATTGGTTGAAATCTTCTTTCTAATGCAGCGTCTTTTTCTATATACTTTTTATACTCATTTAAAGTTGTGGCTCCTATACACTGAATTTCTCCTCTTGATAAGGCTGGTTTCAACATATTTGAAGCATCTATTGCCCCCTCTGCTGCACCAGCTCCTATTATTGTATGAAGTTCATCTATAAAAAGAATAACATTTTCTACTTCAACTATCTCTTTCATTATCTTTTTTAATCTCTCTTCAAACTCGCCTCTATACTTTGTTCCGGCTACTACCTGTGCAAGATCAAGAGCAACCACTCTTTTACCTATTAAATTATCTGGTACATTGTTTTCCACTATTCTTATTGCCAATCCCTCTACAATAGCTGTCTTTCCAACGCCGGGTTCGCCTATTAAAACAGGATTATTCTTACTTCTTCTTGATAAAACTTGCACAATTCTTTCTATCTCTTTTTCTCTACCGATAACATTTCCTATCTTCCCTTTTCTTGCCATCTCAGTTAAATCTCTACCAAATTCATCCAATGTAGGAGATTTTTTTATTGTCTCTTTTTTATTTAAAACTCTGCCAAAACCTAATAACTTTACAATCTCTTCTCTTAATTTATCAGATGTTACATTATATTGTTTAAAAGTTTGGGCAAGAAATGAGTTTGGATCACTTATTGCGGCAATAATAATATGCTCTGTTCCTATATAATTATAACCCATATTTCTTGCCTCTTCTCCTGCTAATTCTAAAATCTGCTGGGTCTCTATTGATAAAGCAACATCTCCTAAAAATATAGGTCCTTCATTTTTTTCTATATGATTCTCTATTTTTTCTATTAATTGATCTATTTGGACATAGAGATTTTCCAGAATCTTTATAGCAATGCCATCTTTAGATTTTAAAATTGTAAGAATGAGATGCTCTGGTAAAATTCTGTCAGAATTAAATCTCTTTGCCTCTTCCTGAATAAGCTCTTTTAAAATTTTATTTAATTTTGGAGTGTATCCTTTATTAAACATTATTTTCTCCTATGGAATTGATAAAATTTCTAACGATATTACCTCTTATTATATCAATATCATTAATATTAACACCCGTATTAATAATATTAGAATCTTTTATTTTATTAATAATATCAGAAATATTAATCCTCTTTTTACAATAAAAATTATCTGTAATAAGACCTATCAATATATTACTAATATTCTTTAGAGATTCTTCATAAGAAATTTTTTTTATATATTTTAACAAACCATAACTCCTAAAAATAGTATCGACACTATTCTCTTTATATTTATTATAAACTTGAAATAATTCATTCTTATCAAGTTCAATAAGATTTTTTATCCCAATTTCAAACCTTTCCACTAATTTCTCTTCACTAACTCCAAAGTTAATATTTGAAGATATAATATAATAAAAAGAATTATCATAAAAAGGTTTTACCAAATATCCTCTTTGCATTAAATCAGAAAAAATAGCATCTTTATCTTCATTAAGAGAAATACCAGGCAAATGTATCATTGCTGAAAACTTAATGCCAAGACCACAATTTTTTATTTCAGGGCTTAAATATCCATATTTAACAGATGCGGAAAATTTTATATTATTAGACAAAAATTCTTCTATTTTAAAAATATTCTTAAAAATAGAATTAAATGATAAACCATTATTTATACCGATCAACTTTATATGATCTTTTTCATTAAAAAGTAAAACTGTGGATAACTCTTCAAAATAAAGAAATCTTTTGGTTCTGTTTAAAAAATTCTCATCTATAAAAAAATTATTTTTATAAAAATTTTTATCATTATCTGTTATATTATTACACTCTATTGTTAAAAATTTAAAATCCGAATTATTAAAGAGATTTATAATGTGATTTTCTATTTCATTTTTTTGTTTATTAGTTAAAGAATGAACAAATTGAAAATTTTTTATATTTCTTATCAATCTTATTCTTGAATTTATTACATACAAATCCTCAAGATTTTTATCTTTTTCTCTATTACCTGTTTTCCTTTTAATTGTCTCTCCCATTATTCCCCTTTTTTTAAAAAGATTTATCCGTTCTCAAAATATTTACCAGAATCTCCTTTATGAAAAGTAAAATTTCTTTTTAATTTCTTTATTTTATCTCTTATAACAGCAGCCTCTTTAAAATCTTTAATAAGAATACATTCTTCTAATTTATTCTTCAGTTCTCTTAACATCTCTTTTCGTTTAATTATTTCCTTTATATCTTTTGGATATTTACCCTTATAAGTTAAAGAATTATTATTCTTAATTAAAATGTTATCTATGACTTTCTCAAAAACATTGTAACAATATTCACACCCAACTATCTGTTTGTCAAAAATTTCTTTAAGTCCTATGCCACAATTAGGACATCTCATAGGAATTCCTTCTCTTCCTATGTTTTTTGAGCCTTGCATAAAAACTCTATTTATAAAATCATAAAAAAGAAAATTTATATCATCCTTTGACAAATTATATCCTATCTGAGCAGCGCAATCCATGCACAAATGAATAGTATTTTTCTTATTATTAGAGACTTCTTTAATATGAAAAATAGCCTCATTAATTTTACAAAAATCACATTTCATATTTAAATCCTTAATACTAAGTATTAATTATATAATACAAAAAAAAATAAAAATAGGCAATAAAAGTATTATTAAGAAATAAAAATTTTACAAAAAATTAGAAACTTTTTATAATCCATTGAAAAAATTAATATTTTTTTATTGAAAAAATTTAGTATTTTTCAAGAAATATTGTGTAAATAAAAAGTAATTGATTAATTTTATTTATACTAACAAAATTTTAATTTGTAAGTTATTGACCTCTATATGAAAAATAG
>DAONLM010000003.1:0-39630 GCA_035406685.1 Spirochaetota bacterium
TTAGAAAATCCTTTACAATCTTTTATGTAATTTACAAAAAATTTACTTTAATAAAGAAAACTAAAGAATTAACTCTTTAGCAAATTTTTTTATTCAGATATCTGCCTTAGTATTATAAAATTTTTTATATCTTGTTTATTTTAGTTAATAAAGTAGTTCGTATTTTCATTATGTTATAATAAAATTTTGAAATAATATGATACTTTTTTTAAAAAATCGCTGAAAAATAAAGTTATTCCAGTATTTTTACCGGAATTATTTCAAGCATCCTTACCAGAAAAAATAAGAAGTAATATTATTTTAATCATTTTCAGCGATTGTGGATTTTTGTCATTTAATGGTGGGATTATCTTATATATAATTTATTTTGCTTAACAGAAGGCTGAATAAATAAAGAAATCAAATTTTACTTACTACTTTATAAAATCTTTTTGCTAAAAAAGAGAGAGAATACTTTTCGTTAATAGCATTCTTAAAATTCACTATTTTAAAATTATTCTCAACATAAAAAAGGCATTCCGATAATTTATCTATATCATAAGGTGAGGTAAAAAAAGAATTTTCATAGTAAAACATTGTTTCATAATAAACTGGTATTGAAGAAAGTATTACCGGCACCCCCCAGAATGCTGCTTCAATCACTGGATATCCAAATCCCTCTATTTGAGAAAGTGATATAAAACCAGAACAGTCTCTGTATAATTTATGCAATTCTATATCATTTATATATCTTAAATATTTGATATTATTAACTGGGTCAAGACCATCCTCTTTTGCGCCAATTACATACAAATGATTTTTCCCGCCATTTTCTCTGTATTTAATAAAAGCTTTTATTACCTTGTCATATCCTTTATGGGGATATTTTGAATAAAATGTAAGAAAATAGGGCTTTGTTTCTCTCTCTTTTTCTAAATAAATAAAATTATCAAGTTCAACTCCATTATATAAGATATCCACTTTATTAAAAATTTCTTTATCTTTATAAAGATTTAATATACTTAAAAAAGTATTTGAAGAGATAAATATAACTTTATCAGATTTATTAATAGATCTTTTTATTTTATTCCAAATAAATAGAGATTTAAGATTGCGATTATTTTTCCAGAAATAATAAGGTATTATATCATGTACTATCAATATCTTTTTGTTTGGAATATTACAAAGAAAGTATCCTCTCGGGAAAAATACTATACTCTCTCTGTCTATTAAGGAAGATAGATCGTTTTTCAATACATTAAAATAAGTAAAATTATCTTTTATATCTTTATCAATTGTAATTATATCAAATCTTTTATCATCAAGTAAAAAATTATAAGAATCAATATCATTTTTTATAATTATTATTTTAAAATTAAGATTAATACTATTATCTCTTTTTATACCAGTAAATAAATTATAGACATATCTATATATTCCAAAACTTGCTCTTAATGCCTTCTTACTTATACCAATACAGTCAACATATATATTCATGAGAAACCCCTTATTATAACGTCTCTATTATTTTAAAATCATCCAGTTTTATTATTTCATTAGAATTTTTTATATATCTATGAGGCTTTTTTCCATAATAAGAAGCCCATAGGTTAAAGGTGCTAACAGGTCCTATTATATAATCACAAGATGCCATTCTATATATATCGAGTATCATATCCCCCTCTGATAGAATCACATTTAGCCCTTTATCTTTATAATAATCAATGTTTATCTTTTCATCAGAAAATATTATAAAAAGAGTATTTTTATTAGCAAAAATATTTTTCAATTGGCTTAAATAATTAAAATATACTTCATCTGAAAAATAATATTTGCCATTCTGCCATTCTTTATAATCACCTCTTCTTATATGAACTCCAACAAGAATATCATACTTTTCTTTCAAGGGATTTATAAAATTTTCTATTTCTCTCTTGTATTGATCCACTGGTTCAAAATAACTGACAATTGTCGTATAATGCTTTTTAACATTTTCATAATCTCTAAAATTCCAGCCTTTTATAAATATATATTTCTTCCTTAAATTAGCAAATTCTGAAATAAAAAAGTCATTTTCATCTGTATACGTAAAGAATAACAAATTGCCAATATTAAATTTAAAATTCTTTTTAATAAACTTAGACTGGATCTTAAAAATAAAGAATAAAAATGCTGGAAATTTAGAATCTTTATCATTAGATAAAAAACAGGGGATATCTTGCTTATGACTACCTTTAAAATAGCAAGCATATTTTTTAAAATCTGGATTATAAATATTAAGACCATATTCTTTACCAGAAGCGATAAAATGAGAATACTGGATTATTCTATTTGCAAGCTGACCAAAACCTTCAATAATTATTGTATTTTTATTAGTCATATTCTTCCTGAACAATGTCAAAAATAGTCTCTGATATAGAGGGATGAGCATATATTACATTTAAAATTCTATCAATTGTAAGATCATTAGTAGAAACCAATAATAAATTATGAATAATCTCAGTTGCATCTACTCCTAATATCCAGCAGCCGATTATTTTATCTTTATGCGTTACTATTTTAATGAATCCCTCTGTTTTGTCAATAGCATTTGCCTTGCCATTTGATTTAAGAAAAATCTTTAATATTTTACAGTCAGGATATAAACTTTTGGCTTTACTCTCTGTTAAGCCAAAACCAGAAATCTGTGGCTCTGTATATATACAGAATGGTATCAAATTCCTATCTAATTGAGGGACATCTTTATTAAGAATATGATAACTTGCTATTTTTGCTTCCCTGTATGCAACATGCGCAAGTAATGGTGACTCAGCAACAACATCACCCACTGCATAGATATCCGGGTTTGTTGTCTGCATAAATTCATTTACAAGAATAAAACCATTTTTTGTGGCAACATTTAGACCTTCAAGGTTTAAATTCTTTGTATTGGGACTTCTTCCCATTGCCACAAGAACATATTCTGATAATACGTCTAATTCTTCACCATTTTTTTGATACTTTACAGAAAGATAATTTTCTTTTGAAGATATAGAAAGCACCTTTGCCTCAACTATTGTCTTGATTTTGTTTTTTCTAAAAATTCTTTCGAGACTCTTGCCACACTCTTCATCCATATTATAAAGTAATACTGGGAAGTATTCTAAAAGTGTAACATTACTACCAAAAGCATTAAATATATATGCAAATTCAACTCCAATTGCACCACCGCCTATTATTGTTATTGATTCTGGAATTTTTTCTAAAAATAGTGCCTCTGTACTTGTTAAAATATTTGGGCTATTATTATCTTTTAAAAGAAATGAATAATCTTTATTTTTAGAGCCAGTTGCTATTATAATCTTTTTTGTCTTTATAATTTCATTGTTTACCAATACCGTGTTTTTATCAATAATCTTTGCTTCCCCTTTATAAATTACAACCCCATATTTTTTAAATAGAAATTCAATGCCTCGAACAATATTTGTAGAAATCTCTGTTAGTCTTTTATTAATTGTGACTCTATCAATTGTCGCATTCTCTATCTTTATGCCAGAAATTTCATTATTATTCTTGATTTTTGAATAATATTCAGCGATATTAATAAGAGATTTTGTTGGAATACAACCAATATTAAGACAAACTCCGCCGATCTTTTCCTTTTCAATTATTGCAACCTTTAAACCATTTTTAGCACAAAGGTTGGCAGCTGTATAGCCACCAGGTCCAGCACCTATAATAGTAACATCAAATTCCATAAAAAATCCTTATTATTTTTTTTAAAAGATCTTATATCATATAATTTCATTTTTGAATAGATAGAAAATATATTTTTAATCTTTTTCCAGAAAGAAATGATTTTAAAAAAAATTCTTCTTAAAAACTTGTAAAAGAATTTTCCCTAAACTCTGACAAAAATTCATATAAAAGAAGCGATGTTTATATAAGATACATATTTTGCTATGAGAAAATCGAACTAATATAAAATTGCTATAAAATATAAAAAGGCTATCATCTCCTGATAGCCTTCCGATTATCTTTATAGTAAAAAATTTACCCCTCTATTATCTCACTATTTTTAACAACAGATTTAATAAACTCTATATCCTTAATACATTCCTCTTTAGTTGCATACCCCTTATCTATAGAGCCAACAATTTCACCTGTTTCTGACTTTAATCTAAATACAAATTTTTCTTCTGCATCAAGATAAATTTCAACTTTAGGACCCGTAACTTTTTTAACTTCTTCTGCTTCTAAATCAACAATCTCTACTTTATCAATAATATCTTTAATAAGTTCTATAGATTTAACTACCTCATCTTTTGATTTATATTTTTCGCCCTTTAACTTTACATTGCCAGAACTATCAACAAAATTAAAAGTATAATTATCATTCTCCGAATAAACATAGAATGATTCCTTCTCTATTTTAACACTCTTTGCTTCAACCTTTTCTTTTTTAGAAGTATCTAATTTCTTTTCTACATCTTTTTTCTTCTTTTTCTTCTTATCCGACTTAGCAGTATCTATCTCTGGTAAAATTTCTAAAATAGCAAGATCAGCTCCATCCCCTTTTCTCTTGCCTAATTTATATATTCTTGTATAACCACCATTTCTATTAACAAATCTTGGTCCAATTTCATCGAATAATCTTTTTAACATAGCCTTATTTTTAATCAATCTATTTACTATTCTGATATTAGATAAGGTCTTCTCCTTTGCCCTTGTTATAATCTTTTCAACAATTCTTCTTATCTCTTTTGCCTTCACAACAGTAGTAGTAATTCTCTCATGTTTTAAGAGAGATTCAATCATATTTCTATATAATGCTCTTCTATGAGAATGTGTTCTATTTAATTTTTTAAATTTTTCTAAATGATTCATAACCTATTCTCCTTTCTATTCTATTTTCTTTTTAATACTCTATTAACAACATCTTCCATGCCAAAAGTTAATTTATATTTGGCTAATTTCTCTTTTATTTCTAATAAAGATTTCTTACCAAAATGCCTTATTTTAGCTATCTTATCCTCACTTTTAGAAACAAGATCCCCTATTGTTTTTATATTAACTGTTCTTAAACAATTGGAAGCTCTTACAGACAACTCAAGTTCATCTATTGGGGTCTCAAAAAGTGTCTTTAAATCTTCATCTTCACTCTGCTGCTCTAACTCTTCTGCTTCGCCCTCTTCTTCAAAATTGATCAAAACCTGCAACTGCTCTTTTAATAACTTAGCAGCAGATCCAATAGCATCCTCTGGTAAAATTGTGCCATTTGTCCAAACCTCAAGTATCAATTTATCATAATCAGTTCTTTGCCCAACTCTTGTATTTGTAACTTCATATTTTACCTTCTCTATAGGAGAATACATTGCATCAATCGGTATAGTATCAATTGTCTCTACATACTCCTCCTGTCTCTCTGCATCAACATATCCCCTACCCCAATCAATCTGAATATCCATCTCTATATCTGCTTTATCAGATAAAGTCATTATTGTAAGATCTTTATTTATTATTTCAATCGTATCATCAATCTGTAAATCCCCAGCCTTAACTACACCTCCTCCTTTTTTCTCTATGCTTATAGTTTTTTGTTCTATATCATCCAGTAATTTGACCTTGACATTCTTTAAATTATTTATAACATCAAGAGTATCCTCATATACCTCTGGTATCTGTTCAAAACAGCTTGATAAAATCTTTACCTCCCCATTGCTGTTTTTTGTCTGGACCCTTATAGCAGAAATAGCATATCCAGGAATTGAAGACAATAGTACTCTTCTCAAAACATTTCCAAAAGTATATCCAAACCCTTTTTCAAAAGGAGATATTATAAACTTACCATAATTAGGAGTCTGTTCTTCTTTTTCATAAGTAATTGATTTAGGCTTTTTAAACCCCTTTAATAAAACCTTTTTATTCACATTTAACTCCTGCTTTTAAAATTTACCTCTCTGTAACAGAAAAAAATTGTTACATATTTAGGATTTAATAATCCAAAAATAAAAACTAACTATTTAGAATACAATTCAACTATCAACTGTTCATTGATATCTTTTAGGTCGATTATATCACTTCTTCTAGGTATCTGCTTTAATACACCTCTACCCTTTTCCACATCAAGTTCAAGCCATGGAACAACACCCTGACTGGAAAATAACTTTAAAGATTGCTGAATAACAGAAAGATTTAAATCCTTCTCTTTTACACTAACAACATCCCCCTCTTTTAACTGATAGGAAGGAATATTTACAACCTTACCATTAACTTCTATATGTCTATGTAACACAATTTGCCTTGCCATATTTCTTGAAGTGGCGAAATGTAATCTATATACAACGTTGTCAAGTCGTGTCTCTAATAATCTTATCAAATTATCACCCGTAACACCCTTCTGTTTACTAGCAATCTTAAAATATCTTCTAAACTGTCTTTCTAAAATTCCATACATCTGTTTAAGTTTTTGCTTCTCTTTTAACTGAATACCATAACCAGAAGTTTTCTTTATTCTTAAACCTGGAGCTTTACCCGGAGGACCTTTTCTTAATAAATTTTCCCTTTTATCAATAGGACATTTAATAGATAAACATCTCTCACCTTTTAAAAAAAGTTTTTGATTTTCTGCTCTACATCTTCTACATTTTGCTTGTAAATATCTTGCCATCTTACACCTCTTTTAAATTTATACTATTTTAAACTCTTCTTCTCTTTTTAGGCCTGCACCCATTATGAGGAACAGGTGTAATATCTTTAATAAGAGTAATTTTTAAACCAACATGGTCAAGGGCTCTTATAGCAGCCTCTCTTCCTACACCAGGACCTTTTACATAAACTTCAACCTCTTTTAAACCATAACTATCTATTGCCTTTTTAGCAGCAGTCTCTGCTACAAGCTGAGCTGCAAAAGGGGTAGCCTTTTTAGCACCTCTAAATCCACTTAAAGACCCAGAAGAACTCCAAGCCAGAGTATTCCCCTTACTGTCTGTTACGGTTATAATTGTATTATTAAAAGATGCCTGAATATAAACTTTTCCAATACCTATTGTTCTTTTTTCTTTTTTCTTATTCTTAGTAGTTGTTGTAGTCTTACTCAATTATTAACTCCTCTATATTAAAATATATTTTATAATATACCCAAATTACTTTTTCTTTCCAGCAACAGTCTTTCTCTTTCCCTTTCTTGTTCTTGCATTAGTCTTGGTTCTCTGCCCTCTAACTGGCAATCCCTTTCTGTGTCTTAAACCCCTATAACAACCAATATCCATTAGTCTCTTTATGTTCATCTGAACAATACCACGTAATCTACCCTCAATATCATACTCATTCTCAATTACCTTTCTTAGCTCATTTATTTCTGTCTCTGTAAGATTATTGGCTCTTGTCCCAAGTTTAACCTTTGCCTTTTCACATATAGTCTTTGCATTTGACCTACCTATACCATATATATAAGTAAGAGCAATCTCTATTGGTTTATTTGGTAAATCTATACCTGCAATTCTTGCCATTATAAATCTCCTTATCTATTTAATTAAAAACTATTTTTGTCTCTGTTTATGTCTTGGATTCTCACAAATTACTCTAATAACACCCTTTCTTCTAATAACTCTACATTTATCGCAAATTGGTTTTACACTTGCTCTGACTTTCATAAAAATCTCCTTTTTTTTCAAAAAATTAATTTAAAAATTTCTTGATCTTATCTTTCCTTTTTTCACAAGCCCATCCTGATGATGCATCTTGAGATGGCTCTCTATCTGACTCATGGTATCAAGATCAACTCCTACTATAATTATTAAAGATGTCCCACCAAGTAAATATGCAAAACTTACTGGAAATTCTGGAATCAAATCAACAATTATCGTAGGTATAATTGCTATAAATGCTAAAAATATCGAACCAGGCAAAACAATTCTATTTAAAATTTTAGTTAAATATTCCTCTACTTTATTTACTGGTATACCTGGTATTGATCCGCCATTCTCTCTTATATTTTTAGCAATTTCAACTGGATTCAATGTTACCTGTGTATAAAAATATGCAAAAAATATTATTAATAAAGAATAAATTATAAGATATGCAACTGTTCCGTGTCCCATCCAGTTGCTTATATTTACTATGATCTCATTATTTCTAAATATGCTTGCTAATGTCTGTGGTAAAATCAAAACAGAATTAGCAAAAATAATAGGAATAACCCCAGATGGATTTATTTTTAATGGTAAATATGTATTTGGGGCACCATACACCTTTCTCCCAACAATCCTTTTTGCATAATTTACTGGTATCTTTCTCTGCCCCTGTTGCTCGTATATAACAAGTGCTATTATAAAGACAAACATTATCAAGATAAAAAGAACTACTGGTATATCGAGTTCTCCTCTCTGAACCTTATCAAAAAGCTGTTTTAATGCACCTGGTACCCTTGCGACAATACCAGCAAATATTATTAAAGATATACCATTACCAATGCCTTTTTCTGAAATTCTTTCACCCAACCACATTAATATTATAGTTCCGGTTGATGTTATTATAATCGCAGTTATATAAAAAAGCAATTTGGGTTGCATAGCAATAACATCTTCTGGCAATCTATTTATAAAATCAATGGTTAGAAAACTCTGTAAAAGACATACTGGTAATGTTCCTATTCTTGTATATTGTGTAATCTTTCTTCTACCCCCCTCTTCTTCAGACAATCTCTTTAAAGACGGTATTATCAATAATAATAATTGCATTATAATGGAAGTTGTAATGTATGGCATTATACCTAATGCAAAAATAGACATATTATCAAAAGCACCACCAGCAAAAAAGTTAAAATATTCCAGTAAAGGATCCCCGCTCCCCTGCTGTGACTGAATAAAGAGTTTCAATGCTGAAAAATTTATACCAGGAACTGGAATTTGTGTCCCTATTCTATATATAATGAGAATTCCAATAGTAAAGAATATTCTATTTCTTAATTCTTTAATCTTAAAAATATTTACTAAAGAATTTGACATTTATTAATCCTTATAAAAATTATATTTTTAAATTAATTTATTTATCCTTAACCTTTTCCTCTTTTTTATCTATTAAAATAGCCTTTCCACCAGCCTTTTCAATCTTTTCAATAGCACTTTTAGAAAATTTATCAGCATAAACCTCTAACTTTTTAGTTAACTCTCCTACACCCAATATTTTTAACTTCTTATTTTTTGAAATCACAAATCCATTCTTCTTTAAAAACTCTGCATCAATTTTAGTATTATTATCAAATTTATCAAGAAGATATACATTTACCTCATTGTATTCTTCTTTAAAATAAGCATTCTTAAAACCTCTCTTGGGTAATCTTCTATATAAAGGTGTCTGCCCACCTTCAAAACCTGGCCTAACACCACCACCTTTTCTTGCATTCTGGCCTTTATGACCTTTACCACTGGTCTTACCATGACCAGTACCTATCCCTCTTCCTAATCTTTTTCTTTTTTTTGTAGCACCAATTGGTTTTTCTAAAAGTTTATTATTTCCAGACATATTCTCTCCCATCCTTTTTTTATTCTTCTAATACTTTTACAAGATGTTTTACCTTAAAAATCATACCACGAATTACTGGTGTATCTTTATGTTCTCTTATATCATTTATCCTTTTTAACCCCAATGCTCTAACTGTGCCAATCTGATCATCTCCTCTACCATAAAAAGATTTAACTAACTGAACCTTTATTGTTTTTTCGCTCTTTTTTTTATTTTCAACTGATTTAGCCATATCTTTCTCCTTTAAAAATCTCTATAACAAGTTCCAAAAAAACTAAAAAAGATCTGTAATATTCTTACCTCTTAATTTGGTAACAGCTTTAATATTTCTTAATTTTGTTAAAGCATCTAAAGTAGCCTTTGCTACATTCAACTGATTCTTGGATCCCAATATTTTTGCAAGAACATCAGTTACCCCAACAACTTCCATAATTGATCTAACGGCACCACCTGCGATTACGCCAGTACCAGGAGTAGCTGATCTCATAATAACCTTTGAAGTCTTATACTCCCCAATAACCTCATGAGGAATTGTTTTCTTCTTTGTTAAATAAACAGTTATCATATTCTTTTTAGCATTATTAGTTGCCTTTGCAATAGCATCAGAAACCTCATTAGCCTTACCAAAGCCTAAACCTACTTTACCAGCCTTATCGCCAACAGCAACTAATGCAGAAAAACTAAACCTTCTTCCACCCTTAACAACCTTGGCTACTCTACTTAATTTTATTACCTTATCACTTAAATTACTATCAATCTCTTCTGTAACATTCTCGATCTCTAAATTTTTATTATCAAAATCACCCATATCTCTTACCCTTTATTCCTTAATATTTTATATTTTTAAACCTTTTTTTCTTGCAGCCTCTACAAGAGACTGTATTTTACCAGTATATAAAAAACCATTTCTATCAAAAACAGCATTTTTTATATTTAATGACAACAATTTATCAGCTATTGCTTCTCCAATTTTTTTAGCAGTCTCTTTATTTAACTTTAAATTCTTATCAAGACTCAAACTTGAAGCAGAAGCTAAAGTAACTCCTTTTTCATCATCTATTGCTTGCACATAAATATATCTATTACTTCTATAAACAGAAAGCCTTGGCTTGTCTGCTGTTCCTTTTATCTTTTTTCTTATAGAAAGTTTTCTTCTTATTCTTCTTTCTTTTATCCAATCTCTTTTAAACATATACTATCACCCTTTTCTTAAAATCTATTTTATTTCTTTTTAGCAGCCTTACCGGCTTTTCTTCTAACTTTCTCATCAACATATTTAATACCCTTACCCTTATAAGGTTCTGGTGGCCTAATCTTTCTTATTTCAGAAGCAACATGTCCCACTAATTGATTATCAATACCACTAATTGTAATCTTTGTATTCTCTTCTATTGCCACCTTAATTCCCTGAGGTATAGGATATTTAATAGGATGAGAAAAACCTATATTTAAAACAAGATTTGTCCCTTCCATATTAGCCTTAAACCCAGTTCCAACAATCTCGAGTTTTTTCTCAAAACCCTTAGTAACACCAATTACAACATTGTTAATCAAAACTCTAAAAAGTCCATGACTTGCTTTGTCAAATTTTTCATCAGAAGATCTTTCTACTATTATTCTTTTAGGATTATCTTCTACTTTTACCTTTACATTATCTAATAAAGTAATGCTTGATTTACCCTTAGGGCCCTCAATAGTAATATTCTTATCTATCACACTAACTTTAACACCATCAGGTATTATAATTGGTAACTTTCCTATTCTAGACATCTTATCATTCCTCTTTACTTTCTTAAAGTAATTATAGTAATAAAAATAATTCTGGTATTATATACTAATATTTAAAATTTGTCAAGTAAATTACCAGATAGCACACAAAATTTCCCCGCCAACTCTCTCTTGAGAGGCTTTCTTACCAGTCAAAATCCCCTTTGATGTAGAGACAATTATTGTCCCTATACCATTATATAATGACGGGATTTCATTATGAGGCTTGTAAACTCTTCTACCTGGTTTACTTATCCTTGATAAACCAGTTATTACAGAATTTCCTTTTTCATCATACTTAAAATAGACTCTAATATATGCCTTCCCATTTTCAGTAACTTTCTTGAAATTCTTTATATATCCTTCATTCTTTAAAATTTTAATTATCTCTAACTTTTCTCTTGAAGGGAAAATATTCACCTTTTCATGTTTTGCCATAATAGCATTTCTTATCTTTGTTAACATATCTCCAATAGAATCATGACTTGCCATCTCTTACTCCTTTTACCATGATGCTTTTGTAACACCAGGTATCTGCCCCTGGCCTGCTAATTTTCTAAAACAAATTCTACACATATCAAATTTTCTTAAATACCCTCTTGGTCTTCCGCAGATATTGCATCTATTATGTTTTCTAACCTCAAATTTAGGTTTGCGGTGATATTTCTCTATCATTGCTTTTCTTGCCATAATTATCTCCTATTATCTTTTAACAAAAGGCATATTAAAACATTGCAACAAATATTTTGCCTCTTCATCATTTCTTGCCGTTGTTACAATGTTTATATTTAAACCTTTAATTTCATCTATTTTATCAAAATTTATTTCTGGAAAGATAATATGCTCACTAATCCCCATTGAGAAATTGCCTCTACCATCAAAACCAGAAGCCTTAACACCTCTAAAATCCTTAACCCTTGGTAAAGCAATATTAATCAATCTATCAAGAAATTCATACATTCTATCACCTCTCAATGTAACCATACATCCTATATCCATTCCCTCTCTTATTTTAAAAGTAGCTATGGATTTTTTTGCTTTAGTCTTAACTGCTCTCTGACCTGCAATATTGGTTAGATCTTCCACAGCAGTTTCAAGTTTCTTTTTATCCTGAACAGCTCTACCAACACCCATACTCAATACTATCTTTTCAATTTTAGGGATCATCATAACATTTTTAAAATTGAATTTTTTCATTAATTCATCTCTAATCTTTTCTTTATATAAAACCTTTAATCTTGGTTCAACCTTTTTTGTCTCTTTTTTTGTCTCTTTTGTTTTTGGTTCCATCTTTTATCCTCACTATATATTAGTAAAATTTTAGAATTTATCATAATTATTTAATAAAACAAGGAATCTTATAAATACTCCTTGTTTTTAAAAATTAATCTATTTCAGCCTTGCATTTTTTACAAATTCTAACTCTTTTTTCCCCTTCTTTTTCGTCTCTTTTTATCTTAAATCCAACTCTTGTCTTTTTACTACACTTTGGACATATTAACATTACATTTGATATATTAATAAAAGCCTCTATCTCTTTAATACCACCCTGAGGGTTCTCTTTTGTCTTTCTCATTGCTTTCTTTACAATATTAATCCCTTCTATTAAAACTCTTCCCTTATTTCTATCTACATCAATGACTTTACCAGTCTTCCCTTTCTCTTTTCCAGCAATAACTTCAACATTATCCTGTTTTTTTATTTTTTTGAATTTAATCATATCTTACTCCCAATATTTTTAATATTATAAAACCTCTGGGGCTAAAAATATTATCTTCATAAAATCTTTATCCCTTAACTCTCTTGCAACAGGGCCAAATACTCTTGTTCCCCTAGGATTATTGTTAGCATCAATAATAACAACAGCATTATCATCAAATTTCACATAACTTCCATCATCCCTTTTAAATTCTCTATTCACTCTAACAATAACACCCTTTAACTTACTCCCTTTCTTTATAGGTCCATTGGGTATAGCGTCTCTAACAGAAACCACTATTATATCACCAATAGTAGCATACCTTCTTCTTGTGCCACCAAGGACCTTTATACACTTAACTAACTTAGCTCCACTATTATCAGCAACTTTTAACAATGTCTCTTGTTGTATCATTTTCAATCTCCTTTTTATCTATCTTCAATATATTACAAAACAACTATTTTCTATTAAATATTATTAATTAAGAAAAAGATAATAACTATCTATTTCTAAAATTAGATCCAATCTATTGAGCTTTTTTAATAATCTCAACAACTCTCCATTTCTTCTCTTTACTAATAGGCCTGCAACTCTCAATTCTAACAAGATCTCCCTCTTTACATTCATTATTTTCATCATGAGCCTTAAATTTCTTCGTCTTTTTAACATACTTTTTATAAAGAGGATGCATCTTATTATATTCTACACTAACAACAACAGTCTTATCCATCTTATCACTTTTTACTATACCTATCATGGATTTAATAATCTTTTTATTATCACTCACTTTTGCTCTCCATTATTTTATATTTAATTCTTTATATAATTTTTCCAATTTTCTCTGATGCAATATAGTATTTATTCTTGCTATATCTTTTTTTATTGTTCTTAACTGTAAAGGATTATCAATAACCCCAACTACTTTTTTAAATCTTAACTCTCTATGCTTATTAATTAATTTCTCTCTTTCTAATTTTAACTCAGCATCTGTTTTTTCTCTTAATTCTTTTACCTTCATTATATTCCTCCATTTACCACTATTTATTATTATAAGGTCTCCCTTTTAACCATCTTTGTCTTAATAGGCAGTTTCTGACTTGCTAACCAGAAAGCCTCTTTTGCTACTTCCTCAGAAACACCAGAAATCTCAAACATTATTTTACCAGGTAAAACCTTAGCAACATAATATTCCACATTACCCTTTCCATTACCCTGCCTTGTCTCAGCTGGCTTTTTAGTATAAGGAATATCTGGAAATATAGTTATCCACAAATTTCCAGCTCTCTTTAAACTTCTTGTAATAGTTCTTCTTGTTGCTTCAATCTGTCTATTTGTAATTAATTTTCCTTCTAAAGCCATTAATCCATAATCCCCAAAAACAACTTTATTACCTTTATGAGCTTCCCCTTTAAATCTCCATCTCTGTTGTTTTCTAAACTTTGTCCTTTTTGGCATTAACATAAGCAAACTCCCTCATTATTTTTTAAAAATAGTAACATAAGTCATAACACAATCTATGACAAATCTATTAAATAAATTTACTCGTCACTCTCTTTACTCTCTTTTCCTTTTCTTCTTGGTCTTTTAATCAATTGACCAGCATCCTCTTTAATATCTTTCTTAAAAATCTCTCTATGGAAAATCCACACTTTAATACCAGTTATTCCATAAGTAGTCAAAGCATTAGCAGTTCCATAATCAATATCAGCCCTTAAAGTATGTAAAGGAATTCTTCCCTCTCTATACCATTCAGTTCTTGCTATATCTGCTCCACCCAATCTTCCAGAACACTGAACCTTTATGCCAGGAATGTTCATTTTTTTAGCATCAGCAATAGCCTTTTTCATTGCTCTTCTAAATGGCACCCTATTCATTATCTGTTTAGCAATATTTGCAGCAACCAAGCTAGCATTTATCTCTGGTTTCTTTATCTCTTTTATCTTAATCTCTATCTTTGAAGATGTAATTTTTGCTATTTTTTTAGTCAAATCTGAAATATTCTTACCATCAACTCCAACAATAACACCCGCTCTTGCTGTGTGTATAATTATAGTAATTCTATCTGGCTTTCTAAAAATTTCTACTCTTGCAACATCAGAAACAGATTTTCTATTCTTATCATCACCAGAGAAATTATAATTTTGAATTAAATTTCTTATTTTTATATCTTCATGCAAAAATTTTGCATAATTTTTCTTTTCACTAAACCAAACTGAATCCCAATATTTATTTATACCGATTCTTAAACCAATTGGATTAACCTTCTGCCCCATATTATTCTCCTTTTATTTTATCAAAATCTTCAACTTCTACATATATATGACAGGTTCTTTTTAAAATTCTCCCGGCTCTACCCCTTGAAATAGGATGATATCTTTTTAATTGAGGACCTCCATTAACCATAATCTTGGATATAATAAGTTTCTCTTCATCTGCATTTCTATTCATTTGAAGATAATTGGATCTTGCAGAATGTATAACCTTTTTTAAAACCTCTGCCCCCTTATTTGTTAAAAAGGCAAGATAAGCCTCAGCATCCAACACACTCTTATTTTTTATCTCATTGGCTATTCTTCTTACCTTATAAGGAGAAATTCTTACATATCTCGCACTTGCTTTTGCTGCCATATTTTACCCCTTAGCCTTCTTTTCTGATCCAGAATGTCCTTTAAAAAATCTTGTAGGAGCAAATTCTCCCAACTTATGCCCAACAAGATTCTCTGTTATATAAACTGGAATAAATTTTTTACCATTATAAACATTTATTGTTAATCCTACCATTTCTGGAAAAATAGTAGATCTTCTCGACCATGTTTTTATAGGCTTTTTCTGGCCTGAATTTTTCATTTCTAACACCTTTTTTAAAAGATGCTTATCAATAAATGGACCCTTTTTAACACTTCTTGACACACCAAACTCCTTTTTATTTAAGCATTGCTTAATAATTAAAATTTGCCTAAATCAAAACATTATCTATTTTTATTTCTTTCTTCTTCTAATTATCTGACTGCTACTTGGTTTTCTCTTCTTTCTTGTTTTATACCCCTTAGTAGGCTGCCCCCATGGTGTAACAGGATGTCTACCACCTTTTGTTCTACCCTCACCACCACCATGTGGATGATCTATTGGGTTCATAGCTGTTCCCCTAACGGTTGGCCTAATACCTCTTAATCTTGATTTTCCAGCCTTACCAATATTTATTTTAGCATAATCAAGGTTTCCCACCTGCCCAATAGTAGCAAGACAATTTTCATTGATATATCTTAACTCTCCTGACGGCATTTTTACAATACACTTACCATTTTCAAAACCATTAATCTGAACAAAACTACCAGCAGATCTTGCTATCTGACCACCCTTACCAGGATACATTTCCACATTATGAACAATAGTACCAACCGGTATATTCTTCAATAAGGTAGCATTGCCTATCTCTATTTCAACATTATTCTTACTCGATACAATTTTAGACCCAACTTTTAAATCTAAAGGAGATATAATATACCTCTTTTCTCCATCTTTATATGTTAAAAGTGCTATATTACAACTTCTGTTAGGATCATACTGAATAGAAACAACTTCTGCCTCTATATCGAATTTATCTCTTTTAAAATCTACTATCCTAAATTTTCTCTTTGCACCACCACCTCTGTGTCTGACCGAAATTCTACCGGTTCTCATTCTACCACTACTTCTTTTCTTACCTTTAACAAGAGATTTTAACGGCTTATCATCAGTAATCTCATCAAAAGTAAGAACAGTCATTGCTCTTAAACTTGGCGTTACTGGTTTATATCTTTTTATTCCCATTTTATTCTCCTTTTTCTTTCCTTATTTCTTCTCGAATTTATACACCTTCAAATATGGCTATCTTATCACCTTTTTTAAGAGTAATAATAGCCTTCTTAATACTTGGAGTATATCCGTATTGATATCTAACTCTCTTCTTTTTCCCTTTTTTGTTTACTATATTAACAGATACTGGCTCAACATTAAAGATTTCTTTAATAGCCTTTTTAATAGAAATTTTATCTGCATTTTTATGAACTATAAAAACATATTTATTAAATTTTTCTCTTAAATAAGTACTCTTCTCTGTTACAACTGGTCTTATTAAAATCTCGTTACTATTCATAATTCAATCCCTTTATTAAAATTTATTTTTTTGTTTTCAAATTCTCATTTATATACAAAATCGCCTCTTCTGTTAAAACAATCTTATCAGAATAAAAAAGATCTTTAACATTCAATCTGGCACTATTCAATGTTGTTACAAAAGGCAAATTTCTTGATGCTCTTCTTATAAGAAAATCCTTATCGGTTAAAACAAGGACATATTTATTCTCTTTATCAATAATATTATTCAATGTTTTTAAGAATTCCTTTGTCTTACCCTCTTTTAATTCTATTTTATCCACAACAACAAGATTGTTTTCACTTAACTTCATTGAAAAAACAGATCTATACGCAAGATTCTTTACCTTCTTTGGCAAAACATAAGAAAAATCTCTTGGCTTTGGACCAAAAGCAACACCACCATGAATCCATACTGGATTTCTCTTTGTCCCAACTCTTGCTCTACCAGTCCCCTTCTGTTTCCATGGCTTTGCACCAGAACCACTAACTTCAGCCTTGGTCTTAGTTGAAACAGTCCCCTGTCTTGAATTCGCAAGTTCATTTTTTATTGATTCATAAATAGAGAATTTATTTGGTTTTATACCAAAAACATCATCATTTAATTCTAACTCTTTTATCTCTTTTCCATTTACATCAACTACTTTAATCTTCATTTTACAATCCTTAATTACTAAAATCTATTTTTAAAAAAATTAAGCCTTTTTAACAGCCTTTTTAATCACAACAACACCTTTATTAATACCAGGTATTGCACCTTTAATAAACAAAATTCCCTCTTCGTTAGATTTACCTACAATCTTTAAATTTTGAACAGTAACTCTCTCTCTTCCCATTCTGCCAGCTCTTTTTACACCCTTAAAAGACTTTGCTGGATATGTATTCTGTCCCGTAGAACCATTCTCTCTATGAAATTTTGAACCATGAGATGCAGGGCCTCCATGAAAATTATGTCTTTTCATAACACCCTGAAATCCTTTACCCTTAGAAATACCTATAACATCGACATATTTAATATTATCAAAAATTTCTGCGCCAAATTCCATGCCAATGGAATATTTGGAAAGATCGTCCACTCTAAATTCTCTTAAATACCTCTTTGGTTTAATACCATTTTTATCAAAAAAACCCTTTAAAGGCTTATTTACTTTATTCTCTTTTAAGTCTTCTATTCCACATACTATGGCATTATACCCATCTCTCTCTTTACTCTTTATATTAACAATTACATTTTTTTCTACTTTTACAACAGTAACTGGAACAGGTTTACCATCCTCTAAAAAATACTGAGTCATCCCTATCTTTTTACCAATTAAACCATTCATCTTAAAACCTCCTACAAACTCTTTTGTATCACTACAACTTACTTATTATATTACTTTATATCTACATCTACACCAGCAGCAAGTTCAAGTTTCATCAATGCCTCAAGTGTCCCTTCTACTGGTTGAATATCAATAAGCCTCTTATGTGTCCTCATTTCAAATTGCTCTCTCGATTTTACATTAATATTTACTGACCTTAAAACAGTAAATCTATTAATTTTAGTTGGCAATGGTATAGGACCAGAAAACTTCGCGCCAGTCTTTTTCACAGCACTCACTATAGACTTTGCTGCCTGATCTAGAAGCTCTATATCATAACCTCTTAATCTTACTCTTATTCTATTTTGTGTCATTTTTTCCTACCTCATAAAATCATATAAAATTAGGTTGAAAGTATATAACATATTTTCTAAAAAAAATCAACTAAATTTTGATATTTTTTATATAAATATTTGTTTTTTTTAAAATAAAAAATTTATATTATAAAAAATTAAACTAAATATCTACTCTATATTAAAAATAAGTTTTAATTTTTCAATATTATTAATCACAAACACAAAAAATATGCTCTTTTTTTAAGAAAAAAAACAACGATTGATTAAAAATTAAAAAAACCCCTATTCTAAAAAATAGGGGTTTTATACAAAAAATAAATTATTCTAAAATTTCTAAAACAGATCCTGCACCAACGGTTCTTCCACCCTCTCTAATAGCAAATCTTAAATTTTTCTCCATTGCTATAGAATTTATAAGTTCACAGGTTAAAGTAACATTATCACCCGGCATTACCATCTGAACACCCTGCGGTAAATGAATTGTTCCAGTAACATCAGTTGTTCTAAAAAAGAATTGAGGCCTATAACCTTCAAAAAATGCAGTATGTCTTCCACCCTCTTCTTTCTTTAAGATATAAGTAGTTGCTGTAAATTTCTTATGAGGAGTAATAGAACCTGGTTTAGCAATAACCTGACCTCTCTCAACATCTTTCTTTTCAACACCTCTTAATAATAACCCAACATTATCACCAGCAATACCCTTTTCGAGTGTCTTATTAAACATCTCTATACCAGTAACAGTTGTCTTCTTTGTAGGCTTAATACCAACGATCTCTACTTCTGTATTGAGAATAATTGATCCTCTCTCTATTCTACCAGTAGCTACTGTTCCTCTACCAGAAATTGTAAAAATATCTTCTACTGGCATTAAGAAATCCTTATCCTCATCTCTTTTTGGTTGTGGAATATAATTATCCAATGCATCAAGTAACTCCTGAATACATTTTGTAGCATTTGGGTCATTTGGATTTTCCATAGCAGCCTTAGCTGATCCCTTTACAACAGGTATCTCGTCTCCTGGGAATTCATAAGATTTTAAAAGATCTCTTATTTCCATTTCAACAAGATCTAACAATTCTGGATCATCTACCATATCCACCTTATTAATAAACACAACAATATAAGGAACTTCTACCTGTCTTGCAAGTAAAATATGCTCCTTGGTCTGAGGCATAGCACCATCAGCAGCTGATACTACAAGAATAGCACCATCCATCTGAGCAGCCCCAGTAATCATATTCTTAATATAGTCTGCATGCCCCGGGCAATCGACATGAGCATAGTGTCTTTTGTCTGTTTCATATTCAACATGTCTTGTATTAATCGTAATACCTCTTACCTTTTCCTCTGGTGCATTATCAATATCTTCATATTTTAACACCTTTGCCTTACCCTTTAATGCACAATATTGAGTCAATGCAGAAGTCAAGGTTGTCTTACCATGATCAACATGCCCGATTGTACCAACATTGATATGTGGTTTTGTTCTTTGAAATACCTCTTTTGCCATTTAAATAACCTCCTAAAATATTATTTACAAATAATTATTTTGAATATTTTTTTATTATTTCCTCTGAAATATTTTTTGGTGCCTCTTCATAATGATCAAATTGCATTGTATAGTTTGCTCTCCCTTGTGAAAGGGATCTTAATGTGGTAGAATAACCAAACATATTAGCAAGAGGAACCTTTGCATTAATTATCTTAATATTATTTTTATCCTCCATGCTTTCCACTCTACCTCTCTTTGAGTTCAAATTACCTATAATATCACCAGTATAATCATCTGGAGAAACAATCTCAACTGCCATTATTGGTTCCAATAATACTGGTTTAGCCTTTTGCATACCCTCTTTAAATGCTTGAATCGCACATATTTTAAAAGCCAATTCTGAAGAATCAACCTCATGATAAGACCCATCATATAAAATAGCCTTAAAATCAACTACTGGATAACCCGCTAAAACCCCACTTTGCGAAGCTTCAACAAGCCCCTTTTCTATCGCTGGTATATACTCTTTTGGAATCTTACCACCAACAATTTTATTTTCAAAAACAAAACCACCTCCAGGTGGCAATGGCTCAAACTTAATCATAACATGACCATACTGCCCATGACCTCCAGACTGTTTTGCATATTTATGATTAACATCAGAAACAGATGTAATTGTCTCTCTATATGCAACCTGTGGAGCCCCAACATTAGCAGCAACCTTAAATTCTCTAAAAATTCTATCAACAATAATCTCTAAATGAAGCTCACCCATTCCACTTATTATGGTCTGTCCAGTCTCCTGATCAACTCTAACCTTAAAAGTAGGATCTTCTTCTGCCATCTTCTGTAATGCCATGGTAAGTCTATCACTATCTGCTTTTGATTTTGGCTCAATAGCAATAGATATAACTGGCTCTGGGAAAACCATTGATTCAAGAATAATAGGATTATTTTCATCACAGAGAGTATCACCTGTAGTAGTAAACTTTAACCCTACTGCTGCTGCTATATCACCAGCATAAACCTCTTCTATCTCATCTCTTTTATTAGCATGCATCTGCAATAATCTACCAACCCTCTCTTTTTTATCCTGAGTAGAATTATAAACATAAGAACCACTCTTTAAACTACCAGAATAAACCCTAAAGAATGTTAATTTACCAACGTAAGGATCTGACATTATCTTGAAAGCAAGTGCACTAAACGGTATAGAATCACTTGCAACCCTCTCTATTGTATCACCCGATACTGGATCTATCCCCTTAACATTAGCAATATCAACCGGTGAGGGCAAGAAGTCAACAACAGCGTTTAATAATAACTGAACACCCTTATTTTTTATAGCACTCCCACATGTCATTGGGAAGATCTTCATTGCGATAGTTCCCTTTCTGATAGCAGACTTAATCTCTGCAACAGAAATATCTTTACCCTCAAGATATTTCTCCATTATTATATCATCGACATTACTCAAAGACTCAATCATTTTTTCTCTATATTCATTTGCTTTGTCCTTTAACTCTGCTGGTATCTCAACGATCTGGTAGTTAACCAACTCCTTTTCATCCGAAAAAATATAAGCTTTCATTTCTATTAAGTCTACAACACCCTTAAAATTTTCTTCTGCCCCAATTGGAATCTGAATAGGCACTGGATTAGCACCTAACTTTGTCTTAATCTGATTATAAACACTGTAAAAATCAGCACCCAATCTATCCATCTTATTTACAAAAATAAGTCTTGGAACATTATACTTATTTGCCTGCCTCCAGACAGTTTCTGATTGAGGTTGAACACCGCCTACTGAACAAAATACCCCAACAGCACTATCAAGAACCCTTAATGACCTTTCTACTTCTACTGTAAAATCAACATGCCCCGGAGTATCTATCAAGTTAATTCTATGATTCTGCCAGAAACAGGTTGTCGCAGCAGAAATTATGGTAATACCTCTCTCCTTTTCCTGCTCCATCCAGTCCATTGTAGCTTCACCATCATGAACTTCGCCTATTTTATGAGACTTACCAGTATAAAAAAGAATTCTTTCGCTTAAAGTAGTTTTACCAGCATCAATATGTGCCATTATACCAATATTTCTTGTTTTTTCCAAACTAACAACTCTTCCCATTTTTAATTCACCACCTTAACAAACTTATTTTTTTACAAAAATTACCATCTAAAATGAGAGAAAGCCTTATTAGCTTCTGCCATTTTATGAGTATCATCTTTTTTCTTAAAGGTCGATCCAGTACTATTATATGCATCAAAAAGCTCACCAGCAAGTTTTTGATCCATTGTCTTTTCTGATCTTACACGAGCATAAGTAATAAGCCATCTCATTACAAGAGCCCTTCCTCTATCTTCAGAAACCTCTACTGGTACCTGATAAGTAGCACCCCCTATTCTTCTCGACTTAACTTCTACCAAAGGCCTTACATTATCAATAGCCTTATTTAAAGAATCAACTGGGGACTCACCAGTCTTACTAGCAAATTTTTCCAAAGCAGAATACAATATATTTCTTGCAATAGACTTTTTACCTCTTTCCATCATCACATTTATAAATTTAGAAACCAATACACTCTTAAATTTCTCATCTGGAAGAATTTCTCTTTTAGGTATATACCTATCTCTTGCCATATCATCTCCTTTTTAAATTCTATTTATCTTTTTTAAAAAAATATACCCAATATCTATTTTAATTCTTTGGTTTTTTAGCACCGTATTTAGATCTACCTCTTCTTCTATCCTCAACTCCAAGAGAATCCAAAGCACCCCTTATAACATGATATCTAACACCAGGAAGATCCTTTACCCTTCCTCCTCTTATTAGAACAACAGAGTGTTCCTGTAAATTATGCCCCACACCAGGGATATATGAAGTTACTTCAAACCCAGAAGTAAGTCTTACCCTACAAGCCTTTCTTAAAGCAGAATTTGGCTTCTTTGGGGTTAAAGTCATAACTCTGGTACATACACCTCTTCTCTGAGGACACCCCTTTAAAGCAGGTGACTTGGTTTTAGACTTACTTTTTTTTCTACCTTTTCTAATTAACTGATTTATTGTTGGCATTATTCTATCTCCATTTTTTATTTAAAATCTTATCCTAAAAATTAGGCAATATTATAGCAAAAAAAAATAATTATGTCAATTAAATTTCCTTAACCATTCAAATAAAAAAAATCCTCAAATCTCATATTATTAAGAAATATAGTTAACTAATTTTAAAATAAAAACTATTTCTATTTATCACTTCTATCCACGGCTAAATACAATGACAATGTATTTAAAACTATATTCTTTATTTAATAGCACCTTCTCCTGTGATATTTGTTTTTTCATTCATAATACTACCAATATCAATATCTTCCATATTTTCATCATACAGCTTTATATTGTTATACAATTTCATTCCTGTGCCAGCAGGTATTAAATGACCTATAATAACATTTTCTTTAAGACCAGAAAGATGATCAGTTGCCCCTTTTATAGAAGCATTAGTAAGAACCTTAGTAGTCTCCTGGAAAGAGGCTGCACTCAAAAATGAATCAATAGATAGAGATGCTCTTGTTATCCCTAATAAAACCGGCCTTGCTATGGCTGGTTGACCACCCTCACTTATTACCTTTCTATTTTCTTCGTAAAATTTATTCTTATCAACAAGCTGACCTATAATAAATTTTGTATCTCCAATATCAATTATCTCCACCTTCTTCATCATCTGCCTTATTATGACTCCTATATGTTTATCATTAATATGAACCCCTTGGAGTCTATACACACCCTGAATTTCATCCATTAAGAATCTCTGAAGTCTATTCTCTCCTAAAACCTGTAAAATATCATGAGGATTCTTAGGACCTTCTGATAAAGGTTCTCCAGCCTTTACCATATCCCCGTCTCTAACAAGCAAATAAGCACCCGCTGGAACAGTATGCTTAAATTCATTGCCAAATGAATCTTCTACAACTATAATATCCTTACCCTTAACCTTACCTTTAAATCTAACTATTCCAGTAATCTTTGCAAGAACTGCTGCATCTTTTGGCTTTCTTGCTTCAAAAAGATCAACAACCCTTGGCAGACCACCAGTTATATCGCCAGCCTTTGCTATCTTCTTAATTATCTTTGCAATAACATGTCCCGCCTCTATTTTTTCTCCATCTCTAACATTTAAATATGCATTACTCGGCAATAAATAGCTATCTATTTCAACATCATTCTCATCAAGGATAGCGATCCTTGGCTGGAGAGTATCCATATAAGATTCAGAAATCTTATATTTCTTAGTACCTGTGGTTTTATCGATCTCCTCTCTAAGAGTCAAACCTATTTTAAGATCAACAAATTTAACCCTGCCACTCTTTTCTGCAATTATTGGCTGAATAAAAGGATCAAACTGAATTACTATCTCCTTAGCCTCAACAGTATCTCCTATCTTCTTAAACATTACAGAACCAGGCGCAACCTCTATTTCCTTAGTCAAACTAACTATGAGTAACTTGTTACCGTAAATTTTAGCATATCCTACTTCCTGAGATTTAATCTCTTGACCTTTATCATCAACAAATAGTAAAGTTCCTATAGAGATTTTTTCCCCTTCTTTTACTTTTAACTTGGCATTAGTTATATCAAATTCATGATTTACTCTATTTACATAAAGATAACTCTTTCTTGCAAAAAGTATGTTTCCGTCTTTCTGTTGAATAGTTGCCCCTTTTATATTTTCAATAAACACCTTATAACTAAATTTCAAAGTATTCTCCTGAGCAGCCCCAGTTGCAGCACCACCTATATGGAATGTTCTCATAGTAAGCTGAGTTCCAGGCTGACCTATGGATTGTGCTGCTATAACACCTACCGCCTCGCCAATATCTACTGTCTGATTTGTTGCAAGGTTTTTACCATAACATTTTACACAAACTCCCTTCTTTGATTCACAGGTAAGCACACTTCTAATCCTAACCGTATCAATCATTAGAGATTCTATCCTTTCGGCTATCTCTTCTGTAATTAATTCATTAGCATTAACAACTATATCACCATTAATTGGATCTTTAATATCTTCTGCTGAAAATCTACCAACAATTCTATCTTTTAAAGACTCTATAATTTCTTCGCCTTCTTTAATAGCAGTGATATCAATACCATTTATTGTCCCGCAATCATACTCGTTAATTATAACATCTTGTGCTATATCAACCAATCTTCTTGTTAAATAACCAGCATCAGCAGTTTTTAATGCTGTATCAGCAAGACCTTTTCTTGCACCATTTGTAGAAATATAAAATTCTATTACACTTAATCCCTCTTTAAAATTTGATTTAATAGGAAGCTCTATGATATCACCACCTGGTTTTATCATAAGACCTCTCATTCCAGCAAGCTGTCTTATCTGAGTTGTAGAACCTCTTGCTCCAGAATCAGCCATCATATATACTGGATTAAAACCATTTTTATCATTTTTAAGTGTCTCTAATAAGGCTGCAGCAACATCATTACTTGCTCTTGTCCAGATATCCTGTATCTTATTAAATCTCTCTTCTGATGATATTATGCCTTCTCTATACTCTTTATAAATCTCGTCAGCCTTTTTCTGAGCATTCTCTAAAATTTCTTTTTTCTTTGACGGCACAATAATATCTTCCATGCCAATTGTTGCTCCAAATTTCATAGCATATTTAAAACCAGCATCTTTTATGGCATCGAGCATCTTAACAGTAATTGCAGCACCTTTTTCTTTATATAATTTTGCAATTATTTTTGCAGTTCTTTTATCATTTAATGGCTCATTAATAAAAGGAGCTCCTTCTGGTAAATATTCATTTAATATGATCCTACCCGGAGAAGTTTCTATATACTCTCCATCTATCTTTACCTTAATTTTTGCCTGCATATGGACAGAACCAGCATCAACAGCAAGAAAAACTTCATTCTTATCCTTGAATACCTTACCTTCTCCTTTTACACCCGGCTGAATTCTTGTAAGATAGTTTATACCCAATACCATATCCTGAGAAGGACCTACTATTGGATTACCATTTGCTGGATCCAGAAGATTCTTGGATGAAAGCATAAGCATCCAGCATTCTGTCTGTGCCTCCAAAGATAGTAGCACATGAACTGCCATCTGGTCACCATCAAAGTCTGCATTGAAAGCCTTACAAACAAGAGGATGAAGTTGAATAGCCTTGCCCTCAACAAGAACTGGCTCAAAAGCCTGAATACCAAGCCTATGAAGAGTAGGAGCTCTGTTTAACAATACTGGATGTTCTGAGACAACCTCTTCTAAAACATTAAAAACCTCTGTATTTTCCTCTTCTATAAACTGCTTAGCCTTTTTTATATTAAAAACAATCTCTTTCTCTACAAGCTTATTTATGATAAAAGGTTTAAAAAGTTCTAAAGCCATTTTTACTGGTAGACCACACTGATGCATCTTTAAAGTAGGACCAACGACTATTACACTTCTTCCAGAATAATCAACCCTCTTACCAAGTAAATTCTGCCTGAATCTACCCTGTTTACCTTTAAGAAGATCAGAAATGGATCTTAGTGCTCTTTGAGATGCTCCTTTTACAACCTTTTTCTTTTTAGAATTATCAAAAAGAGAATCAACAGCCTCCTGTAACATTCTCTTCTCATTTTTCACAATTATATCAGGAGCATTTAATTCCATTAATCTTTTTAATCTATTGTTTCTATTAATTACTCTTCTATAAAGATCATTTAAATCCGAAGTAGCAAATCTACCACCATCCAATTGAACCATTGGTCTTAAATCTGGCGGTATTACTGGAATAACATCAAGCAACATCCATTCTGGTTTATTTTTAGATTCAATAAAATCTTCTATTAATTCAATTCTCTTTAACAATCTTTTATCACTTTTTTTACCCTTTTCAAGCATTCCCTCTCTTAATTTTTTCGCTTCACTCTCTAAATCTATGTTTTCCAGTAGAATTTTTATAGATTCTGCTCCTGTGCCAGCCTGAAATCCTAATCCATACCTCTCTTTTGCCTCATAATACTCCTCTTCTGTTAGAATCTGTTTCTCTTTTAAATCTGTATCACCTGGATCAATTACAATATATTTTTCAAAATATAAAATAGATCTCAATGCTGCACTTGATATATCAAGAAGTAATGCTATTCTTGAAGGAACAGATCTATAATACCATATATGAGCAACAGGAGTAGCAAGTTCAATATGTCCGGTTCTCTCTCTTCTTACCCTAAAAGATGTAACCTGAACTCCACATCTATCACATATTACCCCTTTATATTTCATAGACTTAAATTTACCACAATAACACTCCCACTCTTTTGTTGTTCCAAAAATTCTCTCACAAAAGAGTCCATCCTTTTCTGGTCTAAATGTTCTATAATTTATGGTCTCTGGCCTTTTAACCTCTCCATAAGACATTGCCTTTATTAATTCTGGAGATGCAATACTAATGGATACTGAATCAAAATCTGCTATATCTCTCATAATTAATCATCCTCCTGATAACAAAAACATATTGTTTAAAATCACAATTAAAATTATTTTAAAAAACTAAAATTTTTTCTTTGCCTTTGATAACAATTCCTCTTCTTTTTCCGTTAATGCTATCTGTTTACCTCTGGCATCATATATCTTTAAATTAAGTCCTAATCCTCTTAATTCCTGAACTAATACATTAAATACCTCTGGAACACTGGAGGCACTCATATTATCACCTTTAACAATATTCTCGTACATTCTAACTCTACCATTCATATCGTCTGATTTGACAGTAAGAAGTTCCTGAAGAGTATGAGCAGCACCATAAGCCTCAAGTGCCCAAACTTCCATTTCTCCCAATCTCTGACCACCAAATTGAGCCTTACCTCCAAGAGGCTGCTGAGTAACAAGAGAATAAGGTCCTGTTGATCTTGCATGCATCTTATCATCGACAAGATGAGCTAATTTTAACATATAGGTATATCCTACTGTAACTGGATTAACAAAAGGTTCTCCAGTTCTACCATCATAAAGAATTACCTTAGAGTTTTCTGGAAGCCCAACCTCTTTTAATTTTTCTGAAATGTCCTCACTAGATGGTGACTCAAAAACTGGAGTAGCAAATTTTACACCTAAAGCCTTTGCAACCCAACCTAACTGAGCCTCCATAATCTGTCCAATATTCATTCTGGAAGGAACACCCAATGGATTTAAAACAATATCTACCGGAGTTCCATCAGCCATATATGGCATATCCTCAACCGGTAAAACAACGGAGACTACTCCTTTATTACCATGTCTACCAGCCATCTTATCACCAACTTTAATCTTTCTCTTTGTAGCGACAAAAACCTTTACTATCTCCTCAACTCCAGGTGGAAGTTCATCTCCATCATCCCTCCTTAATCTTAATATATCTATTACTGTTCCTTCTACACCATGAGGTAATTTTAAAGAAGAATCTTTCACATCTTTTGCCTTCTCACCAAATATAGAGTTTAACAATCTATATTCTGGGGTTGTGTCACTATCTGATTTAGGTGTAACCTTGCCAACAAGGATATCGCCGGACCTTACTTTAGCACCTATTCTAATAATACCATTTTCATCCAAATTTCTTAATTTTGATTCTGGAACATTTGCTATATCTCTTGTGATCTTTTCAACCCCTAATTTTGTCTCTCTAACCTCAACGGCAAATTCTTTAATATGAATCGAGGTAAAAACATCCTCTTTAACAAGTCTCTCTGATAAGATTATAGCGTCCTCAAAGTTATAACCATTCCATGGCATATAGGCAACTAAAACATTTTTACCTAACGCAAGCTCCCCTTTATCAACAGAAGGTCCATCTGCAATTACCTGACCAGCCTCTACTCTCTCTCCTAACTTCACTATTGGTTTCTGATTAAAACAGGTATCCTGATTGGTCCTTCTCATCTTTAAGAGTTTATAAACATCTGTCTCCCCAGAATCATTCTTAACATGAATTTCACCGGAAGTAACATAAGTTACAATACCACTCTTTTTTGCAATAACACATACACCAGAGTCATAAGCAGCTACCTCTTCCATTCCAGTTCCAACCAACGGAGATTCTGGAAATAATAAAGGAACAGCCTGTCGTTGCATATTTGATCCCATCAATGCTCTGTTAGCATCATCATGTTCAAGAAATGGGATCAAAGAAGTAGAAACAGAGACAATTTGTCTTGGTGAAAGATCCATATAACCTATTTCATCTGCCTCTTTTGTAGTATATTCCCCCTGTCTCATTACTGCAATATGTTTTTCTAAGAAATTTCCTTCATCATCTATAGGAGCACTTGCCTGAGCAATATAATATCTATCTTCATCCATTGCAGAAAGATACTCAACTTTATTTGTTACCTTTCCGTTTTCTACTTTTCTATATGGCGTCTCAAGAAATCCAAATTCATTAACACGGGTAAAATTACACATTGACACAATAAGCCCAATATTTGGTCCTTCTGGTGTCTCAATAGGGCACATTTTACCATAATGAGAAAAATGAACATCTCTAACCTCAAAACCAGCTCTATCTCTCGATAAGCCCCCAGGTCCCAATGCACTCAATCTTCTTTTATGAGTAAGTTCTGCTAAAGGATTAACCTGATCCATGAACTGAGAAAGTTGAGATGTTCCAAAAAATTCTTGAATTACAGTTACTACTGGTTTAACACTAATAAGATCAGAAGGTTTGACATCGGAGATATCCTTTGTGGTCATTCTCTCTTTTGCTATTCTTTCTATTCTTGTAAAAGCAATCTTTAACTGATTCATTAATAACTCGCCAACTGCTCTTATTCTTCTATTCCCTAAATGATCTATATCATCAACAGATCCTTCGTTAATATATACTTTAATAAGATATTTAATTGTCTCTATGATATCCTCATCTCTTAAAGATGGATTTGTAATAGATGGATCAAAATTAAATTTTTTATTTATCTTATATCTACCAACAGATCCTAAATCATACCTCTTTTCAGAATAAAACATATTCTTAATCTCTTTTTCTGCAATATCTACTGCTATTGGTTCACCAGGTTTTAAAACAGAAAATATTTTATTCAAGGCATCTAATTTTGATGGTTCATCTTTATTGTATGGCTCATCCTTAGTAACAGTAACTTCCTCTTTTTCAAAACAGTTTATTACAATTGGATCATGAATAGAATCTGGATGATCAAAATCTATGACTGGAATCTCAGTAATATCTGCTTGAATTAATTTATCTAATTCAAGAGGAGTTAATCTTGTCCCGGCCTGAACAACTTTCTCTTTTTCACCTGTGGTCTTGGAAATTGTATATATATCCTTACTCAAAATTGTTCTTAAGGCTGCGTCCTGCTCCTCTTTTGTCTTAATACTAATCATTTTATCTTTATAGAATAGTTCTATAATTTTCTCTCTTGTCTCAAATCCAAGTACCCTTAAAAAGGTAGTAGCAAGAATTTTTCTCTTTCTATCAATCCTTACAAATAAAAGTTTTCTCTTCTCCTCTATTTCAAATTCAAGCCATGCCCCTCGATAAGGTATAATTCTTGCATTATAAATTCTTGTTTTGTCATCATAACTATATATAACACCAGGAGATCTATGAATCTGACTTACAATAACTCTTTCTGCCCCATTTATAATAAACGTTCCTCTTTCTGTCATTAAAGGAAGATCCCCAAGATATATCTCTTTTGATCTTATTTCCCCAGTATCATGTATTACAAGATTTATCAAAACTTTTAAAGGAATACTATAAGTCTGACCCTTCATCTTTGCCTCATATTCATTATACTTTATACCAGACTCATCTAAAATATATTCTACATACTCAAGAGACATTCTTTCATCTGCACTTTTTATTGGAAAAATCTCCTGAAATATCTCTTCCAATCCCTGTTTTAAGACTGGCTCTTTTTTTAACTTTCTCTCTCTTTGTAAAAACCACTCATAACTATTAAGTTGAATTTCAAGGAGATTTGGCATCATATCTACTTCGAGTTTTTTGGCTTTACCAATTAAAACTCGTGAATTTTTTAATTTTCTTTGTGCTTTTGCTTTTAAATTTTCCATAAACTATTTTACTCCTAAATATAGAGTTATATAAAAATTACACCATCACGGTGCAAATCAAACATATATGTCAAAAAAATATATCCCGGAAACCAATCTTTCTCAAAAAGATTTCCGGCATATATTAGAGAAAATAATACATTTAACACTTAAACATTTAATAATAATGTTAAAATTAATAGATCTGCCTCACTAATAATAAAATTAATATTGGGGCATAATAATACCCCAATATATTTTACTTTAATTCAACGGTAGCCCCAGCTGCTACTAATTTTGCTTTAATCTCTTCAGCGTCCTTCTTGGAAACACCCTCTTTTAAGACTTTGTTCCCAGCATCAACAATATCCTTAGCCTCTTTCAAGCCTAAACCAGTTATCTCTCTTACAATCTTGATAACATCAATCTTCTTTGCACCACCATTAACCAATACTACCGAATACTCATCTTTTTCTTCAACAGCATTAGTAGTAGCACCACCTTGTTGAGCACCACCAGCAGGAACTGCCCCAGCAACTGCCACAGGAGCTGCACTTACTCCAAATTTTTCTTCCATTGCCTTAACAAGTTCTGATAATTCAATAACTGTCATATTAGCAATAGCTTCAAGAATTTGTTCTTTTGTAATAGCTGCCATATTTTCTCCCTTTTATTAAAATTTAAATATATAAATAATAGCAATGCATAGCAAGCTTTCACCTGGAAGACATTGCTATTTTATACTAAATAATTAAAACAAACATATTTGCATAATTGCCATAAGAATAAATTAAGCGCCCTTTTTCTGTTCTGCCACTGCATTGACGACTCTTACAAATCTAGATATAACATCATTGCAAGCATAAGCGAATTTCTGAACAGGAGCATTCATTACTGACATTAACATAGCAATAAGTTGTGTCTTGCTCGGTAACTTTGAGAAAGCCTCTACCTGATTAGCATCCAACAATAATCCATCTACCCAGCCACCTTTAATTTTTAAATTAGAATTTTTACTTATTTCTAACAAAACCTTTGCTGCCTCGGAAAAATCACCCTGAATAAAGGCGACAGCTGTTGGACCAACAACACTATCTTTTAAATCTTCGATACCTCTATTTTTAGCAAGAATTTTTATATAATTGTTTTTAATTACAATATATTTTGAATTCAATTTTCTTAGTTTTCTTCTTAAATCAGTAAGGACATCAACAGTTAATCCTCTAAAATCAGTAAAGATATAACCATTACTATTATTAAAAACTTCAGTTAAAGAATTAATTTTATCAATTTTATATTGTTGTGGCATATATTCTCCTTAAAATTTTATTTTTTATCCAATTAACTTATGATTGATTTTTATACCAGGACTCATTGTTGAAGATATATACATAGAACTAACATATTCTCCTTTTAGATCAGATGACTTCTTTCTTAAAACTTCTTCAAATAGAGTCACTATATTCTCTTTCAATTTATCATTTGACATAGAAATCTTACCAACTCCTAAATGGACTATGCCTGCTTTATCCGCTCTAAATTCCACTCTACCCTTTTTAAGTTCTCCAATAGCCCCTTTTATATCATTTGTAACTGTTCCAGTCTTGGGGTTTGGCATTAAACCTCTTTTACCTAAAATAGGCCCAAGTTTACCAACATCCTTCATCATGTCTGGAGTTGCAATTACTACATCAAAATCAAGCCAACCACTCTTAATCTTCTCAATGTATTCTTCATCACCTGCATAAGATGCCCCTGCATCTAAAGCCTCTTTAACTCTATCTGCTTTTGTTAAGACAAGAATTTTTTTCTCTTTACCAAAATTATTTGGTAAAACAACAGTATCTCTAACAGTATGACTCTTTTTTAATCTTAATCTTATAGAAACTTCAACAGTCTCATCAAATTTAGCAGAAGCAATACCTTTTAACAAATCTATACCCTTATCAAGATCATACATTTCTTTTCGATCTATCTTTTTTAATGCCTCTAAATATTTTTTACCATGCTTAGCCATAATTTTATCTCCTATCTTACTTAATTTTTATATAATCCTAAAAATAGCTTTACAATAAAAAAATCAATCAACGATTTCAACTCCCATACTTCTTGCTGTACCTGCTATAATCTTCATTGCTGCATCAATGTCATTAGCATTAAGATCCGGAAGCTTTATCTCGGCTATCTTTTTCAATTGTGCTTTTGTAAGTTTACCCACCTTGTCCCTATGAGGAACACTTGATCCCTTTTCCAAATTTATCTCTTTCTTTATAAGAAAGGAAGCCGGTGGAGTCTTAATAACAAAACTAAAAGACTTATCCTGATAAATTGTAATAATAACAGGTAAAAGCATCCCCTCTTGATTCTTAGTTTTATCATTGAATTGTTTACAAAAATCAGCAGCACTTGCCCCATGAGGACCAAGAGCAGGACCAATTCCCTTACTTGGGTTAGCCTGACCACCTGGCGCCTGTAATTTTACAATTGCTTTAATCTTCTTTGCCATTTAACTATCCCTCAACAAATTATTATATTTATAATAAAATTAAATTTTTTCAACCTGTGTAAAATCAAGTTCTACTGGAGTCGATCTACCAAATATACCGACCATAACCTTTAACTTACCCCTCTCTTTATCAACAGCCTCTATAACACCAGAAAAAGTATTAAAAGGCCCATCAATAATCTTAACAGTCTCCCCACTCTTAAAATCATACTTTTGCTTCACCATCATATCAGACTTATTATCAGATACAGATTGCAACATAACCTTTGCCTCTTCTGGTGAAATAGGGAAAGGAGCCTTTAATCTATCAGCACCAACAAATCCAGTAACTCCACTAATACTCTTTATTTTTATATAAATCTCTCTCCATCTATGCTTATCAATATCCATTTCAACGAGCACATAACCTGGAAAAACTTTTTTCTTTTGAGTTCTTTTTTTTCCATTTTTTATATCAGTAACATCTTTTACTGGGACTTTAATCTGATAAAGAATACCCTCAAGGACTTTTTCTTTAATTAGATCATTTATTGCCTCTTCCACTCTCTTTTCATATCCGGAATAAACATGTAAAACATACCATCCTCTTGCCATTTCTGCTCCTACATGCCCAATGTAATAATCTTACTGATAAATTCAAGTGAAACAAAATCTATTATGGTTAATAAAACAGAAACTATTACAAGAGAAACAACCACAACAATAGTCTGCGAAACAACATCTTCTCTGGTTGGCCAATTAACCTTTTTCAATTCAGCATAAGATTCTTTTATAAAGTTGAAAATCTTAAAATTAAACGGTTTTTTCATAAAAGTCCCTCAACAATCTTTATTTATTCTTTATTCAAAAAATAAAAAAATATCAGGGCAAGCAGGAATCGAACCCGCGCTGGCGGTTTTGGAGACCGCTGTTCTACCATTGAACTACTGCCCTTTATATAAAAATTATTTTATTTTTGCCTCTTTATGCAAAGTATGTTTTTTATCCCACTTACAATATTTCTTTAATTCCAATTTACCCTGCATATTCTTTCTATTTTTTCTTGTTGTATAATTTTTTCTATTACATTCAGAACACTGTAAAGCAATTTTTTCTACAGATGTACCTTTTTTTGCCATTTTATATTCCTCTCTTACTATAAATAAAATATAATAAAATATTTTTGAGTCAATCTGCTAATATAAATGACTCACCTATCCAGAAGTATAGCCTCCAGCCAGGATTGAACTGGCGACCTCATCCTTACCAAGGATGTGCTCTACCAACTGAGCTATAGAGGCTTAAAAGTTCGGTTATTATACACGATTTTTAAAATATTGTCAATAAGAATATACTAAAAATTTAATTTTTTTCTAAAAAATTCTTGAATCAACGACTTTCTGAACAGTCTCTCTGATCCTTAAATAACTTTCATATCTAAAATCATAAATCTTCCCTTTTTTCAAAGCATCTATAACACTACATTCTGGCTCATCAATATGTTGACAATCCGGATATCTACATTTCTCTTTAAATTTATTAAAATCCCTAAAATATCTACAGACATCCTCAGGTTTATCTATGTAAACGGCAAGTTCCCTTATGCCTGGTGTGTCTATTATCATTCCACCAAAATTTAAAGGATACATTCTTGCAAAAGTTGTTGTATGACTCCCTCTATTATACTTTTTACTTATATCTCCTATCTTTATATCCTTTAAAGATGGATCTATAATCTTAATTAAGGAACTTTTGCCTACACCAGAACGGCCTGTAAAACTTGAAATTTTATCTTTTAGTCTTGATTTTAATATCTCGATTGAGTCTTTCTCTAAAATAGATGTCTCAATTATTTCATATCCTAGTGACAGATATGCCTCTTTAGTCATCCTGTAAATCTCTTTTATCTCACTAGAGTCATCTAGTAGGTCTATTTTATTTATTACTATTAGAGGCTCTATTTTCATATAATCAGCAGTAAATAAGCATCTATCAATAAAAAATGGTCTTAAAGGTGGATTTTCAATAGAATCAACTATAACAATTGTATCTATATTTGCAGCAAGAGTTTGAATTTCTCTACCATTATTTTTCAATCTCTTATATTCACTCTTTCTTTTAAGTCTCTTTGTTATAACACCTTCATTATCAGAAACAATTTCAAATTCCACAAGATCGCCAACTACAATGGGATTAACCTCACTTCTATTCTTGATATTAAAATCTGTCTCTATGACCTTACCCTTAATCGTGCACTTATACTCTTTTTTACTCTCTGGTTCAAAAACATAATAGATTAATTTTACACCCCACAAAACTCTACCAACTGGCATTCATATACCTCTTTTAATCAGATTTTTTAGGACTGACAGCCCATTCTGGTTTTTCCCCTTCAATAAAAGATTTGATAACATTTACATTCTTTTCTATATTTAAAAGTTCTGTGAGTTGATTCTGAGCAAATTCAATTGCATCATCTATCCTGTTATCAGTCAATTTATCAGAATATCTCTTGGTTAAGGCAAGAGCATCAGGAGAACTATACAAAAGTCTCTTTATTGTATCTTTTATCACTTTATTAAATTTATCCTCACTAACAACCTCATCCACAATTCCAAAGTAATATGCCTCTGTTGCTGAGATCTTTTTTGAAGAAAGAACAAGATATCTTGCTCTTTTATAAGAGACCCTTTCAAGTAAAAAAGGGAATACAAATGCTGGAATTATACCAAAAAGAACCTCAGATAATCCAAAAGTAGATCTTTCTGTTGCTATAACTATATCACATGCAAGAGATAATCCCATTCCACCAGCAAGAACTTCACCATCAATAGCACCTATTACTGGTTTACTGGAATTTCTTATTGCTTTAACAGCAAACTTATAAGGATCTGTAAACTCTTTTTTTATTTCACCAGATTTTGCATTTTTTATTAAGTTTAGAAAATCCATTCCTCTGCAAAATACCCCATTCTTACCCTGAAGAATAATTATTCTGCATTCTGGATCACTATTTGCCTTTTCTATATAATGAGAGATTAAAGGAAGATTTTCATTATTAACAACATTTCCCTTTTCTGGCTTATTAAGAGTAATATAAGCAACATAATTTTTAAGTTCATATAAAACCGAATCATTTTCTTGCATTCTTTTCTCCATAAAAAGTTAAGATTGTTATAATCATTGCAAAAATTTTTGAATTTGTCAAAATTTAAAAATTTAAAATAGAGTTTTATTTTTGGGAATAAAAAATATCACTATAATGTCTGTAATAGAATGAAAAATTATATCACAATTGTCGTACTTTTGTTTAAAAAACAGGGAATTTTGTCATACTATAATGGGATATCCGGTGATAAAAGGGGATATCTATTCATTTAAATTTTTATATTTAAGAATAGATCTATCCTATCACTATTTAACGAAACATCAGGGATAATTAAAAGAGATTCTTTCAATCTTTTATTATATCTTTCTATAATTATTCTATATAAATTTTCGTTATTCTCATATTTATGAAGTAATGAGAATGTGACAACCAGATCTATAATTAAAGCAGCCCCACAAAAAACAGCAAAAGCAGCAGAAACAATGCCACTCATAAAATAATTTGTCTTTAATTGCTCTGTTAAATTGTATGAGACAGCATTTGTAGTCAAAATAGCAGAAGGAATTATAAAAGAGACAGTGCATGCTCCTAATATTCCAGCAGTTGTAAAACCAGCAATTTTCGTATTCTTTATATTCTCAAGATTCTTATAATACAACGGATCGTTTGTAAGACTAATAAATTCTTCAAAAGATATAAGATTTTCTCCCTTATAAAAATAAAAGTCAACCACATCAAGAGGCCTTGTTTCCTCAAATCTCTTTTTTACAATATAAGACAATTTTTCTTCATTAAATTTTTTTATAAGATCATCTGTAAGATCTTTCTCATTGCCATTGAGTAAAAAACTAATACATACAAAAAATAGAATATATTTTTTCATTATTAACTCTCAATAATTTCATTAAAATCTTTTTCTTTTAAAAAAGAAGATACTTTTGATACCTCTTCATCTAAAGGTCTATCTTCATTTACAAATTTTGTAAATTCTCTTAATTTATGATAAAATTTGATTGTTATGTTACTAAAATTATCCACTCCTATTAAATCAATTGCCTGCAATATAGCAAGAATATGAATAGAAAACTGCAAATATAAAAGATCTACCATTTCTTTTAATTTTCTTGCAGAAATCGTTCCGAGTGAAACTTTGTCCTGATTAAGAGACTCAGTAGGTGTTGAGTGAATACTTACTGGACTTGCTAAAAATTGAATCTCACTTCTTAATGCCGATATAGATATTTGAGCAGCCTTAAATCCATGCACAAGCCCTTTTAAAGGTGAATGAGGCTCTAAATAAGGAGCTAAATTTTCCGTAAGATTATTAAATTTACCATCGATTATAAGTTCTGCCTGCTTATCTGAAAGATCAGAAATATTGGCAAGGGCTATTCTTAAATAATCACAGGCAAGAGATATATGTCCACCGTAAAAATTTCCACAATTATAGATTACTCTATTCTCACTGTCTATTAATGGATTATCATTAGCAGAATTTATCTCATTTTCTATCCAGACCTTACAAAAATTTATCGTATCTCTTAATACCCCATTAATTTGAGGAGCACATCTAACAGAGTATCTATCCTGAATCTTTATATTGTGTTTCTTATAATGCCCATCCTCTAACCTGCCAACTTTATCCAGTAACTCTTCATATTTATGAACTCTTTTTGAATTATTTACAATATTAAAAATAAAATTGGCACTCTCTAATTGTCCTTTATGATTTTTTAATTCAGAAACTCTCCTTCTAAAAGGAATCTCATTCCCATTAATTATTTCAACAGTAATTGAAGTTATTAAATCAGAAATATTTGCTAATTTTTCTATATGATAAAGAGAAATAGAGGCAATAGCAGTCATTACAGAGGTCCCATTCATTAAGGCAAGTCCCTCTTTTGCCTGTAATTTAACAGGGGATATCCCCTCTTTCTCAAAAACCAGATTGGTTGGTAATATCTCATTATTATAAAAAACTTTTCTTTCTCCCATAAGAACTGCTGCCAGATAACTTAAAGGTGTAAGATCACCAGATGCCCCCACAGAGCCTATTTGAGGAACAAGAGGAACTATATCTTTATTGATCAAATTCTCCATTAATCTTAAAGTTTCTACTCTCAATCCAGAATATCCCTTGCAATTACTATTCAATCTTACAAGCATAATTGCTTTTGCTTCTTCCTTAGTAAAATATTCGCCGACACCAATACCATGAAAATTAATTAATGATTGTTGCAACTGTTCTGTTTTTTTGTGAGTTATTTGATTATGGCAGGAGTCCCCAAAACCAGTAGTAACCCCATAAATTGGATATCCTTTTTTTATATAATCTTCGAGAAAATTTCTGCTATCTATTATTTTATCCCAGAATTTTTTATCTTCTAATAGAGAAATTTTATAATTTTTATATGCAACATTATATACATCTTCTATTTTAAGATTAGAACCATCTATAACTATCTTTTTCATATTATTACATATAAATAATTTTTTGAATTTTGTCAAAAAAATATTTTAATAATCGAGTGTGATTTTATTTTTATGCAGATAAAAAGATAGATTTATCCTAAGGGTTAATTTTGTTTTAGAGAATAGTTATAATAGTTTTATTTATTTTTAATGCGATTTTCAATAAATTTTTCACTAATAATAGGTCTCAAAGCCCACTACTTGATAGCAATCGTTGTAGATTGCTTTATAAAATGGGGTGGTATTTCCTTTAAAGTGGGACAATT
>DAONLM010000004.1:0-36211 GCA_035406685.1 Spirochaetota bacterium
CAAAAAATTATTTTCTATATATTAATCACAAAATTTTTAAGAAAATCCTTTACAAGTTTTAGAAAAAAATTAAAAAAAAATTTGCCTAAAAATAAAATCACACCCTAGTTAATTATGAGTCTATATTTTTAATAGACAAATTTTAAAAAATATTATATTATGTTTAAAAAAAGGAATTTTAAGGAGAATAGAAAGCTTGAAAAATACAATTTCGCTTTTTTCTGAAAAAAAAGGAAAAGAGAAGATCACTATGCTTACCTGTTATGATTATTCCACAGCATCTATTCTAAATGAGACAGAAATTGATGCTATCCTAATAGGAGATTCACTCGGAATGGTCTTTCAGGGAAATGAAGATACTCTTTCTGTTTCAATAGATGATATGATATATCATACAAAGGCAGTGAAAAAGGGAGCAAAAAATAAATTTATTGTTACAGATATGCCATTTCTATCTTATCATATAAGTAAAGAGGATACTATAAGAAATGCTGGCCGTATAATAAGAGAAGGTGGAGCAGAATCTGTAAAAGTTGAGGGTGGAAGAGAGATTATTGATAAAATAAAGGGGCTTATTGATGCTAAAATTCCAGTAATGGGACATCTTGGACTTACACCTCAATCAATAAATATATTCGGTGGCTATAAGATTCAGGGTAAAATTTTTGACGATGCAAAGAGAATAGTAGAAGATGCTTTATTACTTGAAGATGCCGGCGTTTTTGCTATTGTTCTTGAATGTATTCCAGAAAAATTAGCCTCTTTTATAACAGAAAAATTAAAAATCCCCACTATTGGCATTGGTGCTGGAAGATTTACAGATGGACAGATTCTTGTTATAAATGATGCTCTTGGTATATTTAAAGATATTGTGCCTAAATTCGTAAAAAAGTTTGTTGATATTTCTATAGATATAAAAAATGGGGTAAATAATTATATAAACGAAGTAAAAAATAATATTTTTCCAGACATTTCTAATACTTTTAAAATAGAGGAAGATATAATAGAAAAACTCAAATCTGAATTTAAATAAGGGGATTATAAAATTGATAGTAGTAAAAGATATTAAAACAATAAGAGATTTAATAAAAAAAGAAAAAAAAGATAATAAAAAAATAGGATTTGTTCCTACTATGGGAGCACTTCACAAGGGGCATGAATCATTAATAGAAAGATCTATTAAAGAAAACGATACGACAATTGTCTCAATCTTTGTTAATCCTATTCAATTCGGTCCTAGTGAGGATTTTAATAAATATCCAAGGCCATTTGAAAATGATAAAAATATATGTGAAAGACTTGGAGTTGATATACTTTTTAATCCAGAAAAAGAGGAAATTTTTGGTGATAATTTTCTTACTTTTGTAGATATAGAAAAATTACAAAATAATTTATGTGGTGTAAAAAGACCCGGGCATTTTAGGGGTGTATGCACAATTGTAGCAAAACTATTTAACATTGTTACCCCGGATAGAGCATATTTTGGTAAAAAGGATATTCAACAGTTAATAATAATTTCAAAAATGGTAGAGGATCTTAATTTTGATATAGAGGTTATTCCATGCCCTATTGTTAGAGAGAAGGATGGCCTTGCAATGAGTTCAAGAAATAGCTATTTAACACCAGAAGAGAGAAAAGATGCGACTATTTTAAATATTGCTATCAAAGAAGCTATTTCTATGATTGAAAATGGTGAAAAGAATAGTAATAAAATTATTTCTTCTATTGAAAAAAGGATTAAATCTGTTCCTTCTGCAAGGATTGATTACGTAAAAATTGTAAATAAAGATATGATTGATCAGGAAAGTGTTAAAAATGGGGATATTCTTGCTCTGGCAGTTTTTATAGGGACAACAAGACTTATAGATAATCATATCATTGGTGAAGAAATTAATTGGTAGTGATAAGTCTAACATTTCTAAAACTTCATTTTTTGACAAAAAATGTAAAATTTGGTATATTATATAATAGAGAGGTTAAATTATGCTTTTAAATATGATGAAATCCAAAATACATAGAGCGACAATTACAGAATGTATTTTAGAATATGAGGGAAGCATCACAATAGATGAAGATCTACTTGAAAGGGCAAATATGCTTGAATTTGAAAAGGTTCAGGTATTGAATATGAATAATGGGGCAAGATTGGAGACTTACATTATAAAAGGTGAAAGGAATTCTGGTATTATATGTCTTAATGGGCCTGCTGCAAGACTTGGTTATGTTGGTGATGAAGTTGTAATAATTTCTTATGCTATTATGACAGAAGAGGAGGCAAAATCTTATAAACCAATTGTTGTAAAAGTTGACAAAAAAAATAGAGCAATAATGTAATTACAAATATCTATTCAGGCTTATTTTTATTTATCCTGTCAAAAATAAATTTTAACAACTTGGAATTTTGAATTTTTGCTTCAGGATTAATAGTATTAATCTCTTTGCCGACTTCTACATCGATGAGGATAGATTTTTTAAATCCTAACATCTGAGACGGATATACACTCCTGTGTCCTGTGATAAGAAAACTTATGATACAGGCAATGCTTGCATATGGGGCTATTCCAACTCCAAATAATTCTACTGCCATAATGCTTGCGGAAATAGGAGTATTTGCCGCTCCTGCTAAAAGAGCAGCCATTCCAATTGCTGCAAAAAAGGAACTATAGATATTTAGTCCAAAAATTTTTGCAAATAATACTCCAGATGTTGAGCCTATAAAAAATATGGGAGTTAAAATTCCACCACTACCGCCAAAGTTTAAGGTAATTGCAGTAAAGACTATTTTTATTATAAATGCATACCATACTATATCCATACCTTTTAGAGAATCTTCAATTGTGTTAAGACCAAGTCCTAAAAATTGAGTTGAAAATATAAAGGTTAATACTATCAATGCCATTCCACCTATAAGACCTTTTAATGGTTTCCATATATTTATCTTTTTTGATAAAAGATTAAAAGAATTCAATACCTCTATTAAAAAGAATGAGCATAATCCAAAAAATATCCCACTTAAAAGTATTAAAGGGAAAATATTGGTAAACTCAGAAGGTAATGCCATATGATAGTAAGAATATTTAATACCTAAAAAAGATGAAACCTCAAAGGCTATTATTCCAGAAATAAACGAAGGTAACAAAACATCATACATAATCGTACCAACAACTAATACCTCAAGGCCAAAAATTACACCAGCTATAGGAGTACCAAAAACAGAAGCAAACCCAGCACTTATTCCACAAATTACCAATTTTTTTCTATCGGTATCATTAAATTTAAATATATCTGCAAACATAGAGGATAGCCCTGCCCCTATTTGAGCACATGGCCCTTCTTTACCAGCTGATCCACCTAATGCGAGTGTGAGAATTGTCGTAAATAATTTTATTGGAACCATTAAAGGGTTCATCTTACCATTTCTTTTATGTATTGCTTCAATGACTTTTTCTGTACCATGTCCTTCTGCTTCTGGGACAACATATTTTGTTAAAATAATATTTAAAAAGAATACAACTGGTAAGAGCAAAAAATAAAAGTAAAAATTATTTGTGAAATTTATACTAAGGTTTAGAAGTTTTAAAAATATAGTGGTGGATAATCCAACAATTATTCCAATAATGGTGGCTAAAATAAACCATTTTATAATACTGTAAAGTAAAACAATCTGTTCAAAAATCTTTTTTTTCATGATGATTTCGCTTTAATTAAGTGCAAAAAGATTATTATATATTTTTATTTCTATTTAAAATAGAGACTATATCAATATAACATAAGATATAAATATTTTCAAGAAATCTTTTTATTTTATTTTTTTTGACAAACTTCAAAAATTAAAGTAAAATAAAATAAAAAATAAGATGGAGTTTGAAATATATGGATAATATAAAAGAAAAAATAGCAGTTCTTGGAGCTGGTTCATGGGGTAATACCCTTGCCGTTATGTTGTGTCAAAAATTTGATGTAACAATGTGGGAATACAATAAAGATCTTGCAATTCAATTTCAACAGGATAGGGAGAATAAGATATTTTTAAAAGGCATAAGATTTCCAGATAATTTAAAAGTAACAAACGATTTAAAAGAGGCGGTAGAAAATGCTAAAATTGTTGTATTTGCAGTGCCCTCTTTTGCCTTAAGAAATTTGTGTAATAATGTAAAAGATTTTATCACAGAAAAGCAACTTTTAGTAACAGTGATAAAAGGACTTGAAGATGGGACTTTTATGAGAATGAGTCAAATAATCGATACAGTTATACCTAAAAAGAGAGGAGTTGTTGCATTATCAGGACCAACGCACGCTGAAGAGGTTAGTAGAGGAATTCCTACGACAATTGTCGCAGCATGCCCTGATCTCAAATTAGCCGAAGAGGTTCAAAAGGCATTTATGACAGATTTTTTCAGAGTTTATACAAACGAAGACATAATTGGGGTAGAAATTGCTGCTGCATGTAAGAATGTTATTGCAATTCTTGCTGGAATTTCTGATGGTATTGGATTTGGTGATAATACAAAGGCTGCTCTTATAACAAGAGGTCTTGCTGAGATCATAAGACTCGGTAAAAAGATTCATGCAAAAGAGAGAACCTTTTCTGGTCTTGCTGGTATAGGGGATCTTATCGTAACCTGTCAATCAAAGCATTCAAGAAATAGGTATGTTGGTGAGGAACTAGGGAAGGGTAGGAGTATTGATGATATATTAAGTTCAATGACAATGGTTGCAGAAGGGGTAAAGAATTGTAAGTCAATCTATAATTATGCTAAATCTCTTGGTGTGGAAATGCCTCTTACAGAAGAACTTTATAGAATTCTGTATGAAAAAGCTGATCTAAAGGATTCATTAAAGAGACTTCTTAGTAGAAAAGAAAAATATGAACATTGGGAATAAAGAATATTTTACCATAGGTGAGGTGTCTGAATTAACTGGCATAAAAGAGACTGTTTTGAGATTCTGGGAAAAGGAATTTTCTCAGCTAAAGCCTATTAAGAGTAAATTTGGCCATAGAATGTATACAAGAAATGATATTGAGATTATTTTAAAAATTAAAGAATTGTTATATGAAAAAAAGATGACAATAAAGGGTGCGAGAGAAGCATTAAATAACAATTCTACAAATAAAAAAGTTGACTTGAAAATTATAAAAAAAGGGCTTGAAGAAATGCTTGAAATATTACAAAAAAAGAGGGAATTATGAACAAAATTTCTGGAAGAAATAAAAACGAACAGATGATAATAGAGAAATTTATTAATAATAATAACTCTCATATATTTTACTTCTGGGATGAATTGAATGATTCGGAAAAGGATAATCTTATTGAAGAATTAAAAAAGGTAGATATTGAAGCAATTAATATTTACTATAATAATTACAAAAATAAAAAGATAGAAGATTTTACATTTGAACCAACTGAATATTTTTCAATTGAGGATAGAATTAAATATCCAGAAATTTCTGATATAGGTGAAAATGCTTTAAGAAAAGGAGAAGTTGCTTTTTTAACTGTTGCTGGTGGACAGGGGTCAAGATTGGGATTTGATGCACCAAAGGGGTGTTTTCCTGTTTCTCCAATAAAGAAAAAGTCTCTTTTTCAAATTTTTGCAGAAAAGATAAAATTCTATTCTTGTTATTATAATTATCATTTTAAATGGTTTATAATGACATCAGAAGATAATAACAAAGACACGGTTGATTTCTTTTCAAAAAATAACTATTTTGGACTTATTAAAGAGAATGTTGTATTTTTTACACAGAATATGCTACCATCTGTTACACTTGATAATAAATTAATTTTAGCAGAAAAATCAAAACTTTTTAGAAATCCAGATGGACATGGTGGAATATTGACAGCTTTTTTTAAAAGTGGCTTATTAAAAGATATTAAGAAAGCAGGCATACGACATATATCCTATTTTCAGGTTGATAATCCTTTGATCGATATGGCTGATCCATTTTTTATTGGATATCATATTTATAAGAATTCAGAGGTTACGACAAAGGTAATAAAAAAGTTGTACCCTGAAGAAAAATTGGGCTCAATTGGTAAAAAGAATGGAAGAAATGCAATTATAGAATACTCTGACATACCAAAAGAATTAATGTATGCTAAAAATGATGATGGATCTCTTAAATTTTTAATGGGCTCCATTGGAGTTCATGTTTTTGATGTTGATTTTTTATTGAATTTTACAGAAAAATTGCCGGTTCATACTGCGAAAAAAAAGACTATTGCCTATGATTTTTACGGGGATATCCCTCAAAAGAAAGAGATAGATGTATTAAAATTTGAAACATTTGTTTTTGATACAATCACATTGTCAAAAAGATCAGCCTTTTTTGAAACATTAAGAGACGAGGAGTTTTATCCCCTAAAAAATAAGAGTGGGGTTGATTCTATTGAGACCTGTATTAAAGGACAGATATCTCTTCATTATGATTGGCTTTTAAAAACTCAGTTTGTTACTCAAAAAGATAGTGATAAAATTTATGAAATAAGCCCTCTTTTTGCCCCATCTCGACGAATTTTTATTGAGAAAAAAGATCAGTCTTCCGATAAAATAAAAGAGGCTATTTTTAATAAAGATGGTACCATAAAAGATGAAATCTATATTGAGTAAAATATTTATATTACTCTCTTTAAATTTGTTTGCTATTGAAACCTCTCTTATTGATTCTGTAAATATAAGAAAACTATTTTTCTATAGTGAGAATAACTGGGAAAAATTTGTAAATACAATAAGAACTTATGATAATAATACAATAGGTTTTATCTGTATTAGAACAATTCCAAGGGAAATAGAAAGTAGTACTTTTGAAAAGATAATAGGAAATATAAAAGATAAAGATGCGATTTTTTTACTGGATTTTTATGAAAGTAATAAGAATTATTATAATCTTATAGAATTTATAAAGAGTGAAGATATAAAAAAAATAGATTCTATTTTTAAAAGTATTAATTTTAATGATTATGATTATGTAATGTATTTTTACACACTTGGTGAAAATGAAAGACAGAATTTCTTTGGCAGAGTATTTTATCAATTTAATTATAAAAAAGAACTTATTGAATGTAGATTCTATTTTCAGGAGAGTAGTAATGCATATTTACTATTTTCAAAGTATAAGAAAAATAAATTTGATGTTATATTTAATGGCAAAAAGTATAGAGAGAATCTATTTTATTATTTTGATTTTGATTCATTGAGATATCTATCAAGGGATGCTTTTTTATCTTTAATAAGGGAAAATAAGATTGATAACGAAATTTTGGTGGAAAAAGATGATTTTTATATCAAAAATAAATTTATAGAGAAGGTGATATCCCCATCTCTTAATCCAAATTATAATAGTGATGGTGCAAGAAATGAGTTTGGAGAATATGTTTTAATAAAGACAGAGGAGTTACAGAAAGATGATAAAAAAGGTGTAAATTGTAGTGGTTTTTTAAAGGATATTGCTGATAACTATATAAGGTTGAAGCATAAAGATTTTAAATGGATGAAAATCTCAGATTTAAAGAGAAGAAGAATAGAAAATAGAGTGAATGAAGCTTATGAAAGATATGAAGAAGAATATGACCCTTTTTTTGGCCTTGATTGGACAAAAAATATAATAGATAACATTAATTCATATTACAATTATAATATTATAAAGTGTGAAGAATTAAAAAATGATAAATATGCCTTTTATATGGAAAATAGAGGATACTATTTTGATGAATTAAAGGAGATTTTGTTAAGGGATCAAAAAAAAGATTCTGGCTATTTTTATGTTATTGTGTTTAATAGACTAAGAGATACAAAACCGATGATTCCAACTTTTTATCATATAGCAATACTTGTTCCTTATTTTAGTAATACAAGATTTGATATAAGAGTATTTGAAAGCGGAGAAGAGACATCTTTTAATAAAATGATAAGAAGATTAATTCCTTCTACTTTTACAATTTATAAATTTGAAAAAGAGGTTTTAAATAGACTTGAAAAAAATAGTGATAAAAAATTTATGCTGTATGCTTTTAATAAAGGTAAAAATACCTATTATTTAAGAGATGATCTTAGCACAAATGAGATTATAAAGACAAGAAATATTTTATCACAACTTGATTTTAATAAAGAAAAGGTTATGATATTTAAGATACCTCTACCTGTTGTAGAAATTCTTGAATAGATTTTAAAATATATTAAATTTTGATAACTATAATTTTTTTATTAAATAATAAAATTAATTTGTATTTTTTTTATTATTTGATATAATTAATATATGAAAAAAGTATTAAAAAACATTGAAAAATAAGCAAAAAAAATTTAATAAATAGTAGGGGTTGATAAAGTGGTAGAAAAGTCAATATTTAAAAAGATTTTAATAATAGACGATGATGAAATATTTCTAAAACCATTGACAAAATTCTTAACTCTAATGAAATATCAGGTAAATATCGCTACAAATGGTTCATGTGGCATAGACTTGCATGAGTCTATTAAATTTGATCTGATAATAACAGATTTAAAAATGGAAAATCTTAATGGCAAAGAGGTGATAGATTTTTTATCCGAAAAATATCCAGAGACAAAAATTATTGTTGTATCTGCTTATGTTAATGATCCTGGATATGAAGATATGATGAAAGAGATAAAGAGCAATAAATATGTAAAAGCAGTCTTTCAGAAACCGGTTATTTTTGATGATTTATTGGCAAAAATTAAAGAGATTATTTAATTATCTTAATCAGTTGTTGACTTAAAATTAGCGATGGAATAATCAAAATTACCGTCTATAATGATTCTTGCAGGTTCATACCTATAACACAACTTAAAAACAAAAAATACCCTCCTTTTTTTTAAAAAAAATTAAAGTTAAGTAATTAATAATCTTTTGCGTTTTTTCTATCTTTTAATCTATAACTATTTTTTTTATCTTTATATACTCAATTTTTTTGACAAAATAAAAAAAATACTTTATTATACGTATCTATGTTTTGTTACAGCGATCTAATATTACAAAAAGGTAAAACAGATTATTTTTCTCTTTTTATAAATAAAAAAAATTATAATGATTGTGAGTATATTATATACGATCAATCGAACAATATTATTTCAAAAGATAAAATTAAGGATAATCAAATTTCATTTAAAGTAGAAGATACAAAATTTCCACTGAATAATTATTTAATTGAAATTAATAAAAATAATAAAATATATAAAATTCCTTTTAGTGTCTGTTTTTTAGAAAAAGATGAAAAATATATAATATGTGATATAGATTTTACACTTTCTGCTACCAATATTTTTTTATATATCTCAAATAATGTTTTACATATCAAGGCTCTTTACAACTCACAATATTTCTTAAATGAACTTTCTAATTTTTTTAGGATTATCTATTTGACTGGAAGAAAAGAAACTTTTACAAGAATAACAAAAATATGGCTTGAAAAAAATAATTTTCCACCAGGGCCTCTTTTAGCAAGAAAGATGGATTATAATAATAGTTTAGGGATGTTTAAGACAGAAGTCTTAAAAAAAATAACAGATATAAGTAAAAATGGTGTTGGAATAGGGGATTTGAAGTCTGATATCTTTGCATACCTTAATAATAATATTATACCAATAAAGATTCAGCATCCACTTTTTTACTATTCTAAAAATGACAAATATAAATATATAAAAGATCACTATGTGGTATCTTCATGGAAAGGGATAGAAAAACTCTTTATTCAGGAAAAATTATTGGGTTTTGAAATAAAAGAGAGGTAGTAACAGTGTCTATTTCAAAAGAGAATCTTGAAGTAAAAATTATACCAATCGGTGGGCTTTTTGTTACAAATAAACCTATGATCTTGCAGACAGTTCTTGGCTCCTGTGTATCTGTTGTTCTTTATGATAAAAAAAGAAAAAATGCTGGTATGAATCATATTGTTTTACCAGGGGTAATTATGAAAGATAAACATAATGATTTTTTTGAAAAAAAAGATCTCAGGTATGGTATATTTTCTCTTGAGAAACTTATATATGATATTCAAAATTTAGGCAGTCTTAAGAAAGATCTTACTGCAAGAATATATGGGGCATCATATTTAAGTAAGATAAATTTATCTCTTCCTATTCAAAAAGAGAATGTTGAATTTGTTAAAGCATTTTTAAATATGTCAAAGATTGAAATAATAGATGAATTCACTCTACAGAAGGAAGCATTAAAAGTAATATTTAATACAGAGACGGGTGAATGTGAGATAATAAAACTTCCACCACTTTCAAGTTATTGTTAGAAATATTTAACCACGGCGTAATATTTTTTTGTTTTCCAATAAAATAGAGACTTTCTGGTACTCTTTACTTTTTCTTTCAAAGAATTCTACTATTTCATCATAAAGAGCTCCTATCCTTTCCTTAAGTTGGATCACTTCACTAGAATTCTGTTCAGAATAGTTTAACTTTTTTAGTATAATTTTTTCTAACATATAAAAATTTTTATTCTCTAATAAATTGTCCCAGATGTCCTTTGTTTCTATGATTGTATGTAATACTTTTTCAATAGCCTTTAATGATTGGATATATGCCTTTTTATTATTAAATTTTGACAATAAATATGGAATTTCGGCAAAAGCATCATAGGCATTTTCATAATCTTTATTTATATAATATTTTACTATATCACTTATAATAATATATAGTTCATCCTCTTTTGTTAAGTTTGTAATGAATTCAAAATCTTCATATATTTTTGATATTGTGTTAAGATCATAAGAAAATAGATTATTTAAAACAGAAATATTCTTAATCTTATTTTGAAAAAGATAAAAATCTAATATTAGATCATCGTATTTTTTAGAAAAATATATCTCACCGAACTTTTTACTATAATCTTTCTCAAAACCAACTGTCTCTGCTCTTACTAAATTTATTGTCTTTTTTGCCATTAATTTTATTTTATTTATTAGAATCGTCTTTTGAACATTTATAATATCATTAGAATCACTCTTTTTTGAAGTATCGACAAATAATACAAATTCAATATTTCTTACCTCTGTTGTTAATGCCTGTTTTCCCCCTCTATACTTTGTATACTCGCTTAAAACTATATCCAGTTTACCTTTATTAGAAAGTATTTCAAGCATATCTTCAAAAGGTATGATCCCATCAGTAGAATAACTTATAAGTATGTATTTTGAATTTATATTATTGAGAATCTTTTCAAAATCCTGTTTTGCACTTTTAGCATAACAGAAAGTAGACTTTGTCTTTATCCAATCTTTTCTTATAGCAGATTTATTAATCTTTTTCCCATTAATAGTAATATTTTCATTAACTAAAGGCTTATCATTTAAGGCAATGGTATTTAAAAGATGATAATTTGAACCATATTGATGTTGATTATAAGGTGGATCAAGATATACAATATCAAATTGTATATTTCTTAACATAAAAGACAATTCAACTGCATCTTCTTTAAAGACATAGCACTTTTCACCATTTATTAAACATGGAACTGTTAATTCTACCTCTTTTAGAATTCTTGATAAAGCGTCACCATTTGTTCCACCAAATCCTCTATGAAAAGCCTTAAATACCCCTGATGTATTTGATCTTGTTGATGCTTCATATAACAAGAGTGCTAATAGTAAAGTCTCCTCATTTTCATTGATTTCATTATTGTTTTTCCATTCTTCTATTTTTGCTCTTATAGCATCTATTTTTTTACCATTATAATTTGTCCAGAACATTCTTTCCTTTTCAAGATCTGGATTTTGATCATTTTTAGGACAATAGTATTTTGAAATATAACAATCTTTTTCTTTTGGAGATTTTAATTTATTCAAAATATTTAAAACATTATCAATGCCACCAAAATTTTTAAAAGAGTTGTCTAAAAAATCTTTGTCTAATTCAATAAATGCTCTGTTTATTATGTAAGAATAGTATTCCCAGTCATTACAATATACTTCAAAGCCAAGAGATTTTGCAAGCCTTGATACTGCTCCACTACCAGCAAAAAGATCTAAAAATTTAGCCTTTTTTCCTTTAAAATCGGTTTTTTCAATTGCTTTTTCTATCAAAGATAATAACCTTCTTTTGTTGCCAATATATGCAATTAGATGATTTTGAAGATACTGCTCTAACATAAAATACTTATTCCCCTTTTTAGAAGATTGTCCCCTTTTTATATTTCGGTTTTTAAATTTCTTTATTTAGCATTTTTTATAGATGAAATATTTTTATTGTAGAGAGAAAATTAGGAAAAGAATAGGACAATTGTCGTATTATTGAAATTATATTTCCCAGCAATTATTTATATTATCTTTTGGCATTATTAATTTTCTAATTTAAAAATGTAACTTAGAAAAAATGAAGTGATATAAAGATAATTTAAAATATAATACAATCAGATATTTACTTTTATATCAATTACAAAATTTTTTATTACTTTGTTTTGGACAGAGATTATATCTAAAACAGATAAAATTTTTATAAAAATAATCATTTCTATCAATATTTGCTTTTTATAATAAACTATTGCAAGAATGCTATTCAGTAATTTTTTTATACCAGCCTTTTTTAAAGATTAGCTTATCTGATAAAAAAACTACTTGATATCCTTTTCATTTATTTTAACTTTCTCTATTAAATCAAAATCCATATAACCAATTATATTAGAGATAAAATCATTCAAAAGATAGGCACAGATTATACCGCCCCATTTTATCTTTCCTTTAGGATTGTGATACACTGTGTATATTATATATCTCGGATTATTTGCTGGGAATAGAACAAGAAGGGATGATGTTACTCTATCTTCTGAATATCTATTTAATTTTGTATCAAACACCTGAGCAGTACCAGATTTTGCTGCAAATTCAATGCCTTCTATTTTAAGTCTACGAACACTTCCGCCAGTAGCAGTTGACTCTATCATAGAATCAACAATAATTTTTGATATTCCATTTTTAATTACCCTTCTTATCTCTTTTCTTGTAAATTCTTTAATTGTTTTAGAATTTACATCTTTAATGCTTTTGACAAGTAGAGGCTCGAGCATAATCCCATCATTTATAAAAGTTGTTGCTGCTTTTACGATCTGAAGAGCATTTACACTTATCTCCTGACCTATGGAAATAGCCATCTTGGATCTGGATGACCAGTTATTCAAATCTCTTAAAAGGCCTCTCTGTTCTCCTAAAAGATTTATGCCAGTATATTCTCCAAAATCAAAATTTTTTAAATAATAATAAAACTCTTTTGATAACATTCTATCAGATGCCTGTAATGTTGCATCATTACATGAATATTTCATAATTCCCGCAATATTAATCTTTCCATGAATTCCAGTACATTTAATTTTGTTTCCATTTTTTTCAAAAATACCATCACATACCCAGTAATCATTTTCAGTAACATATCCCATGTCTAAAAGTGACGCTATGGTAAAAACTTTAAATACAGAACCGGGCTCATACTGATTAAAAATAGCCGGATTTCTAAAATCTTCCTGTTTATGCTCTGTAAATCTATTTGGGTCAAAATCTGGATAACTTGCCATTGCTATTATTTCACCACTTTTACCATCCATAAAGATAAGAGTTCCGATATCTGCATTTTCTCTTTCTACTCCATTCTTTAAACAGTATTCTGCTACTGCCTGAATATTTGCATCTATTGTTAAATATATATTTAAGCCATTATTCTTCTCCTCTTTTTCATTTAAATCTGGCTCTGAAATAAGAAAATTATTATAACTCTTTTCCAGTCCTTCCACACCTCTATTATCAATATCTGTAAAACCCAAAGTATGAGAAAGAAGTCTATTATTAGGATATACCCTTTTGTATTCTTTCTTAAAATATAACCCTTTTATATTTTCATTTTTTAGTTTTAAATATATATCTTCATCTAAAAATCTCTTTATCCAGACAAAATTTTTGTTTGTATTAATCTTATCAAAAATTTCTTTTTTAGATATTTTTATAATATTTGATACTTTATCTGAAAAATCTCTTTTATTTGTTATTTCATTTGGATTTACATAGATAGAATAAAAATAGTCACTTATTGCCAGTATTTTACCATTTTTATCATATATATTTCCTCTATTATAGTTAAACTCATTCTTTTCATAAAGAACAAAATCCATGGGATTAAGAGTGGATAAATATATTATTCTAATGATTATCAGAAAAGAAATAATCACAGAGGAAATTATTATTATTCTTAATCTTATAAGATTCATCTTAAAAAACCTATTTTATTAAAAGGATAAATTATAAATAAAATTTTAAATTTTATATCTTTTCTATCAATAGAACCAAATGATCTACTATCAAAACTATTTAATTCATTATCACCAATAAAAAAATATTGATCTTTATTAAGTTTTAATGGCCCAACTCTGTCAAATTTATTAACATAGAAAGATCGATATTGTAAATAGTTTATAAAAATTCTACCATCTTTTATCTCTATAATATCAAAAGGTTGTGCTATTAATCTTTTAACATAAATTTTATTATTATATTTAAATCCATATATATCTCCTGTTCTCATACTAAAAAATGGATTAGTCAATACAATATAGTTATTTCTTAAGTTTGGAGACATTGAATCATTCTTTACAATTTTTATATTTAAAAAGATATAAAAAAATAATAAAAAGAGAATAAGAAGAAATATATTTTTAAACTTCATTAGTTTTACTCGTTATCAACTTCTTTAGTATTCTTATCTATTTCCCCTTTTTTATCTATCTCTTTAGCGACATCTTCATCTTTCTCTTCTGATTTTATCTCTTCAATATAAAGTCCTTTCTGACTTAGTTTATCAAAATTAAGATAATAATAGAAACCAGAAGCAAAACTAAAAACAATAGCAATTGCATTTATAATTTTAACATTTTCAATTTTTTTCTTCTCTCCCAATTCAAAATGAAGAAGATCATCCCCATTTTGTAATAAGAGTTTATCTTTTTGATAATCTAAAATCAATTTTTGTAAAGCATTCTCTAATTTCTTAAAGAATAAAGATGATCTACCTTTTATCTCATTGAATGTCTGCATTTTTTTAGAATTTAATACATTTATCTTCTGTTGCATTGCAAGAGGTGCATTTTTAAAAGTAGCCTCAATTGATTTTTTTTGCTCAATTAAAGCAGTATATTCTTTTATAAAATTTACTATTTCAGCCTGTTTAATAGTGAGTTCCTCAAATTCCCCCTTTATATCAATTTTTTTCCCACTCTCTAATCGAGGGGTTATTTTTATCTGAGATGTTGTCAGTATAAAAGAATACTCTTTGTCAAACTCTCTAAAAAGAGTATAAAAATATAACATTTTCTCATTTTTTTCAAATATAGAAAGTTCAGAATCAGTTTTATAAAGTGAAGGAATTTTTTCAATTATATTATCTATCATCTGAAGCCCTTTTTGAGTATGCTTTGGAATTTTTTCCATTTCTCTTTTTTCAACAGACTCTTCCAGTACCTTCTTTTTCTCTTCTTTTTCTTTCTCTTTTTGTTCTAAAAATTTCTTTTTTTCTTCAAGGAGTTGCTTGGTTAAACATCCAAATTCTTCTTCTGGCTTCACATCAACAAAAGTATACATAGATTGATATTCAAGAGGAACTTTTACACCAAGGTTATAAATCAAAATATAATGAAATCCTGGTAAAAATATAGAAAAAATAGAATCGATAAATTTATATATCTTTTGTTTTTGAACCATAGGTTCTTTTCCAATTAATTGATGAACAACTAATAAACCTTTCCATACAGCTTCTTTTAGAGATTCCCAGTAAGGATATATTATTACCATGTCTTTATATAACACCTTTATATCAGAAATTATTTCTGGGCAGAGGACATTATTATATTTTTGAAAATACAACTGAATTCTGTTTATACTACTAACTTTATTTAGATCAAAGGCTCTCATTATTAATTCAAAAGTATAAGGTGCATTTCTATTCAACAACTCAGCTGCCTCTATTTTCTTTTCTGTTTCAAGATTAATTACGAGTCCAGTAAGATAATTTAATGTAGAAAGAATATTATGAAGTTCTTCTATTACTAATCTTGAAAATTTCTTATTAAATTTTTTAGAAAAAGAAAAATAGCCATTTATAACACCACTCATAAAAGTAAAAATACTATGTTTTATTCTCTTACCTGATATTTCCGTTTGATTAAATCTATTTCTAGTTTGAGCGTATTTTCTATTAAGTTCTTCCTGCCTTTGTTTTAATTTTTCATTTATTAGTCTCTGTTTTTCTCTATTAATTATTAAAGCCTGCTGTTTTTTTGCCTTCTCTTCTATTACCTTACCACCTTTTTCTATAAATTTATTAAACATTTTTTTACGAGTTTCTTCATCCATTTCATCAATATTTAATTTTTTCTTAATATCATCAATTGATGACATAGGGCACCCTCTATTTTTTTGTTAAATTAAAAATCTTATTATATATTTCGTCTAAAAAATGCTAAATTTATTAACAAAAAATCTAATTTTTATAAAATTTATTTTAGTATATAATATATAAATATATATTCTCAAAAATAGATAAAAATGTCAAATATTTATTTAAATTTTATTTTGAAAAATACGCATAGTCAAAAGGATTTGATTTTATTTTTAGAAAGATAAAAAGATAGAATTATGCCACGCTCAATTTTGTTTGAGAGAAGATTGTAATAGTCTAATTTATTTTTTTATTAGAATTTAAAATAAATTTTTTCAATAGTATGTCTCAAAGCCCACTACCTGATAGCAATCGTTGTAGATTGCCTTGTAGAATGGGGAAAAATTCCCTTTAAAGTGGGACAATTCTCTGCACTTTCTCCACCTCTTTATCTCTGTTAATTTCAGCCATAATCTCAATGTCACAAGACTGCATTTCTTTTCAAACCCAAGCATCCCCATTTTCTCATACTCTTCAATGAAAATTTCAAGGATGCTTCTCAATAATTTTGCCATGCTGAAAAAGTTTAAGTCAGCATGGATTTTCTTTAAAAACCTATAATCTTCCTTTGGTAAATAAAAATGTATAGAAGCATCTGCATTTACTCTTTCGTAAACATTCTCATCCTCAGAACCAAAACAATATCTTTTTTTGATCCTATCAGAGAATTTTTGTAATACATAACAGATAAGTTTAGAAAGAGATATATTCTCCTTTTTAGCAATCTTTGCAAGTTTTTTCTTCATCTCTAAAGTCGCTACAAAATGTAGCTCATGATCTTTTTTGTAATTTAATTTTGTATTCATAAAAACCCTCCATAAAAAATATTTCTATATATTAATCACAAAATTTTTGAGAAAATCCTTTACAACTTTTAGAAAAAAATTTAAAAAAGTTGTCTAAAAATAAAATCGTCCACATCCCAAAATTTAAGATTAAATAATTTTGACAATTTAATAAATTTTTAGTATAAAATATTTTCCAAAAAATAGTTGAAATTGAGGACTTTTTTATGGCAATAGAATTAAGCAAAAATTATAATCTAAAAGAATTTGAAGATAGATTGTATGATTTCTGGCTTAAAAATAATCTTTTTACACCAAAAAAAGGTAAGAAAAGTAAAACTTATACAATTGTAATTCCACCGCCAAATGTAACAAGTGTATTACATATGGGACATGGGCTTAACAATACCATTCAGGATATACTCATTAGATATAAAAGAATGTGTGGCTATGAAACCTTATGGGTTCCAGGTACAGATCATGCTGGAATTGCAACTCAGAATGTAGTTGAAAAAGAACTTGCAAAAGAGGGGAAAAAGAGAACTGATTTTACCAGAGAAGATTTTGTAAATAGAGTATGGAAGACTGCTTTAAGACATCAAAAATCAATTATCGAACAACTAAAAAAAATGGGATGTAGTTGCGATTGGAATTATAATGCCTTTACCTTTGATGAAAAAAGAAGTCTTGCTGTAAAAAAAGTATTCATAGAACTTTTTAAGAATAATTTAATATATAGATCAAAATATATAGTAAACTGGTGTCCAAGATGCACAACTGCTCTTGCCGATGATGAGGTAAATCATTCTGAAAAACAGGGTAAACTCTGGTATATAAAATATCCAGTTAAAGATAGCGATGATTTTGTAGTTGTTGCGACGACAAGGCCAGAAACAATGCTTGGTGATACAGCAGTAGCCTTTAATGATAAAGATCCGAGATATGAGAAGTTCAGGGGGAAAAGTTTTATTCTTCCTCTTGTTGGAAGAGAGATAAAGGCTATTTTTGATTCATATGTTGATCCAGATTTTGGGACCGGAGCCGTTAAAGTAACACCTGCCCATGATCCAGCAGACTTTGAAATGGCTAAAAGGCATCATCTACCTTTTATAAACATAATGACTGATAATGCCATTATGAATGAAAATGTACCAGAAAAGTACAGAGGACTGGATAGATATGAATGTAGAAAAATGGTTGTAGAAGATCTTGAAAAATCTGGTTTACTCTTAAAAATAGAAAATCATAAACATGCTGTTGGTGAGTGTTATCGATGTAAGACAACAATTGAGCCAAGATATTCTGATCAATGGTTTGTTAAGATGCAACCACTTGCAAAAGAGGCTATTGAGGTTGTAAAAAATGGTAGAATAAAGTTCATACCAAAAAGATGGGAAAAGGTCTATTTTAACTGGTTAAATAATATAAAAGATTGGTGTATATCAAGACAATTATGGTGGGGGCATAGAATTCCAGTATATTATTGTCAAAAATGTGACTATTTTACTGCAGAGTATAATACACCAGATATCTGTCCAAAATGTGGCTCAAAAGAGTTCAGACAGGATGAGGATGTTCTTGATACCTGGTTTTCGTCATGGCTATGGCCATTCTCTACCTTGGGTTGGCCAGATGAGACAGAAGAGTTAAAAAAATTTTATCCGACAACAACACTTGTTACAGGACCTGATATTATTTTCTTCTGGGTTGCAAGAATGATAATGGCTGGCTTATATTTTATGAAAGATATACCATTTGAGAATGTCTTTTTTACTGGAATGGTAATGGATATTCATGGTAGAAAAATGTCAAAATCCCTTGGTAATGGAATTGATCCTTTTGAAGTTATCGATAGACATGGGGCAGACGCATTAAGATATACAATGGTTGCTATTGTTAGCCCAAATCAAAATTTAAAGTTGGGTTTTCCAAAAGAAAAAAATAGTAATGAAATAGACTCTTTTGAAATAGGAAGTAAATTCGCAAATAAAATCTGGAATGCATCCCGTTTTATTTTGATGAATATTCCAGATAACTTTAAGATTAGAAAAATTAAAGATATTAATCTGGATATCTTTGATAAATGGATTCTAACTTCATTACAGAGAGTAATAAAAAATGTAAATAACTATTTTGATAAAGCAAGATTCAATGATATTGCCTTAACTCTAAATCATTTTTTCTGGGACGATTTTTGTGACTGGTATGTAGAACTATCAAAATCAAAAATATTCTCTCAAAATGAGGATATAAAACAGGATAAATTATCATTACTTATCTATATTCTAAAAGAATTTTTAAAATTAATTCATCCAATAATGCCTTTTATAACAGAAGAGATATATCATAAACTACCAGACCACTCTTTATCAATTTCAATAGAAGAATATCCAGAATACAATTCTAAATTAGTGTATAATAAAGAGTATAAATCGGCATTAAAATTTATAAATATGATTACACTCATACGAAAGATAAGAGCAGAAAACAATATTCCAACTGATAAAAAGATAAGTGCTATTATAAAGAGTTCTGATAAAGATATAGAGTATTTCTGTAAAAATTATGAAAAGGAAATACTCTTTCTTATAAAAGGTGAGCACTTACAATATGGTGCTAATCAAAATAGGCCAGAGGGAGCCAGTGTTGGAGCAAATGAGGAGTGCGAGGTATATATTCCACTCGAAGGGCTTATTGATAAGAAAAAGGAGATTGAGAGGCTGACAAAAGAATATAATAAAATAAAAATAGATTATGATAAAACTTATGCAAAACTGAATAATAAATCATTTTTAGAAAAGGCTCCAAAAGATGTAATAGAAAAAGAGAAAGAAAAATTAAAAGAATTTGAGTCGACTTTAAGAAAGATTGAGGAGAATCTTACTACTCTCCAAAATTAAAAGTTTAATTTTCAATAACTCCAAAAAGAGAGCCACCAATTACTTTTGTGGCTTTTACTTTAAGGATCTTATTAAAGTCTTCCTGTGTCCCTTCAAAGAGTATAACAAGATCCTCTTTTGTTAACCCTAAAATTTCATTTTCATTTTTTTTGCTATATCTCTCTGGTATTACCTCAAATATATCTCCTATTCTAGTTAACTTTTTTTTATGCTTAATACTGTTTTGAAGTTCGATAATCTTTTGAAGTCTTTCGAGTTTTACCTCTTCTGGAACATCATCATTAAAATTCTTTGCTGCTAAAGTCGATTCTCTAATATTATATTTATACATATATGCATCATCAAATTCTACTGTTTTAATAAGATTAACTGTATCCAAAAAATCACTCTCAGTTTCTCCAGAAAAACCAACAATAATATCAGTGGTAAGATTTAATTTTGGAATTAAACTCTTTAGTTTACTTACTTTATTTATATACTCTTCAACCGTATAATGTCTATTCATTCTCTTTAAAATCTTATTTGATCCTGATTGGACTGCAAGATGAAGATAGTTGCATACCTTATCTTCTGAATATATAACCTCTATAAGTTCATCTGTAAAATCTTTTGGATGACTGGATAAATATTTAATCCATTTAATATCCGTCTCCTTGCATATCAATTTCAACAATTTAGGGAAGTTAATATCATTGTTATCGAGTCCATAAGAATTAACATTCTGGCCAAGAAGTGTAACCTGAATAACACCCTGTTTACATAAATTATTTATATCATCAATTATCTCTTTTGAACTTCTTGATTTCTCTCTTCCTCTAAGATATGGGACAATGCAATAAGAACAAAAATTGTTACATCCATGGCTTATTGTAACAAAAGCCTTTTTAGGATTATCTTTTTCCGGATAAGAATTAAAAAAATTTATATCTTTTTCTTCAATGAATAATCGTTGACCTGTTTTTTTGTAATTACTGATTATTTCTTCTATTCTGTCTTTAAAAAAGTTACCAATTACCAGATCAATGCCATAATTAGAGAGTAAAAGATCTTCCCCCAATCTTTGAGACATACATCCCATGATGATAAGGAGAAGATCTTTTTTTGATTTAAGATTCTTAAAATATCCCAGTCTACCCCAGATTCGATCCTCGGCACTCTTTCTAACAGAGCAGGTATTTAATATTACAATATCAGCATCTCTATCATCATAAACCTGAATAAAGCCATTCTCTACAAGGTTTTGAATAACCCCATTCGAGTCTGCTTTATTCATCTGACAACCGTAAGTCTCTATTAAAAATTTATTCATGGAGTAAAACGACTATTTAGCGTAGTTTATTCTTTCTTTTATTACAAATTTCTGTTTCCCATCAATCTTTTCATCCTCAATCACTGCAAATGTCCCACTGCCAATATATGATAACCTCTGATTCGGTTTTAATATCACTCTCTTTCTTATTTCAGAAGTAACGCAATCAAAATGAAAATATTTGCCACTATCCTTTTGAAAAATAGAGGTTGACATGTTTTCTATTTTCTTATTACAAATAGAACAGAACTCAGAAGAAAAAATATTAATCTTATATGGAATTATGCTTCTATTTCTTTTTACAATAATCTTTTTATTTTGATTGCTTTTTAAATTTTTAGAATCAATGATTACCTTTTCCCTTTTTTGCTCTTTCTGTTCATTTTTATTATCTGTTTTATTTTTATTTAAAAAATTAATCTTTATACCTTTATTTTGACTACTATCTATTTTGGATTTTTCTTCTGAAATATTTTTATTGACAGTGGTTACCACAGCCTTTATCTCTCTGTTATTCTTCTGATTTTTATCTTTATTCTTTAAATCTTTTTTATTACGGTTGTTAAAATTTTTATGATGTTTTTTCACAGTCCAAGAATCTCCTCTGAAAGTAAAATTGCAATTCTTGATATAGCTTTTTCAAGATATTGCTCTTCATTTATTTTAATTTTAAGTTCTCTAATCCTTTTAGGATTTCTAGGTCTAGCTTTCTTTACCATATATATAATACCCTCAAATTCAAAATTAATCAATAAAAACTTTGATTTTTTAACCACTCAATATTAAATTTTTTTGTATCATTTAAATATAATAAACTTATCACATCAAAACGACACTCCATATCATTAATATTATGTTCGGTTAAATATAAAGAGGCTGCATTTTGAAGTTTCTCCCATTTTTTTAGATCAACAGCTTCGTAAGGCGCACCAAAGCTATTGCTAAATCGGAGCTTGACTTCTATAAAAATTATCGTCTTATTTTCAATTCCTATTAAATCTATTTCTCCAAATTTAGTAAAATAATTTTCCTCGATTATCTTTATGCCATTTTTTTCTAAATAATTCTTTGCTATTTTTTCGCCTAATTTTCCTGTTTTATTCTTATTCATCTATAAACCACTAATAAAAAAATCATTCAATCCATACTTTATATAAGAGTCTTTTGTGATGAGTATTTCTTATCAAATCTTTCTTCTTTTTTTCAAATAGTATCTTTCTAATTATTGCAATGGCTAAAACAATAAAAGTAATAATATTGATAAGATATACAAACAGATATCCACCTTTTGAATAAAGAGTATCTATCTCAATTAAAGGAACCTCATATACAAAAGCATCTTTTTTAAAAATATCAGATTTGTATAGTATTTCACCTGTTGGTAAAAATATCGCAGAAATTCCGGTACATGTGGATCTAATAAATGTCTTTCTATTTTCTATTGCTCTGAATCCGGCTATATGCAAATGTAACTTTGGTTCAACACTGTTGCCAAACCATGAATCATTGGTGCAATTTATTATTAAATTAGCAGAGATATCATCTTTCTTCAAAGATTCTCTAATTAAATCTGGGATTACTGCCTCATAACATATATTTGGTGAAAACTTAATATCTTTTATTTTCATTATTACTGATTCATCGCCTCTACTAAATTGACTTATTCCATACCATCCCATTATAAAATCAAGTTCTCTAATAGGAAACTCCTCTACAAATGGCAACAATTTTCTTTTATGATATTCAGAAATTTTTTTATTCTCAGAATCCACAAGCACAAGAGAATTAAAAAAATCCTCTTTAAATTTTTTGTCATTCAGTCTTGATGTATGACAACCAAAAAGAAGAGGAACAGAATTAAACTTTTTCACAAAATCAAGAGTTGTTATTGATGAATCTATTAAAATTGGTATAGCAGATTCTGGCCAGACAATTAGATCTGGAAACTCTTTCAGAATGCTTTTTGATAATTCATTATATGTCTCAATCATACTATCTATTTTTTTACTATCTCTTTTATCAAATCCAGAAAAATTACCCTGTACTACTCCTATTTTAGCCTTTTTAGATTGGGCTGAAATTGTTACTATTTCATTATATCTAAAATGTCCATAAATGCTAAGCATAACTATAGAAAAAATAACAAGTAAAAATAAAAATCCAGCAAAATGTATATCTTTCTTAAATAAGACTGATTCTATCAATATGATTGTTGCGGAATTGCATAAAAAAATGATAAATGTTAAGAAGGCAACTCCAAAAAGATCAGCAGCCTGAGAAAAATGAAAAAATAGATATTGAGAATATCCTATCTGATCAACCCATAATTTTGGGAAAAAATAATCAATAACTGTTGCTACAAATGGCAATGTAAGATAAAAAAGATATCCTTTCTTGCTTGATATCACCTTTGTTATTAAAACTATTAAAACATATATCAATCCATGAAAGGAACAAACAATAATATTGATAAGCCATCCTATTATATAAGAAAGAAATGTTAAATATTTTGGTAAAAACCAGTTTGATAATGATGTAATAATTGGAATAGGTAACCACCAGAAACTAAATATATATGCAGAAAAACCAAAAATCCAGGACAATAAAAGACTCAATTTAAAATTTTCATATTTTACTAAAAATAGAAAAGGGACAAAGGCAAACCATGTCAAAAAACTAAAAGAATATACAATATTTGCTAATGCCCAAAATATACCAGCAGAAAAATAGAGTATAATTTTATATAACAAAGAAATATTATTAATCTTTTCTTTGATTATCTTTTCCATAATTCTTTCCTAAAAATCCATGCTCTAATTATGAACTCTAATCTATTAAATGTAAAAATAGGCCAGAAATCAATTTTGGTTCAAACCATGTTGACTTTGGTGGCATAAGTAAATTACAATCAGATACTCTTAATAACTCCTCCATACTCGTTGGATACATACTGAAACTAACTTTAAATCTACCAGAATCAACGATCTCTTTTAAATATTCTGTCCCTTTAACACCACCAATAAATTCTATCCTTTTGTCGGTTCTTGGATCTTTTATATTTAAAATTGGCTCGAGTAAATAGTCCTGTAAAATAGAGACATCAAGAGACTTTATAGAATCGTCCTTTACAAATAGGTTATCCTTTATTCTTAGCAAAAACCATTCACCCCCAACATACATACCAATTTCACCCTTCTCTTTAGGTTTAAAACCATATTCTCCATCATTTGGCTTTGCACTGCTAACAGTAAAATTTTGTGATACAAGTTTGATAAAGTTATCTTTTGAAAGTCCATCAATATCAACAACTGCTCTATTGTAAGGCAAAATAGTAAGCTGCTCTTCTGGAAATATAACTGACATAAAATATTGATACTCTCTAAATTCTTTTTGGCTGTTATTCTCATCCATTCTTAAAGCATAATTTACACTCGATGCTATTCTGTGATGACCATCCGCAATATATAAATAATCAATTCCTTGAAATTCCTTGATTATTTTATTAATAACATGACTATTCTCTATATCCCATAGAGTATGCTCAACCCCATCCTTACTCTTAACAGAAATATATGGCTCTGTAAGTTCTGTCATCTCAAGTATCTCATTAAGAATATGATTTTTTCTGTATATGAGAAAGACCGGCTCTACTTGACACTTTGTATATTTTAAATGATTTATTCTGTCTTCCTCTTTATCCTTTCTTGTATTTTCATGTTTTTTTATAAAACCATTCACATAATCATAAACATAGTTACATACAACAAAACCTATCTGCCTCTGACTCCCTTTTATCTCTCGATAAACGTAGATCTTTTCCTTATTATCAGGAGTAAGATAACCATTCTTAATAAAATTATCAAGATTCTCTTTTGCCTTTAAATAAACCTCCTCTGAATATGGATTAATATTAGGTGCTAAATCAACCTCAGATCTGGTAATATGAATAAGAGAATAAGGATTATTTTTAACAAGATTCTTACAATCATTAAGAGTCAAAATATCATACGGTGGTGATATCAACATTTCTGCTATATTTTTAGCAGGTTTTATTGCCTTAAAAGCCTTTATCTTAATCAAATTAGTTACCTCGAATATAAAAATCTAGTTCTATAAAATACTATATTAAATAAAATTGTCAAGTTATTATTTTATTTTATAAGAGGAAAATATTTGATTTTTTTGTAAAAAAATCATTTTTTTTTCTTTTTTTGTAAAGGATTTTCTCAAAAATTTTGTGATTAATATATAGAAAATATTTTAAAAAAAAGGGGTGAAATATGAAAAAGTTATTGGAAGTTATATCTTTTCCATTATTCACAGCATTGATGCTAATTATTTTTGTTGTATGTAAAGAATTTTTTACATTGTTACACTTTTTAGTTATATTTATAATTTCAATTTTTAGTGCTATCTTTTTAATATTCTTTTTAAAAAGGTATTTCTTACTACTCTTAATACCATTTGCTATTATAATTCTTTCTTTATTTATGATAAGATTAAATTCTATAGAAAAATTTTATAATGAGGCAAATTCGAGTATAATTATAAGTGAAAAATTTATAGGCTATATTAATAGTTATCCTATTTATAAAAATGGCAAACTTTCTTTTAAATTCAAAGTAATTGGTATAAAAAATAGTGAAGTCATAGACTATTTAAAAGTAAAAAATTTTAATATTCTTGTTAAGATAAAGACAGAAGATAGAAAAATAGTAAAATATGGCGATCTTCTTGCCATAGAGAAAAAAATCTCTTTTGCTCAAGAAAAAATATTTGATTTTTATTATAGAAGATTTTTATACTATCAAAATGTATATGGAATATGTTATATCAAAGAGAATGATTTTAGAGTTATAAAAAATATCAAGGCAGACTGGTGGACTGAGTTAATTAAAAATACAGTGTATAATCTAAGAGAATACATAATTGATGGTATAACTATCAATCTAAATTACAAATCTTCATCTTTTATTCTATCTATATTTTTAGGATTAAGAAATGAGATGGATGAAGAGACCTTAAATGATTTTAGAGATACTGGACTCTTACATCTTATAGCAATAAGTGGATTACACATTGGATTCATAGGCTCGATATTTTTTTCTCTATTTAATTTCTTTCTATCAAAATCAAAGTCTTATATATTTAGTATAATCTTCTTATTTATATATATACTTCTTCTTATACCTCAAGCATCGAGTCAAAGAGCATTCATAATGTATTGCATTATGGCTCTATTTTTTATAGCTGGCAATAAGACATCAGGTATCACTATTCTTAGTTTTAGCTGTATTCTACTAATGTTTTTAAATCCATACTCAATCTTTGATATTGGATTTCAACTCTCATTTTTAGCGACTCTTGGAATTCTACTTTTTTCTAAATCAATAGAAGAAAAATTACCTATTTTTTTGCCAGATAAACTAAAATCAATAATTTCAGTTACAGTTTCGGCATTTTTATCTATTTTATTATTACAATGGTCATTATTCAGAAAAATAGCCTTTTTCTCACTAATAAGTTCAATCATAATGGTCCCTTTATTTGAAATTCTTTTTATATCTCTATTCTTTCTTGTTTTTAGTATGTTTACTTTAAAAATTAAATTTATTTCTTTCATAATAAATATATTATGTGGAATATATTTAAAACTTGTAGAAATACTTGATCTTATACCACCAGTAACAATGATAAAGATACCAGTATTTATCTCTTATTTTTCTATACCTATACTTTTTTGTATTTTTTATATTTTTATACCTTTTATTATAAAAAATATAAAAAATATTAAATTATTGCATTAATTATATTGACAGAAAGTTTAATAAGTTTTATTATTAAAAAATGAATCTTTTATAATTTAACATAAGGAGAACTAAATGTTAAAAAAAATATGTTCTATTTTTTTAATAATAGGAGGCATTAATTTTATCTATGCTCAGTATGAACCTATAGCCAATCTTCAAACTCAAAGAATTCTTTATAATCAGGCTAAGAATATAAGAGAAAAGAGTGAAAGAATAAAGGATATTTATAAAGTAGCAACAGAGGAATATAAATCTTTTATAACAGACATTCTTGTGGATGTTGCCAATTACTTTTTACAAAACGATATGCTTGAAAAAAGAACTTTTGATGAATGGGCATATTATTCAATATTAACTGCTTCAAAACTCAAAATGAAAGAGGCAGCCCCATATTTCAGAGATATTTTTCAAAAGGTATCAAGATCAGATTATAGAGGACATATATTGTTTCTTATAGGTGAATCTCAAAATAGAGAATTATTACCATTCTTGAATGAGCAGTTAAAATACTACAATAATAAACAAAGATTAGGGGATGTAAAAGTAAAAGATATATTTATAATGATAGAAGGTTGCCTTACTGGCCTTGAATTTTTTTTAGATCCAACTTCTTTCTTAGAAGTTTTTTATGCTGTAAATGCTTATAATGAAAGAATACGAGATATAGCAACAAGAGTAAGAGATAAAATTGCAGAAAAGAATGATGCTGCAACAATTTGTGATGACATTATTAAGACAAATGAAGATCTTGAACTTGTTTATGATATTCTTAATTATTCATTTAAATCAAAATCACCAGATGAGAAGAAAATAAAAAATTGTCATACTGCTTTAAATAGAATGCTAAATGATTTATCAGCAAAGGACCTTGTTAAAAAAGATATTATATTAAGAATAAAAAATTTAGCAGTAACAATTTTAGGAGAATTAAAAGCAGGGGATCCAACATCTCTTGAACTTATCAAATTAAAGTGGAGTTATGATAAGGATGAGAAATCAGATCAAGCCACGATTGAAGCATTAAGAAAAATAGGAAATGAAGAGGTTGTAAGAATTTTAACTAATAGACTTGCTTTATATATCAAAATACTAAAAGAAGGTGGAAAAATTACTTTTGAAAAAGAATATGCAGTTGATTTTATAAGAGTAATAGTAAGAGCACTTGGAGATATGAATAGTAAGATTCCATTGCCAGAATTAGAAACAATAAAGACTGGTGCTGAATTTGGTAAACCTTTACAGGATGAGGCAGAAAAGGCAATAGCGAAAATTCTAAAGAAATAGTTTATATTGTCCCACCTTATTTCTGGTGGGATAATATAAAAAATAATAAAAGGCTCTATAATCTAATTAGGCAAAAGTCGGTAACAATGTCAAACTTAAAGATTTTTGAGATCTTAAAAAGATATTTTAATAATAAAAAATCAAAAATAGATATAAATATTAAAAATTCATTATTAAATGATATAATATCTTTTAATTTTAATGAAGACAATTTATTAACTCTAAAAAAATTTATTTCAGATCAAGAATTTAAAAATGAATTATTAAATGAATATCAGGTTTTTTTAAGTAAAATAGAAAAAAAAGAAAAGTCATCACCAGATGTTACAATAAATAAATTTATTTATGAAATAGTTAACCTATATGATAAAGAACTATTAAAACATCTATTCCAGATTATATCAACTCATAATATGGGGCTGTTTTATATTTCTAAAATATTAAATGGAATAGCAAAAGAAGAAAAAATAGAGACTATTCTTGAAATAATATGTGAACTTGATTTTAAAATTATAAAAAATATTAATTATTTTGAGACAATTTATCTTAATAATATTTTTAATATTGAAAAAATATCAATAGATAGTGATTTTAAAGAGGTATTGAATAAATTATTCTATTTTCTAATATATCCTTTTTTTTCAGAAAATAGTGATATAAGAGAAGAAATAAAAGAAAAATTTATATTTTATTCTAATAAATTAAGAGATCTATGCTTTTCAACAATAAGAGAAAAAATAATACTATCACTTGAAGAGTTAAAAATTAATAAAAAGTCAACATTTACTTCATTATTAGAACTCTGCTATTATGATACAATTATCTTTTCAGAGAGCGATCAACTATTAAGAGATATAATAGTAAAAATCAACGAAAAAAAAGAGGATGACGAGGAGGCATATTTTAAATTTATATGTGAAGAATTTGATATTTTTTTGAATTTCTCCTATAAAAAATATTCTACTAAAATATCAGCCAACTTTGATAATATTTTAGAATTATCAAAATATATATTCAAAGAGAGTGATAATCAAGATACAATAGATTTGATATTTGAAAATATAGATCCATTTATACAGAATATTATACAAAAAATATTTAATTCTTTACTATCTCTATCTACTTTTTTTGATCTTGATGATAAAAAAGAACGAATATTAAAACTACTAATTGAAAGAAAAAATATTTTAAAGGAAAATGTTGATAATGAGAATATAAACCCTCTAAATGATTGTAATGAAGTCTATAATCCAGATGAGATAGTAAATCTTGAAATAGAAGATATTAAAATTCAATCTTTTAATAATAAACAAGAAAATAATATCAAAAATGAGAGTAAAAATGAAAATAAAGAGAAAAAAGAAGAAAATTATAAATTAAATGACTCTTTATATAAACTGGTCATTGAAATTTTTGATGAATTAAAAAATACTTTTGACTTAAATAACGAGGAAGATATTAAAAAAATAAAGGAACTTATCGTTGATATTGTTTCAGAAAAAAATAGTAAACTACATAAAAAATTAATTATAGAAAAAGCAATAAATGACTCTCTTACAGAAGAGGATTTTGAATCTTTATAATTATTTTATTTTTTATAAACCTCTTCTGGATCGAATTTTTTAGGTTCGTTATTATAAACCCATTCACCATTTACCAGATGTCTGTAAAAACAACTTTCATATCCTGTATGACAGGCAGCACCCAATCCTTTCTGAATTACTTTATATATTATTGTATCCATATCACAATCGATTAGAATATCAACCACTTCCTGATAATTTCCAGACTCTTCTCCTTTACACCATATCTTATTTCTTGATCTTGACCAATAAGTTGCTTTTTTGGTTTTTAGAGTATATTCAAAAGCCTCTTTATTCACATAAGCAAGCATTAAAACCTTGCCAGTATTAGCATCCTGAGTAATAACAGGTATAATCCCACCATGTTTTTTAAAGTCAATTAACATATTTTTTTATCCTTTAAAAATATTGCCTAAAAATAACAAAAATATTAAATTTTATCAAGTTTATTTATAAAATTGTGGAATAAAGTGTGGGATTTTATTTTTAAGCAGGTAAAATGATAGAGTTATCCTAAGGTTAATTTTGTTTGAGAAAAGTATTATAATAATATTATTTATTTTTTTATAAAATGTTTAATAAATTTTATCAATAATAAGTTTCAAAGCCTATTACTTGATAAGAATCATTGTAGATTGCTTTGTAGAAGGGCGTGAAATTCCCTTTAAAGTGGGACAATTCTCTGCTCTTCCACCACCTCTTTATCTTTGTCAGTTTCAACCATAATCTCAATGTCACAAGACTACATTTCTTTTCAAACCCGAGCATCCCCATTCTCTCATACTCTTCAATAAAAATTTTAAGTATGCTTCTTAACAATTTTGCCATACTGAAAAAATTCAAGTCAGCATGGATCTTTTTTAAAAATCTATAATCCTCCTTAGGTAAATAAAAATGTATAGAGGCATCTGCATTTATTCTTTCATAAACATTCTCATCCTCAGGTCCAAAACAGTATCTTTTTTTGATCCTGTCATAAAATTTTTGTAATACATAGCAGATAAGTTTAGAAAGAGAGATATTCTCATTTTTAGCAATCTTTGCAAGTTTCTCCTTAATTGCCATAGTTGTTACAAAATGTAGTTCATGGTAATCATTATTTTTACAATTTAAAATTTCTTTATTCATAAAAAACCTCCCTATATTAAAAATATTTCTATATATTAATCACAAAATTCCTTAGAAAATCCTTTACAACTTTTAAAAAAAAATTAAAAAATTTTTGTCTAAAAATAAAATCACACCCAGAGTAAAATGGCTTCTGCTAAATTTTTGACAAAAAAAATAATTAGTGATATAAGTTAAAAAAAATCTAATGGGAGTTACTATGAGCAAAATAAAAATGAATAACCCGATTGTCGAGATAGATGGAGATGAGATGACACGGGTTTTATGGCAGATTATTAAGGAAAAATTAATTCTACCATTTATAGATTTAAATACAGAATATTATGATCTTGGTATAAAAAATAGAGATCAAACAGAAGATAGAGTCACAATAGAGGCTGCAAATGCGATTAAGAGGCATAGAGTAGGTGTTAAAAATGCCACAATTACTCCAAATGATGATAGGGTTAAAGAATATTCTTTAAAAAAAGCGTGGAAGAGTCCAAATGGGACAATTAGAGCAATACTTGATGGAACTGTTTTCAGAAAACCAATCATTGTGAAGAATATAAAGCCATCTGTGATATCATGGAAAAAGCCAATAATAATTGGTCGTCATGCCTATGGGGATATCTACAAGCCAGCAGAAATTTTTTCAGAGAACGGTGGTAAACTGGAAATAACTGTGACTGATAAGAATGGTAATATTAAAAAAGAGACAATTATAGAAACAGATGAAAAATCAATAATCCTTGGTATTCACAATACAATATCTTCGATAGAGAGTTTTGCTCGTGCATGTTTTGAATATGCTTTGGATGAGAAAGTTGACTTATGGTTTTCTGCAAAAGATACTATTCTAAAAATTTATGATCAGAATTTTAAAAATATATTTCAAAAAATATATGAGGAAGAATATAAAGAAAAATTTGAGAGCAATAATCTTAAATATAACTATTCTTTAATAGATGATGCTGTTGCAAAGATTATAAAGTCAGAAGGAGGAATTCTCTGGGCATTAAAAAATTATGATGGTGATGTTATGAGTGATATGGTTGCGAGTGCCTTTGGTAGTCTTGCAATGATGACCTCTGTTCTTGTTTCACCAAACGGCTATTTTGAATATGAGGCGGCTCATGGAACAGTCCAGAGACACTATTATAAATATTTAAAGGGTGAAAAGACATCTACAAATTCCACAGCATTAATATTTGCATGGAGTGGAGCATTGAGAAAAAGAGGAGAGATAGACAATAATAGAGAGTTAATAGAATTCAGCAATAGACTTGAAAAAAGCGTTATTCATACAATAGAGAGTGGCATAATGACTGGAGATCTTGCAACACTTTGTGAGCCACCAGCAAAAGAGGTAGTAAACGCTTTTGAATTTATTGATAGAATATCAAGTAATTTAATTTATTGATTATATTCTCCGATTAAGTAATTAATGAAGAAAATTTTTACTCTATTTTTTAATTTTTTTATTATATTCTTTATTTTTTCTGAATTAAAATTTACTCCTTTATCTATTAATGAAAATAATGATTTTATTTTTAATTCTATTGAAAAAATAGGCAATAGGGAAGAGATAAAGACTCTTTTTAGCGGAAATTTTAAGAATAATCAGACAAATTTTAAAGCAATCTCATTTTATCCAGAAAATTTATTTTATAACGAAAAAGAGAAGAAGATATATATTCAGAATAGAATTGGGTTATATTGTTATGATATTTTAAATGAGAAAATGAATGATGTCTCTATTTATCCCTCTTTTACAAATAAGAGTGAATTTTTAATATTAAAACCGGCACGAGTCTCTTTTTCTTATGATTATAAATATGCAATTGGGAAGGTTTTGACTTCACCTACAAAGGCATCGATCTATCTTTATGATTTAGTTAATAATAAATCTTATGAAATAGTAAAAGATGTAGAAATAATGCCAGGATATGAAACTGGATTATGGTCAATTAATTCAAATTATTTTATTTATCAAAAAAATAATAAGATCTATTATTTTTCCTTACTGGATTTTTTTAAAAATAAGAGTCTCTCTGAAGAATGGAGATGGATTGCTGATGTTTCTTTAAAAAATTGTTACTGGACAGAAGAAAATTATCTGTTATGGATCGAGAATAATATCCTTTATAAGGCTAACCCGTCTCAATTTTTTTCAAGATCTATATACAAAAATTATTTAAGACAGGGTGAAATTTTTGGAAAAATCCCATTTACGATAGAACCGGCATTTGATTCAATTGTTTATAATGATAAGGCAAAAAAATTTCTCATTGTAAAGGATGGCAACTCCATTTATTACTATTCATTATTGGATGATATAAAGAATAATCCTTATATTCAATTAAATGATAATATAAGATTTGATAAAGCATTTATTTTTAGTAATGGAGAGGGGGTAATATCTTTAAATGTTCTTTTAAATGGTACTTTAAATAAGAGTATATTCTTAATAAAAAAAGATAATAATAATAACTTTCAGATAATTAATTTTTATCCAAATGAACTTGAGAATCTTACAATTTATGGAATTTCGATAAATAGATCTGAGACTGGATTTTTAGTCAATACATCAAAAGGTTGTTATTATTTTAACTTTAATAGTTTAAAAAATGAATGGTCTTTTGAAGATGAACCAGTTATTGAATCAATAAATATTTCTGATAATCAATGGATAGTTGGCGGAAGATATATTACATATTTAATAAAGGGAGATATTAAAATTTTTAAGCCATTGTTTGCAAGTTCGATTAATGATGCTGGTTTTATAAATAATGAGATAGGTGTAATCTTAAATAATAACAATTTTACTATTGATAGAGAAAAAAGAAATTTAATTAAGAGTTATGCTTCTTCTTTTGAATTAAAAAAGGAAAATTCTAATAAGTATTATAGATTACTTTCACGAGAGATAAATAAAGGATTTTATAAAGAAGGAGTCTATATTAAAGAATTATTCTCCGGGAAGCAGTTTGAGGTTACTGGACTTCCGATTTTAAGATATAAATTGTATCAGCCAGAGATAACCTTAGACTATTCATATTTTTATTCTCCAAATAAAGAGAAGTATGAAATAGCATTTCTCTTTGATTGTATAAAGACTGGGGAAGGAATATTTCCTATTTTGACTGCTATTAATGATTTTAAAATAACAGGTTCATTTTTTATAAATGGGGAGTTTATAAGTATAAATAAAACCCTTACAAAAATAATTTCAGAATTTGATGTTGAAGTAGCAAATATGTTTCAATATTATGTTGATTTAACAAATAATAATTTTATGATTGATAGGACATTTATCCGTCAGGGATTATCAATAAATGAAGAGAGATTTTTTGAGATAACAAATAAAAATTTTTCACCATACTGGCATGCACCAATGTTTTCTTTTAATGAGACAATAGTAACATACGCTAAAGAGAGTGGTTATACATATATTTCTTATAATCTTGATTCTCTTGATTGGGTTGGATTGACAAATAGAGAACTTAGAGAAGAGTATTATATGAATAGTAGTGCTCTTATAGAGAGAATACTTAATAACATAAAACCGGGAATGGTAATAAAAATAAATACCGGCAAAAATTTTATAATAAGAGAAGATTGGCTTTTTAATGATTTTGAAATATTAGTTGCAGAATTGATAAGATCTGGTTATACTTTTACAACTACAAGTGATATTATTAAAAAGTATAGAGAGTATTAATCTATAAGACTGTACAGTAATTTAATTTCCTCTTCCCATAAAGTATCATCTATTGTTTCTAAGATAAAAAGCATCTCTTCAAATCTTTTATCATTCATAATAAATTTAAAAGGCTCCATACCCATTATTCCTTTACCAAGATTTTCATGTCTGTCTACTCTTGAGCCCAGACCTTTCTTTGAATCATTTATATGAAAAGCCTTTAAATAGTTTAATCCAACAATTTTATCAAAAAGATTAATTGTCTCTTCATATTTATACTTTGTGGTGATATCATAACCAGAAGCATAAGTATGACATGTATCAAGACAGACTCCTATTCTATTTTTATCAATTATGCCATTAATTATATCTCTTATATGTTCAAATTTATATCCCACATTTGAGCCCTGACCAGCAGTATTCTCAACCACAAATGTAATAAATTCTGTCTCTTTTATGGCAAAATTAAGAGCATTGATTATATTCTCTATGCACTCTTCTTCTGAAATTTTACCAAGATGACTTCCAGGATGAAAATTAAGGTATATTAAGCCGAGTTGTTCACACTTTTTTGCTTCTTCAAGAAAAGATTCAATGGATTTTTCTCTTTTTTCTTTATCCGGGCTACCAAGATTTATAAGATATCCATCATGAGGTAGAATTTTTTTCACTGAATAGCCATATTTTTCAAGATTCTCTTTAAAATCTTTTATTGTTTTTTCTGAAAATGGTAGGGCTTTCCATTGCATCTGATTTTTAACAAACAGAGCAAAGGCTTTTGCTCCAATTTTATAGGCATTTACAGGAGCTTCCTGAACACCACCTACAGTTTTAACATGAGCACCAATGTATTTCATATTCTCCTCATTATCTAAATTTCTCAATCTAAAATACTTAAAATTTTTAATTTTGTCAAAAAATTAAATTAAATATACTAACAAAATTTTAATTTGTAAGTTATTGACATCTATATGAAAAATAGTTTCACATCAGTATAAGGCTAAGTCTGTCCCTATTTTAATTTTAATTATAAAAAATTTATAAGTCTGTCCCTCTTTTAATCATAAAAAAAATTATAGGTCTGTCCCTCACTTTAATTTTTTTCAAAAAAAACTAAATTTTTTCTCAAAAATTGTAAAGGATTTTCTCAAAAAATTTGTGATTAATATATAGAAATACTTTTTTTAAAAAAAGGAGGATTTTTTATGAGAAGAAATAGAATATTAAAAAAAGGGGCTAGCTATTATATTACCTGCACAATCAACAGGGACAGACCTGAACTAAAGC
>DAONLM010000005.1:0-35853 GCA_035406685.1 Spirochaetota bacterium
TAAATTTTGTATTTGTTTATACCCACTGTCATTTTATTATAAGACCCAAAAGAGGAGAAAATCTATCAAAAATAATGCAGTGGTTACTGGGCACATTTGCTGTTAGATATAACAAAAAGTTAAAAATAAGAGGAAAGGTATGGTTTGATAGATTTAAGAGTGAAGTAATAGAAAAAATTGAGGATTTTGTAAGAAGTTTTAAGAGGGTAAATGATAATCTAAAGAAAAATAACATACAGGAAGCATTAGAAAATTATATTTTCTGTGGTATTTTTTATTTTAAGAATAAAAATTTTGAATTTCTTGATAGATTATCTCTATTACTGGAATTTTTGATATGAAATAAAAATTATTAGTTAAAAACTTTTTGCTCTATATAAAAAAATTCTTAAAAAAAATAAAATAAAACCGATAAAAAATAATGGAGGAATGTTATGGGGCTTTTTTCAACTATTGATATTGCTGGGACAGGGCTTTCAGCCCAGAGATTAAGAATGGATGTTATAAGTAATAATATTGCTAATGTAAATACTACAAGAACAGTTGATGGTAAGGTCTTTAGAAGATCAAATGTTATTTTAAGACCAAGAAATGACGAAAGAGTTTACAAATCACCATTTTTACCAGAAAGGCTCAAGACACCACCGGGTAATGGCGTAAAGGTAGTAGAGATAAGAGAGGATACCAGTCCTTCAAGATTGGTTTATGATCCAGATCATCCAGACGCAATAAAAAGTGGTCCTAAAAAAGGTTATGTTGAGTATCCCAATGTAAATATTGTTACAGAGATGGTAGATATGATAAGTGCTACCCGTGCTTATGAGGCAAATGTTTCAAGTATTCAGAATAGTAAGGCAATGTTTGCTAAGGCACTTGAAATAGGAAGATAAAATTTTTAAATTTTTTAAAAAAAATGTTGCAATGAATAAAAAAAATTTATATATATAAAGAAAGGGGAGGGATAAAATGGATATTTTATCTATTGATAAATTAAAAGGTGATTTAATCAATCTTAAAGTTACCAATGAAAGACACATTGGTGGCGAGGCTCCAAAGTCAAATAGTAGTGACAAAATTACAGATAGTTTTGCCAATCTTTTAAAAGATGCTATTGGTAATGTAAATGATCTTGAAAACAAAGCCATAGAGTTAACAAATCAGATGGCTGTAAATCCAGAGAGTGTGGATATTCATGATGTTCAGATTGCAGCAGAAGAGGCTGAGATGGCTATTCTTTTTACAAAAGGTATTGTTGATAGAGTAATTAGATCTTATAAAGAAATTATTAATTTAAGATAGTTTTTTTATCCCTCCCTTTTAATTGTTTATTTTATCAATTTTTTATTTAGAAAGAATATATTTTTACGATAATATATATAATAAATAAAAACTGGGGGGGATTTATATGCCAGAATTTTTAAAAAAAATCTTTGAAAACATCAAAAACATCTGGGGAAAATTAACTTTAACACAAAAGTTAATTGGTGGGGGAGTTTTACTTGCTGCTATTGCGGGTATAATAATTCTTATTGTTCTTAATTCTTCCACCGCTGGTGTTCCTCTTTTTACTCAAAAAATATCAGAAGCAGATTTTGACAGAATTACCACACGATTAAAAGAGTTAAAGATAGGTTTTACCACAAAAGATAAAACGACAATTCTTGTAAAGAATAAAAATGAAAAGAATAAGGCAATCATGCTTTTGGCACAGGAAGGGAGTATGCCTAAAGGAAAATATTCCTTCCTTGATATAATTCAATCAAAGAATATAACATCATCTAAATTTCAAAACAATATTCAGTTAAGAGCAGCACTTGAAGGTAAATTAGAAGAGTTATTAAGGGCTTCTGAATTGATAGATGATGCTGATGTCTCTTTTACAATGCCAGAAGAGAGTATATATTTAAGTGAAAAATCCCCGGTTAGAGTTGCTGTAATGTTAACCCCTGCATATGGAGTTGATTTAAGAGAGAATAAAAAGGCTATTAAGGGTATTCAGGAACTTGTTGTAAATTCCATAGATAGAGCAGAGCCAGAATATGTGACTATTACTGATAATTATGGCATAAAGTTGAATGACTTTTCCGATGAAGAGGAGATAAATGATTTAAAAAAGACAAAAGAGAATCTTAAAGTAAGGGCAGAAATGATAGAGACATATTCTAAAAAGATCTATAATGCAATGACAAAGATGATAGATCCAGATAGAATTTCTATTTTAGTAGATGTCTCAATGAATTTTGATAAAATGAAAGAGAATAGAACTGAAATTTTACCTGTTGTATTAAAAGAAGACGATCCAGCAACTCCTTATGATGATGGTGAAAGAAAGTATTCTGTAACAATCTCAAAAAGAACAACTAATGAGACATTCGAAGGGCCAAACTGGATACCAGAAGGTCCTCCTGGTTTTGATGAGAATGTGCCACCAGCGTATAAAGGGGCACTTGAACAGATGACAAAATATGTAAAGAATGATGAGATCCTTAATGAGGTAACTGGTGAGTCAAAGAAAGAGATAGTAAAAGATCCGTGGGAGATAACAAAGATAACTGCATCTGTTGCTGTGGATGGAACATGGGAGATTGAATATGATAGTAAGGGTAAGCCAGTTTTAAATCCAGATGGAAGTAGAAAGAGAAAATATATACCAGTTTCAAAAGAGGAGTTAAAGACATTAAAAGGGTTTGTGGAGCAGGGTATAGGTTATAGTATTGAAAGAAACGATAAGGTTGAAGTTTATGAATATCCAAAAGATAGAAAAGCACAATTTGCCATGGAAGATGCAAAATGGAGAAGAAAACAACAGACTACTATTATATTACTTGTTGGCTTAATTTCTTTGATTGTTTTGATAATATTGACAATTATTTATAGATTGATTGCTAAAGAGATAGAGAGAAGAAAGAGATTGAGAGAAGAGGAGCTTGCAAGACAGCATCAACTTGCAAGAGAGATGGCCTTGAAGAGTGCTGAAGAAGAGGGTGTAGAAGTAGAAATGTCGCTTGAAGATAAGGCAAGATTGGAGATGCAGGAAAATGCTGTAAACATGGCAAAAGAACATCCAGAAGATGTTGCTCAGGTTATAAGAACCTGGCTTTCAGAGGAGTAAAAATTATTGTTTTTTTAAAAAAATTGAATTTTTTTGATAAAATGTTGTTATTTTTAGAAAAATATATTAAATTTATTAATAAGATTTTTATTTGAAGGGGTAGCTTATGTCTGATAAAAAGACAGAACATACAGAAAAAAAAGAGACTGAGAGCACTAGTAGTAGCAGTAGATTTAAATCTACTAGTAGTAAAAGTTCTTCTCATAAAAAAACTCTTTCTGGAAGACAGAAAGCTGCTATATTTCTTGTAACACTGGGAAGTGAGGTCTCTGCTGAGATTTTTAAACATTTAAGAGATGATGAGATAGAGCAACTTACATTTGAAATAGCAAGAATAGATGTGGTAGAGCCAGAGGATAGAGACAAGGTTCTTATGGAATTTCAAGAATTAATGATGGCAAAAGACTTTATTACCTCTGGTGGTATTGATTATGCAAAGGAGTTACTCGAAAAGGCACTTGGCTCACAACGAGCAACAGAAATTATAAACAAATTGACTTCAAGTTTACAGACAAGGCCATTTGATACAATTAAAAAGACAGATCCTGCTCATCTATTAAACTTTATTCAAAATGAGCATCCTCAGACAATAGCACTTATTCTGGCTTATCTGGATTCGAGTAAGGCTTCTATGATTTTGAGTCAGTTACCACATGAGATTCAATCGGATGTTGCTAAGAGAATAGCAACAATGGATAGAACATCACCGGATGTTTTAAAAGAGGTTGAAAGGGTTCTTGAGAAAAAACTTTCAACTCTTGCGAGTGAGGATTTTACTGCTGCTGGTGGTATTGATACTATAGTAGAGATATTAAACCTTGTAGATAGATCAACAGAGAGGACTATTTTGGAGACACTTGAAGAAGAAGACCCAGATCTTGCAGAAGAGATCAAGAGAAGAATGTTTGTATTCGAAGATATTGTACTTCTTGGAGACAAAGATATACAGAAAGTATTGCGTGAGGTTGATTCTACTGAGCTTGCCAAGGCATTAAAAGGTGTTAATTCTGAAGTTCAGGATAAGATATTTAAGAATATGTCGAAAAGAGCTGCTGCTGTATTAAAAGAGGATATGGATTTTATGGGACCTATAAGATTAAAGGATGTAGAAGAGGCTCAACAGAAGATAGTAGCAATTATAAGAAGATTAGAAGACAGTGGGGATATTGTTGTTGCAAGAGCTGGAGAAGAGGAACTTGTTGTTTAAGATATATTTTGATTATTCAAAGAGTTAAAAATAGTTTGATGTCAAGGAGGAAATTTTGGCAAAGAATGTTTTTAAGAGCATGGAGATATTACCTGCTCCTACAAAAATTTCTATAGATACTCCGGATTTTAATAGAAAGGTAAAAAAAGAGAGTGATGAGGATATATTAAAGATTTTAGGTGGGAAAAGTATTGAAGAGATTAAGGCAGAAAAGGAGAGGCTTGAGAAAGAGATTCAGGAATTAGATGAGATTATTAAAAAAAAGACTGATCAGGCTCAAATGGAAGCAGAGCAGATACTAGAAAATGCAAGAGTTGAATCAAATAGAATAATAAAAAGGGAGACAGATAGAGCTCAAATTTTAAAACAGGAGGCTTTGGACGAAAAAGAGAGAATTATAAGAGAGGCTTACGAAGAGGCAAATAGAATTAAGCAACAGGCAGAAGAGGAAGCAGAGAAACTTAAAAAAGAGGCTATAAAGAGAGGGATGGAACAGGGCTATAAAGATGGGTATGAGTCTGAGGCAAAAGAGGTAAGAAGATTAGTTGAAAGAATTCAGATAATATTAAATGCAGCAATTGAAAAGAGAAATGAGATATTTATCGAGACAGAACAACAGATAATTAATTTAGTCTTATTAATTGCTAAGAAGGTCATTAAGGTTATTTCTGAGAATCAGAAGAATGTTGTCATCAATAATATTGTTCAGGCATTAAGAAAACTCAAATCAAGAGGCGAGGTTGCAATAAGGGTAAATCTTGCAGATTTGGAGCTTACCACAGAGCATAAGAAGGATTTTATAGAGATGGTTGAAGGAGTTAAGTCAATTAAGATACTGGAAGATTCTACTGTTGATAGGGGCGGATGTATAATAGAGACAGACTTTGGTTCAATCGATGCTCGTATTTCTAGTCAATTACATGAAATTGAGGATAGGATTGTTGAACTTATGCCTATTCAGAGTAAAGGTAAACAGGATATGAGTAATCCAGTTTAATAATAATTTTTGTATTTTAAAAAAGGGGAGGGGGATGTTTTATGTCAGGCGAAACTCTATTAACTATTGATATTGAGAAATATAATAAGGCATTAGAAGATTTAGAACCAATCAAATTTACTGGAAAAGTTACAAGAGTCTCTGGCCTTACAATAGAATCCTGTGGACCAAAGGCTGTCATAGGTGAGATGTGTAGGATAATTCTTTCGAGTGGTAAGGTGATAAATGGAGAGGTAGTAGCACTTGAAAAAGATAAGACAATAATTATACCTTATGATGAGATGGAAGGTGTGGAGATAGGTGATATAGTAGTAGCAAGTGGTGAGCAATTATCTGTTTACGTAGGGGAGCATCTTTTAGGTAGAGTTCTCGATGGGCTTGGTAAAGATTATGATGGAAAAGGTGGAATTGGCTCTGGTCTAAGATATCCAGTCTTTAGGCTTCCCAGTGATGCGATGAAGAGGCAGATAATAAAAGAGCCAATAGTAACTGGTATAAAAGCAATAGATGGATTTTTAACAGTTGGTAAAGGACAGAGAATAGGTATATTTTCTGGTAGTGGTGTGGGTAAATCTACCCTTCTTGGCATGATAGCAAGAAATTCAAAGGCTGATGTAAATGTTATTGCTTTAATAGGTGAAAGAAGTAGAGAGTTAAAAGAATTTATAAATTATGATCTTGGAAGTGAAGGCTTAAAAAGATCGGTTATTGTCTTTGCAAGTTCAAATAAGAATGCTCTCTGTAGAGTAAGAGGGGCTTATGTTGCAACGGCTATTGCAGAATATTTTAGAGATATGGGTAAAGATGTTATTCTTATGATGGATTCTTTAACAAGATTTGCAATGGCACAGAGAGAGATAGGATTGGCATCAGGAGAACCAGCAACTTCAAGAGGATATACACCTTCTGTATTTACTCTATTACCAAAATTGCTTGAAAGAGCTGGAACAGGAGAAAAAGGGAGTATTACTGGTTTTTATACTGTTCTTGTAGAAGGTGATGATATTGATGAACCAATTAGCGATGCTGTAAGAGGGATTCTTGATGGTCATATTGTTTTGACAAGAGAGTTAGCATTAAAGAATCATTTTCCAGCCATAGATATTCTTGCATCTATTTCAAGATTAATGCTTAAGATTACAACCCTTGAACATAGAGAAAAGGTTGGTATTTTGAGAGAATTAATGGCAACATATAAGAATTATGAAGACATGATAAGTGTTGGTGCTTATGCAAGAGGTTCAAATCCAAAGGTTGATGCAGCAATTGATTTAAAAGATAAGATTGATAAATTTTTAATTCAGAAAATAGAAGAAGGCTTTTCTTATGAGGAGACTCTTAATGCAATAGATGAAATAATAGCAAATCTTGAATCCGATAATGAATTTGAAGAAGAGGGTAGTAGAGAAGAAAATTTTATGGATGAGGTCTCTTTTTTAGGATAGATAGAATATGAAAAAATTTAAATTTAAATTTGATGTTTTGTTAAGGATAAAAGAGGAAAAGGAGAAAAAGGCAAAAGAGAGGTATGGCTTTGCTTTGCAAAAAAAGAGTGCTCTTGAGATAGAGAATAATAATTTAAAAAAAGAGTTAATTAATTATGAAAATAGATATTTAAAAGATAAAAAGAGTGGGGATATCTTAAATTATAATGATCTTTTTATTGAAGATAATTATGGTAAGGGGATTGATTTAAGAATTGCTGAAAATAAAAAGAGAATAAATGAGATAGAAGAGGAACTTGTAAAGTTAAAGGAAGAACTTGTTGAGGCAATGAAAGAGAGAAAGATGTTTGAGAAGTTAAAAGAGAGAAAAGAGAAGGCATATAATAAAAAAGTTAAAAAGATTGTTGAAAAGAGAATCGAAGAAATTTCGATTCTTCATTATAAAAATAGAGAGAGATAGGAGGGGATATATGATAGACGGAATTCAAAATATTTATAATAGAATTAATGAGATTAAAAAAGGGGCGAATAATCTTCAAAATACTTTAAAACCAGAGGCGGTAAAGGAGTTTGAAGAGAAATTTAAGGAGATGAAAAATAATTTAAATAAGACAGAAAAAAAAGAGAGTTATCATCCATTTGTTAGTAAAAAAGAAAAAGAAATGGATTTAATAGTTGAAGAGGATAATAAAGATATTATACAATCCAAAATAGATTCTGCAATAAAGAAGGCTTCAAAGAAATATAATGTTTCTGAGGATTTGATAAGAGCAGTTATAAGTATAGAGTCTGGATATGATGTTTATAGTGTCTCGAGAACAGGTGCAATGGGTTTAATGCAATTAATGCCAAAGACAGCATTAGAACTTGGTGTTGAAAAACCATTTGATATTGAGGAAAATATACTTGGCGGAACAAAATATTTAAAAATGATGCTTGATAAATATAATAACGATCTGGATAAGGCTCTTGCAGCTTATAACGCTGGTCCTCATAATGTTGATGCTGCTAATGGCATTCCAGATATTGAAGAGACAAAAAAATATGTTAAATTGGTTAAAAAACAATTATTAAAATAGGATACTTATATGGCAGTCTATTCTCAGAGTGATAGAAAAAAAATAATTTTGTTATTATTGTTTATTATTGTCTTAATTATTGCTGGCCTCATTATAATTGATTTTACTGCTTCTATACTGGGTGTTTATCTTCCACTACCAGGGCTTGATATTATTAAGAGTGTCTCTTTAAAGAAAAAGATAAAACAGAGTGAAAATCCCTATTTACTTGAAAGAGAAGAATTGGCAAAAGAGAAAGAAAGATTACTTCTTGTTGAGGAGAAATTGATAAATAGGGAAAAAGAGATTTCTGAAAAGGAGATAAGTGCTGATAAGAAGTTAGAACTATTAAAAGAAAAGGAAAAAGAGATAGAGAAAAAAAGAGAATTGCTTGAATATAGAGAAAAGCAGACCATGGATAGAGAGAAAAACATAAGAGAACAGGCTGTAAAACTTTATAATATGCCACCAAATGATGCAGTTGTTATTTTGGAGAAACAGACAGAAGAGGATATTGTTGATATTTTAAGAGCAATTGATAGTTATAGTGAAGAATTGGGGAGAGTATCTACTTCTCCTTATTTATTAAAACTTCTTAATGATAAAAATCAACAGAAGGCTGCAAATGTTTTGAGAAAATTTCAATATACTTCCCCAGAGAAAAAGACAAGTGTTGAACAACTGGAAGAAAATGAATTACCATAATTTAAGATAATTTAATTTTTTTATAAAATCTATGTTATTTTATATATAAAGGGGGATATCTTGTTTTCATTCAGAGTATATCCAAAGGGGATATCTTATAATTTTTTAATAAGAAGGGGAAAGGATGAATAAAATTTTTTCTATATTTAAAGTTTTAATACTAATGTTTGTTTTTATTAGTATAAAATTTTTTTCAGACAACCTTATTTTTATAAAGAATTTATTTTTATATAAAGTTATAGAATTGATTTTTATTTTTATTGTTTCTTATTTATTTTCTTTTATTTTTGATGATTCTAAAAATAGTTTTTTTGAAAGATTTGTTAGTAATTTAAAAGTTGTTTTAATATATACTCTGATTTTTTTTGTATTTAGTATATTAAAGTTAATATTTAATAATATAGTGTTAATAGGAATATTAAATTACCTCTCTTTTATTTTAATGGGTAGTTTATTATTTTTTAGAGACAGGTTTATTTATGGCAATTTCTCTTTTAAAACAGATTTATTTAATATAATTATAATAGCATATTTTTTTATATATAAGTTTGTTCTAAATATAATTAATATATTTATTGTGATTGAAAATCCTTATTATAATTTTATTATGATAGGAATATTTATTCTTTCTATCTATATAATCCGTGTTTTAGTCTATTCTTTTAATTTAAAAGGAGTTATTGAGTATGATGGTAAAGAATATCCTATTTATGATTTATTTAGAGTTGGTTATTTGAAGAGTGCAGATATTGTGATTGATGATAGAAGTTTTAAAAAGTCTATATTTTTTACTATAAGTGCCGGGCAAAAATGGTTTGTTAAGTCAAATGTAAAGATGCAGATAGATAATAGAGTAGTTGAGGAAAAACAAAAAGTTCCAATAGATGATGGGGAAACTATAAAATGTATGAATAATTATTTCACACTTATAACATCAAAGATTGCCTTCTTTAAAAAAGTAATTCTTTCTTTATCACTACTTATTATAATATTTAATATAAATGCTAATGATATAAAAATAGCAGGAGATCAATCAGTAATTCAAAATATGGAGATTTCTATAGAAAATATAGATTATTCACAATACCCATTTATAAATATCTATATTTCAGATAATAATTTATATGATAGTCTAAAAAAAGGGGAATTAAATCTAAAAAAGAGTCTTTTTATAATAGAGGATGATGATATAAAAGTAGAAATAAAAGAGATTCAGATTGAGAATACACCAATCGATATTGTTTTTATACTTGATGTTACTGGTAGTATGTATGAAGAGTATAAAAAGATTCAGAAAACTCTATTAAATTTTGCATATAATCTTAACAAAATAAGAAGTAAAATAAGGATTGGTATAATTACATTTGCGGATAGAATAGAAGAGATGCAGTTTTTCCCTTTAACAGATAATATAGATAATGCTATTTTAAATATATCCAAAATAACCCCGTATGCTGGTGGTGATTATAAAGAAAATCCTTATGATGCTATTATGAACTTAAATAAAATGGAATTTGACAAAAATGCTCAGAAAGTTGTTGTTTTTTTCACAGATGCTCCACCTCATATAAGAGGGGATAAGGCCGATAAGGGTAAAGATTTTACAAATTGGACAACAGAGGAAGTTGAGAAATATATAAAAAGTTCATCTTTTTTGTTATATGTTGTTAGTTATGAGAGATTTGATGAATACCAAAGATTTATTGATTATCAAAAAGATAAATTTTTTGATATTGGGAATTATAATGATTTTTCTGAGATAATATCAGCACTGGAGAGAGATATTTCAAAGCATATTAAGATTATTTATACTGCTAAAAAGAGCCAAGAGTTCTATAAAAGAAAAAAGAGAGTCTCTGTATATAGAGATAGTGATGATAAAGAGGTTAAAGAATTTTTTGAGATAAAGCATATAAAAAAGAATTCATTTTTTAATTCATTATTTGATATCTGGTAATTTTATTGTAAGATGCTTTTAGAGAATTGTCGCACTTTAATATTGCAAATAAGATTTGATTTATATATTTGTTTGAGAAAAAATATTATATTTTATTGACAAAATAAAATTTTTGTGATATATTTCACTCATAATAAGGGCGGTTAGCTCAGCTGGGAGAGCGCCTGCCTTACAAGCAGGATGTCGTCAGTTCGATCCTGGCACTGCCCAAAGTAAGAGGAAGTGCTGCCAATATGGCAGCACTTTTTATTTTTGTGAAAAATTCTTATCATTTAGAAAATTGACTTTGACAAAAATATCTTTTTTATATATAGTTAATTTCAATGAAAAATATAAGTTTAAGGAAAATATTAGTATTGTATACTTTTCTGATTTTTATGTTGCCAATTTTAATAATTGGTATAGGTTCTATTGTTATAACAACAATATACCTAAAAAACAATGTTAAAGAGAATCATAACTCTTTTTTGAATGTTATAGAAAAAAATATAAAAGATTTTTTTAAAAATTGTGAAAAAGATCTATTATTACTATCTTTTTATATTAAAGAAAGGCAATTTTTTTCAAATTATGCAACAAATATGATTGATGTTGGAAATTTTGAAAAAATTCTGTTACTGGATAAAAATGGAATAATAAAAGATATTTATCCATCTAATTTTAAAGATTTTATCGGATTTGATTATTCTAATGAGAAATCAATTAAATTTGCTATTGATAAAAAAGATTATAGCATTGATTTAATAAGATATTCATTTTTGAATGATAAACCTTCTTTGATTATTGCTATGCCAGTAATAGAAAATGATAAAATTATAGGAGTTGTGGCTGGTATAGTAAAATTTAATAAATTAAGAAATAATATCCTTGAATTAAAAGAGTGTTGTGCAAAGATGGAATTTATAATTACAGATAGGGATGGCACAGTTATTCTTCATCCAGATATGCAAAAAATGGAACAGATTGAAACTATAGATTATATAAAAGATCTAAGAGAGAATGTTTTTAATTTAGTAAGAATAGAGAATGATTTTTATTTTGTAAAGTATAAGATTATAAAAAAAATAAATTGGATAGTGGTTACTCTACAGAATTATAATTTTATTATTGCTTTGTTTAATAAGATCTCTTTTTTGTTTCTTATTAATATTTTAGTAGGAATAGTAATAACAATAATTGCATTGATTGTAGGAGCCGCCTTAATTATTAAGCCGATATATTCTATAAGTTATAAAACTTCTCTTGTGAGTCATGGTAAATATAATATTGAAAAAGAGAATTATATTATAGAAGAGTTAAATTCTTTATCAATAAATTTAAATAAAATGGTGAAAAAAATTTCACAAAGAGAGGAAGAATTAAGAATCTCTGAAAATAAATATAGAAAATTAATAGAAAATAGTTTAGATTTTATTTTTAAACTTGATAAAAAATTTAATTTTACATTTATTAGTTCTTCTATTGAGAATTTACTTGGGTATTCTTCGGAAGAATTTAAGAGTAATTTTAAAAACATATTAGTTAAAAATAGAATGAATATTATCTCAAGGAGAAAAATAAAAGATATTTTCAGGACAAAACTTGTGCCAGATCCTTTTAATCTTGAGTTAATTCATAAAAATGGTTATCATATAGTTCTTGAGTTACAAGTTGCCCCTATTATTGAAAATGATAATGTTATAGAGGTGCAGGGAATAGCAAGGGATATTACATCAAGATTTTATGCAGAGCAACAGGTAATTTATTTAAAAAATTATCTTTTAAATTTAATAGAAACAATGCCTTCTGCTTTAATTACGCTTGATCTTGATGGTAGAGTTACAAATCTAAATTCTAATGCTCTTAAAATAATCAATAGACCAAAAGAAGAAATTTTAGGTAAAATTTTATGGAAGATAGAAGAGAGATTTTTAAAATATCTTTCATATTTTAATTATGTTATTGAAAAAAATAAAATGATTGAATTTAGAGAAGAGGAGACTTATGAAAATGGTGAGGTAAAATTTTTTAATGTAGTATTTTTCCCTCTCAAATGGGAAGATTCTATGGTGATTGGTTTAAGAATAGATGATGTTACTCATATAGAAAAGACTCAGATGCAGTTAAGAGAGGTACAAAAACTTGAGACAATAGGGACAATTGCCAGTGGTCTTTCTCATGATTTTAATAATATTTTGGGTGCCATTCTTGGGGCTTTAAGAGTCATTGAGGAGAGAACAAAGGATAAAAGATCTATTAATTGCTCTCTTTTAAATGAAGATTTAGAGACGATTAAAGAGGCAAGCAAAAAAGCAACTCATATAGTTCAACAATTAATGAATTTCTCAAGAAAACAGAATATTAAATTTGAGGTAATAGATCTAAATAGTGAAATAAAGAATGTCATAAATATATTCAGTAAATCATTAGGAAATAAAGATATAAAAATTATTTTTGAGGATCTTAAAGAACCGGTCTGGATAGAGGGTAATTCTACTTTGATAGAGCAGATGATTCTAAATCTATTATTGAATGCAAGAGATGCCATAGCAACTTCTGGCAAAGTCACTATTAATTTAAAAAAAGTTAGCCATCATGAAATAAAAGACTTAATAGAGAATAGTGATAAAAAAGAGTTTATAGAGATATCAATTGCAGATACCGGAAAAGGTATTGCAGATGATCTAAAGAAAAAAATCTTTACTCCATTATTTACTACTAAGAAAAAGGGGGATGGGACTGGCCTTGGGCTTTCTATGGTCTATAATATTGTAAAAAATCATAAAGGTTATATAACATTTGAGTCAAAGCTAAATGAGGGAACAGTATTTTATATCTATCTACCTTCTGTTGATATTCATAATGATAAAGAGATATTAAATATAAAAAAAGGTGGTCATGGGATTTTAATAATAGATGATGATCAGTATATAAGATATACAACAGAACAGATTTTAAAAGAGTGTGGTTATATTGTGTGGAGTGCAAGCAATGGGGAAGAGGCTTTAAAGATTTTGAAAGAAAATAGTGGTATAGATTTAATTTTGCTTGATCTTATAATGCCGGGATTAAGTGGTAAAGAACTTGCAAAAGAGATTCTTAATTTAAATAAAAATTATAAAATTCTACTTACATCCGGCACGAAAAATGATACAACTTATTTTGAACTTGAAAATATGGGTATAAGGGATTTTATATTAAAACCTTTTACCTTTGAAGAGATTGCAGAGACAATTTATAATTTATTAAATAAGAATATATGATGAATGTTTTAATTACTGGTGGTGCGAAAAGAATTGGTAAAGAGATATCGCTTCATCTTTCTAAAAAAGGGTATAACATAGCCCTTCATTTTAATTCTTCTGAAAATGATGCTTTGGAGACTAAAAGTATAATAGAAAAAAACGGCTCTATTTGTAAGATATATAGGGCTAATTTTTCAAATACAGACGAAGTGATAAATCTATTTTCTAAGGTAAAAAATGATTTTAATAATATAGATTTATTGATAAATAATGCAAGTATTTTTGAAAGATATACTCTTATTGAATCTGATCTACCATTTATAGAGAGAATAATTAATGTTAATTTTAAAGCTCCTCTTCTTTTAATAAAAGAGTTTGCTAAAAATTTTTCTGGAAATATTATAAATATTATTGATGCTAAGATTTTTAAGAATGATTCTAACTATTTTATGTATAATTTAACTAAAAAATCACTTGCAGAGATTACAAAGATGGCATCAATTGAATTTGCACCTCATATTAGAGTAAATGCAATTGCGCCGGGGCTTATTATTCCTACTGATGATCAGACAAAAAAAAGATATGAAAATTTTAAAATCCCTTTAAATAAAAAGGGGGATATTAACAATATTTTATTGACTCTTGATTTTATTTTAAATAATGACTATATCACTGGTCAGATAATCACTGTGGATGGTGGTTTTAGTTTAATATAATAATAAAATATATTCTATTTCTCTTTATCTTCCATAGTTTTATTTTTTATCCAGATCTCATGAAGAGTTTTGGCTATCTTATCAAATTGTTCTTTATTTTTTAGTTCAAGAAATTCAAGAACATTCTGATCTATATTTTCATATAGTATCTTTCTTGAATTATAATATGTCAGAATATCTGCTAAGTAAACCACAAAAACAGCCTCTGGATTTATTTCAGCAAGCCTTGGATTGTGATGACATCTTATTACTTCACATATTATCTCTGGGAAATTCCATTTTTTAGCAAGAAGGCTACCAGTAATGCTATGGCTTAAACCACCGGAAATATCTTCAATTACATCTATTGGTATATCTTTATCATTTATAGTCTTCTGAATTTTTGCATAGATATTTGGGTTAACCCCTTCTACCACAATCTTTCCAATATCATGCAATAAGCTTGCAAGATACATATCGTCTGCATTGAGTGTGATATTCTTATATTTTGTAAGCTCTTTGGTAAAAAATGCTGTCATCTCTGAATGATCAATTATCTCTTCTATCCTTTTTTGAGATACTCTATCTTTCAATATATTATAACTATGAGATATAAGAATAAAGTTAGCAATTGCATTCATTCCAAGAACCTTAATACCATCTTTTATAGTGGTCACTCTTGTCATTCTTTTATAAAAGCCAGAATTAGCCATTTTTAGAATATCAGCAGAAAGAGATGGATCCTTTATTATCTCAGCCTCTATATCATCAATGTTTGACTCTTTGTCAGCAAGAAGTTTCTTAAGTCTATTTATATTTTCCGGAATCATTGGTATCGAATCTATCTCTTTTACAAGTTCTTCTGATATCTTCTCCTCTTCTTCTGGTGTTACGAAGGTAAATGGTATATTAACTTTAACCGTAGTCTTATCATCCTCTATTTTGACTTTAAAATATTCTTTGCCCAGCCCCATTTTTCTTAAAAAAAGAAATACTATAATTAAACCAAATCCATCACCTTCTTTTGTATTTATAGGGAGTTTATATGCCTCTTTAAAGTTTTTTAATGACTTTGCCTTTAATAGACATTCGTTTAGTAAATTTATCTCCTCATCATGAATTTTATAATTATTTATAACAGACACAGTAAGGGTATCCTGAAAAACTTTAAATGAGACTTTTATCTTATAATTGCTTTTTTTTACCATCTCTATTAGTTCTGGTAATTTAGAAGTCATAACAGAGAGAAAATCATTAATTCCTAAATTGTATTTTAGATTTATATCAAGATTTTTATTTTCAAAATAGACTCTCTTTAAATTTGCTTTGTTTGCATTATTAATTATCTGCGTAAATATATATGTAAAAGTGGAAGCGAGTTTTGATTTACTCATTGCCATAAGGTATTGTGATAAAATTCCAAAGAGATAGACCTTATGATCAATATCTATAAAATTTGTTTCTAAATAGAGTGTCTTATTCATTTTAATAGCTTTCTGGACATCAAGAAATGCAATATTTTTTAAATTGCCATTTTTATCCATTAAAGATTCCTCACCTTCACCGCCTATGTTCTGGATATCTGCCATAAAATCTACCTGTGGCATAGGAGTTTTATTTATAAGATCTTTTATAAAATCATAAATTTTTTCATATATTAAAGAATTTTTTTGAGATGGAAAGACTATTTCAAGACGATCTCCAGTATTTTCATTATAAAATACTATTTTTCCTTTTTTAGTAAAATAATAATTAAAGTAATATATTAATACTGGATCAAGATCCCACTCTTTTCTTGCATGAGCATAAGATTCCTCATAAAGAGTCGGAAAAACCTTCATGATATCGACATCCTGATGGGTTATCTTATTAATGATAGCAGATATTACCTTTAACATTCGGGATTCAATATAATTTATAAATCCTTCCTGTGAAATAGCTGGATTTCTTATTTTTAAAATAACGTCATTTATATAATTCCAGTTAAGGCTATTATCATTTTTTGGAATATATTGATAAGAATATTGCAAAAATGTTGCAATTTTATCTTTTTCAAGATTTGTAAGCATCTTTTTCTTAATTCCGAGTTTGTATGGATCTTCTGAATTAAGTATTAGATTAAGCTTGCCTATTTTCGAATATAGTAAAGCCATTGAAAAGGCTAATGGATTAACATCTAAAATTGACATTTTTACAAAAGAGGATTTTGCCATAAAATCTTCTCTATAATCAAGCCCCTCTCTCTCTATGTAAGAGTCAATAAACTCACCGTACAATCTTGCTAAATCCTGTAAAATATATGGATCAGTTCCGAGACTAAAAATATTTTTCATTTCATTTTGAAAGTTAAAAAGATATTCTATCTTTATTTTATAATGACCTGTGTTGTAATAATCTTCTTTATATTTCTTTATATTAGAAGATATTATTTTGTTTATCTCATGTATTTTTTCATTTATGTTTATTACAACTGGGTCGATTTTTAAAATATTTTTTAACTGAGTATCAAGAAAAAGCATTGATTCGAGTTCATTGTTATAAAAATTAATAAGAGCAATTATAGGACTTTTCTCAATCTCTTTTCTTATTTTTACCATTTCGTCTCTAAATAATACCATATCTTTTATAGTTTTAACATTAAGGATCCTTGTCATAAGAGATAATTTCTTGTTATAGTAATGATTATTAAAGATAAAAGAGAGACGAGTAAAGATATATTGATTTAATTTTATGTATTCTTTAAAGTTAGCAAAAAATTGAAATAATAAGAATAAGACACCAACTACATTTCCAGCTACCTGATTCAAAAGCAATGATAGATAATAACTAAACTGTTTTAGTGCTTCATTAAAAGAGAGGTTAAACTGTTCTGATTTGGGAGTTGCAAATACCTCCCATTCAAAATTTTCTTCGAATAGCACTTTTATTAATTCTTTTGATTTTATAAAAAGCCTTTTTTTATAATCTTCGTCTATTGCTTTTTCTTTAAACTCTTTTTTAAGATTTAAAAGTTCTATCTTAAAAATAATAGATATCCCCTTTAAAACAATTCCTTTTTCATAGGATTTATTATTTAGGTATTGTGCCATTGCATTAATTAATTCTTCTTTATAAGAATTAAATTTCTCCTCATCAATATATCTTTCATCTTTTTTGAGATTAAAAAATAGGTGATCAAGAGTAATATCAAGATAGTTAGAAATTGCTAAAATTTTTTCTCTAAGAGAGATTTTTTTTGAATATTCAATATCCTCAAGTACATAATTAATGCATTCTTCATATACACTTTTTTTAGAATCGAATTTAACATCATGGAGAATCAAATAAAGATATCTTCTTAATAAATTTATAAAATTTATTTCAACTGGTTTAAGATTTTCTAAATATTCTTTTGACTTGTTTAAGATCTTTTTTGAAGTTTCTATATAAATATTTATATCATAAATATTATCAAGTAATATTCTATTTAAATATAGATTTAAAATAAGAAATTTTACAAAATAGATATTAATATCACTCGAAAAAAAATTTTCTTTTATAGTTAATTTCATAAAAATATATTCTATATTTAGGAGTTCATTTTGAAGTTTTTTTAAGTCTTCTATTGTTAGACTAAGCGCAGAGAAATTGTATTTATTAAAAATATTATCAAGATATTTTAGTATATTATCTTTTGTCAAATTTGCTAATTTTTCTAATTCTAAATTTAATTTATCAGTCTTTCTTGCTTTTCGTAAATTTAAATCTTCTAAAAGAGGCGAAATTACTTCTTTATATATATTTTCTTCTGAAAACATAAGAAAAAATCCTTATGAAATAGAGTATTTGTAGTTTGCTATAATTATAATCTAAAAATAAATAAAAATCAAGATAAAGAAGTAAGAAAGAGTAAATTTTAAAACTAAAAAATAAATAATATTATTATAAAAGGCTGTTGGTTAGGCATCGTTAAATTTCAGATTTTAAATCTTAAAGTACGACAATTGTCAATTTTAGCACTAAATTTGATATACTCACAACATCATAATATATGGAATTATGAATATAAAAATAAAGATTTATATACTCTTTTTTAAATAGCCCCTTTCTTTTATAGGATATTTGTCCCTTTCATAATATTAATTTATTCTTTGAATTTTTAGATACTCAGGCTCTACTTATATATATCTAGTTCTAATAGTTCATGAAATTTATCAAGAGTCTGTTCCTTAACAAATTCAACTCCAAATCTTATTTTATTTTCTCCTACTTCTTTTACATAAACTACTCTTGATTTTAATTTATAATTATACGGTAAAACTTTTATTGTTATATCTTGGCCAACATATAGATCTTTTTCTGTAACTCCTTCAGCATAAAACCCCATTCCAGATTTTGTTGCATCAACAGTGATAGCTGTATTTTCCTGAAAAAAACCAGTTGTAAATATAACTGTTCTTAAACACTCTGGCAGGGCTTCAACCGGGATTCTTTCTTCCCTTCTTTTATCTAGCATTTTATTCCTCCCAAAATAATATAAATCCTTTATATTAATTATATAAATAAAAATAAAAAAAATCAAACAAAAAAGAGTAAATTTTTATTTTTTAAAATTATTCTAAATTTCTTTCTGATGAGTAGATATCTTTTATTATACTATCAAAATTTTTTAAAACAAAATTTGTATTAAAAATCCATCCACCACATAATGAGTATGAACTCTCAAGAGAAAGCTTATGAATATATTCATAGTAATCGCCTTGCGCATCATCGATATGAATTACAGAGTAGCCATAGTCGGATGCATCTCTTGCTGTTGTCTCTACGCATTGACTTGTTGCTATACCAGTAAAAAAGATATATGATATGTTATTTTTTTTTAAATATTCATTTATATTTGTAGAATTAAATGCACTAAAAGTAGTTTTACAAAAGATAATTTCATTCTCTAAGGGTTTTATTTCATCAAGGACAAAGGACATGGGATCATCTTCTAATGGATAAACATTATAAAGGCCGAGTTTTTCACCTTTATCATTATGATTTTTAAAGAATCTATGGAGATCACTTCTGTCTTTTTTTTTACCGCATAAGCGTAAAAATATAACTGGATAATTATTTTTTCTGAAGAATGTTTGAAGTTTTTTTATATTCGGTATTAATAAATTTTGACATCTATCTGAAATATATTTTAAAGAATCTTCTCCACTAAAGAAATTAGAGAGTTTATTAAAACTTGATTCTTTTTTAAAATAATAATTTTGCATATCAACAACAAATAGAGCTGGTAGCCCCCATTTTTTATCTATCATATATATTTTATCCTTTTTTATTTATTAAAATATTTCTCTTTTATCTCTGTATGAATATTTTTTACCATTTCCCAGCAATAGGTAGCAAATTCTGTATCATTTTTGAAATTTTCTGGTAGGACTGGTTTGCCAAATTTTAACACCACTCTTTGAAAAAATTTATAGTAAATTCTACCTTTTTGAATAACATTTTTAGTTCCTTCAACAGCGATAGGAACAACTGCTATCTTTAATTTAAAAGCAAGTTTGACAAGTGCTAAATTTGGTTCTAAGAGTGCTCCATCTTTACTTCTCGTTCCCTCTGGGAAATAACACAATGAATATCCATTCTTAAAAAAATCTATTAAATCTTTTATTATTGCCATCCTTGATGATTGTTCATCTCTATCAAAAAATATGCCACCAGCAAGGACTGTTAAAAAACCTACCAGAGGAATTGCAACAACCTCTTTTTTAGAAAGAGCAGTGGCTTTTGTTTTTGGGACAACAACAGGGATATCTGCCCATGATTGATGATTGCAAATATATAAAGTAACTCTTTTGGTATCAACGTTCTCTTTTCCGATTGTTTTTAATCTTATAAAAAGTATAAAGTAATTAAAAATAAATGTCCAGGGATTAATTAGGACATATCTTGCTACACCTGCTCTTTTGTTACGTGGTATAAAGATTAGCCACCATGTAAGTAAAAAAAATATTAAAGATAAAATTAAAGTAAAAATTCCAGCAAAAAAAGAAAAAATTAAATTTATAATTATCATAGTTTATTAACATCCCTTGTTAATAAGTTTCTATTTTTTACTATTATCAAAAAAAGCTATTTATATCAATAAAAAATTTTATTTTTTTGATTTAAGGAGCAATTTTACTTTTAGTAAATTAGAGGAATAGAATTATCCTTAGGCTAATTTTATTTGATAGAAAGATATAATAGGCTTATTTATTTTTTTGCAAAAAATTTTTAATAACTCTTACTAATAGTATGTCTCAAAACCCACAACTTGATAACAATTATTGTAAATTGCCTTGTAGAATGGTGTGGTGTTACCTTCAAAGTGGGATAATTCTCTGCTCTTTTCCCACTTTTTTATCTTTGTTAGCCTCAAGAATAGCCTCAATGTTATTACACTACATTTCATCTCAACCCCTGTAATGCCAAGTTTCTCATACTCTTCCAAAAAAAGTAGGATAATTCTCCTCAATAAACACCCCATGCTGAAAAAATTAAGATCAGCATGGATCTTCTTCAAAAATCTGTAATCCTGTTTTGACAGATAAATATGGATCTTACTATCTCCATCTATTCTTTCGTATTTATTTCCATCCTCTGGACCAAAACAATATATCTTTTTTACTCTATTAGTATAAAGTTGTAAGATATATACAACAAGTCCAGAAATAGATATGTTGAATTTTTTTGCAATATCTGCAAGTCTTTTCTTCATAGCAGAGTTAACAACAAAGTGTAACTCATGCTCTACAGTATATTTTTCTAAAATTTTACAAATGTTATTCATAAAAAACCCTCCATAATAAAAATACTTTCTATAATATTAATCACAAAATTTTTGAAAAAATCCTTTACAAAATTCGAAAAAAAATTGTCTAAGAAATAAATTATTTTAATAGTGTTTCAAAAAAGAAACAATTTTTACTTGACAAGTATAAAAAAATATATTATATATATTCCATATTTAAAAATATGGAGGTATAACATGAAAAAAGTAAACAAATTAAATTTAATGTTCTCAATTTTAGTAATGATAGTATTTTTATTTTCCTGTGCTCAAGGTATTGACAATCCAGTACAAAATCAGGATATGCCTGGCTATGAATCAAATCCTTTTGTTATGACAGAAACTAAATTGGTTCAAAATAACAGTAATACTGGCATGGTAAGTATCAATGTTTTTGAGGTTAAAATTATCAATGGTAACTATGATGTTTCTACTCCATTAGTTGGAGCTGGAATTTATGTTGATGGCGTTTTACCTTATGGTGGTAGTGCAAGTGGCTACACAAATTCAAATGGGAATGCAACAATATCTTTAACAGAAGGGACTCATACTTTTGTTATTGCAAAAATGACATCAAGTCATTCTTATTATGTAAGTAAAGTATATACTACAACAGTATATAAAGGTATGACAACAGAGATCTATTTTTCTGTATGTCCTATAGAGGCAAAGGTTACTGCTCATATAGATGTGGGCTGGGGGAATGCTTTATATATTACTGGTCAGGGTGATTTATTAGGTTCATGGCAGACTGCTTATAAGATGTCATATTCTAATGGCACATGGGTATATAATGGATACTTACCAAAAGGAATTGAATATAAGGTTGTAAAATATAGCTGGGTATCGGGAAATGAAATTCCTACTACTTATGTTCAATGGGAAAAGGGATATAATCATAGAATTGAGAACAATGGTCCATACACAAATAATGACATATGGCCACAATTTTAATTTAAAAAATCTATCTTGTTTATACAAAAAAGGCTGTCTTTATGGCAGCCTTTTTATTTTACTTAATAAATATTTTTATAAAATTTTTAAAATATATATTTTTCTTTACCTAAAATATTGATTTTTTTAAAAAAATCGGTTAAAATAAGTAAGAAATGTTTTTATATTGATATCTGATGAATTTTAAGATAAAATATTAAATTCATATATGAATTCAAGTCAATAATCTTGTTATGGGAAAATTATGCTTCATAAAGATTTTGATATAATTGTTATTGGTGGTGGGCATGCCGGATGTGAGGCTGCTAATATCTGTGCAAAAAGAGGTTATAAGACAATCTTAATCACTCAAAATTTAGATCAAATAGCAAGGATGAGTTGTAATCCTGCAATTGGCGGCATCGCAAAGGGGCATATTGTCTCTGAGGTTGATGCTCTTGGTGGGATAATGGCAAAAATCATTGATAAGACAATGATTCAATTCAGACTTCTTAATACTAAAAAAGGTCCTGCTGTTCAGGCAAAAAGAGCTCAGGCTGATAAGTTAGAATACAGTGTAACAATGAGAAAATATTTAGAATCTCTTAATAATTTAACCCTATTTCAGGACACAGTAGTTGATTTAATCGTTGAAAAAAATAGAATAATTGGTGTTGTTACAGAAAGAGGGAATAGGATTACTGCTAAAGCTGTTGTTCTTACTACTGGGACTTTTATGGAAGGTAAGATTCATATAGGGGAGTTTCAGGCAATATCGGGTAGATTTGGCGAACCTGCTGCTCTTGGACTTTCTGAAAATTTAAGAAAATTGGGATTTACTATTGGTAGATTAAAAACTGGCACCCCAGCAAGAGTAAAAAAAAGAAGCATTGATTTTGATAAACTTGAGATGCAAATTGGTGATCCAGAGATGTTTAGATTCTCAAATTTTACCTTTGAACTAATTAATAGGCCAAATGTTCCATGTTATATAACTTATACAAATGAGAATACACATAAAATAATAAGAGAAAATTTTCATAGATCTCCACTTTTTAGTGGTAGAATAAAAGGCATAGGTTCACGATATTGCCCCTCAATAGAGGATAAGGTTAAAAAATTCCCAGAAAAAGATAGACATCAGGTATTTGTTGAACCAGAAGGTTTATATACTGATGAGATGTATTTAAATGGACTTTCATCTTCGTTACCAGAGGATGTTCAATTTGCCTTTTTAAGAACCATAAGGGGATTTGAACATATAGAAATTGTAAGGCCAGCATATGCTGTTGAGTATGATTTTATCAATCCTATTCAATTAAAGCCATCTCTTGAAACAAAATTAATTTCTGGACTATTTATAGCAGGTCAGACAAATGGGACATCAGGGTATGAAGAGGCAGCAGGGCAGGGGATAATTGCTGGGATAAATGCCTTTTTGTATGTTGAAAATGAGCCGCCTTTTATTCTTGGAAGGGATGAGGCCTATATTGGAGTGTTGATAGATGATCTTGTTACAAAAGGAGTTGATGAGCCTTATAGAATGTTTACCTCCCGTGCAGAATATAGATTAAAATTAAGAAGCGATAATGCAGACATAAGACTTGCAAAGTATGCAATAAAATATGGTTTAATCACAGAAGATGAAAAAAAATTCTTTCTACAAAGGGAAAATGACATAGAAGAGATAAAAAAAAGATTGCATCAACTAAAATTAACAGAAGAAGAGATTTATAAAATAAATATAGAGAGTATAAAAAAAGGGAGTGACTGGGTGAAATATTTAAAAAATCCAGAAGTTGATGTTATTGATGCTTATCATCTTTATAAGGAGAGTCATCCGGATATTCAAAAAGAGAATTTTTTAACAGCAGCAATCGAGATAAAATATAAAGGATATATTGATAGACACAATAGATATATTGAAAGAGATAAAAAGATGGAAATGAGGGAAATTCCAGAAGATATAGATTATGATGCTATTTTTGGACTATCTACCGAAGGAAGAGAAAAATTAAAAAAAATAAAACCAAAAACATTAGGCATGGCATCTCGTATTTTAGGAGTAAGCCCATCGGACATATCTATTCTTTCAATGCATCTTTATTTAATAAATAAAAAAAAGGATAAAAAACAAAATGAAGAATAATAATGATTTTGATGTAATAATAATAGGTTCTGGACTCGGTTCTTTAACAACAGCCTCGTTATTAACAAAAATTAATAAAAAAAGAGTATTGGTATTAGAAAAACATTATGAAATAGGCGGACTTACCCATGAATTTAAAAGAGGTCCTTATAGCTGGGATGTGGGACTTCATTATGTTGGAAATTTATCTGCAAGAGCGTTTGATAGTGTTGGAATGAGGCTATTTTCTTTTATTACTGATAATAATCTTAAATGGAATAATATGCCAGAAATTTTTGAAAAATTAGTATTTCCAGATATGAGAATAGATATAAGAGAGTCTAAAAAAGGATATATGGAGAGTCTACTGGAGAAATTCCCGCATGAAAAAAAGGCAATTAAGAAATATATAAAAGATGTGTATAAAATTCGAAAATGGTATCTCCTTTATTTTTTTTCGAGATTTCTTAGATTTCCATTAAATTATATATTTCAATTTTTTTCTCTTTTTTATAAGAAAAAGGCATTGATGACAACAAAAGAGTATCTTGACAAAAATATTAAAAATGAGAAATTAAAGGCTGTTTTAGCAGCAAGATGGGGGAATTATGGACTTACTCCATCTGACAGCTCTTTTGCTATACATTCACTTGTTGAACATCATTATTATAGTGGTGGAATGTTTCCAGATGGTGGGTCAGAAAAGATTGCTACATTTATTGAAAATTCTTTAGAAAAGTATGGAAGTAGAATAGTAACAAGTCATGAGGTCACAGAAATTATTGTTAAAAATGGTAAGGCAATCGGTGTTAAAGTAAAAGATTTATCACAAAAAGAGCCAGAGATAAAAGAATTTTATGCCCCAATTATAATCTCTGGTGCTGGTTCCCAGATAACATATCTTAATCTTTTAAAAAATTACGATTTTAAAATTCAGAATCAACTTAAGAATTTTAAGAAGAGTTATAGCGGCCTAAATTTATATCTTGGATTAAAAGATTCACCGGAGAAATTAGGGATAAAGGGAGAGAATTACTGGATAATTCAAGGATATGAACTTGATATTTTTGATAGAAAACATCTTGATGTGGTAAATGGCAATCCAGTATACTGTTTTTTATCTTTTCCATCAATAAAGAGTGGCAAAAAGGGAGGGCATACTGCTGATGTGGTAACAATGATGCCTTATGACTTTTTTGAAAACTGGAAGGATGGTAAATGGAAGAATTATGAGAAAGAGTATTATGAATTAAAGGAAAAAATAAGCGAAAATCTTTTAAATATAATAGAAAAGCATATACCAGGTTTTAAAGATCTTGTTGTGTATAAGGAATTGGCATCACCTCTTACCTTTGAATTTTTTACAGGAAGAATGGGAGGCTCTTTTTATGGGCTTCCAGCAACGCCAGAGAGATTTAAGATAAAAGATTTAAAGGTAAAAACCCCAATTAAAAATCTCTATTTGACTGGAACAGATATACTTAGTAATGGAATATTGCCGGCACTTATGAGTGGTATGGCTACAGTGAGTTATTTAAATGGTTTTTTTGGCATTATAAAGGTAATGAGTAAAGTGTTTAGTTATGATCCATTGAAGAAATTAGAGATAAAGACTGATAATCATATTTTTATTGATAAAAAATATGGAACTCTTGTAAAAAAGACATTTATTTCAGAAAATATAGTAGAACTCATATATAAATTTAATGAAAAACTAAATTTTATCCCGGGTCAGCATATAAAATTAAAGGTAGGGATAGCCGAATGGAGAGCATATTCTGTGGCAAAAATAGATAATGATCAATTGTCCCTTGTTATTGATATTCGTCCGGGTGGGCATGGAGCAAATTATGTAAAAAATATTGAGGTTGGAACAACTTCTCTTTTTAGATTGCCTTTAACAGATATGACTTTTAAAAATACAGATAACAATATAATGTTTATTGCTACTGGTACCGGACTTATACCTTTTTTACATATTATTGATGAGATGAAAAAAAATAATTTAAAAAATAAAATCATTATTCTTTTTGGATGTTTAACCGAAAAGGATAACTGGGTTGAAAATTATATTAAGCCTTATTTAGATGAGATGAATATAGAATTATATATTTATATAGAAAAACCGATATCAGAAGAGAGTATAAACAATAAAAACATTATTAAAGGACGAGTAACAGATTTTATTAATGAGAAATTTATTAAAGAGCACCATTATAATGTAAAGGATTTTGATTTTTATGTTTGCGGTCATCCAAATATGACTACATCTACTGTGAAATTGTTGAGATCTCTTGGCTCTAATAATGTTTATTATTAAATAAGTAAATTAGATAAAATTAAAAATTTAAAATTTATCTATTTTTTATAAAAAATAATTTATTATTTTAAAATTTTGTGTTATAATTTGAGAGAGAGATAATCTATGTGAGAAGAGTGGTGTTTTAAGAATGGGTGTTAGACGAGAGAGAGAAAAGATATATAGATATCAGGAAATATATAACTCTTTAAAATTTTTTCATGGAAAAAATGTATTTAAATTTTATGGTAAGACTACAAACTGGGAAGAGATAGAGATAATAAGTAGAATTTTTTATAAGAAACTGGAAGAATTGTTATATGGAAGAGAACTTATAGATTTAATTCATGAAAAGTCTTTAAAAAGAATTCTTGAAAAAAATAATCTTTTAGATAAGACTTTTTTTGATGTAATAAAAGAGAGAAAGTATCACTTAGAAGCAGTAAATATTCTTGTTATGCATGTTTTTGATTATATCTATTATCATATCAAAAGAGAACTACCATATATAAAAGTATTAAGTCAAATTTCAAATTCTGTGAGTGAATTACTGGAAAATACATATAAATATACATCAGGCGAATTTTGTATTACTACCTGTTTGAAGCCTGATCAGAAAAATCCACTTATTATCAAGATAGAGAATAGCTATAACAATTTTGACAATGAGGTAAAGAGTAATTTAGAGGCTTTACAGAGAGCAATAGATGAAATAAATAGTTTTGAAGATCCAAATCAGGCTTTTATGAATGCCATAAAAACAAAATTTAATGAAGAGGATAACGAAGAAAAAAAACAGTCAAGATTAGGTTTTGCTAAAATCAGGATCGATACGAATGCAAGTATAAAGTTAACATTAAATTCAACTCATTTTGGTGAGAAAGGAATAACGATAGTTCTTGCGATTCCAATTAAGGTATATTCAAGAGGGGAGATTATAGAGAGTTATAAAAGAATTTTTACTAAGAATTAAGAAATTATTAATATATAGCTTCAATTAATTTAAATTAAAGAAATTGTTGTTGTATTATTATTTAAAAGGGGAAAAAATGAATAAAGATATCCATTTTATTAAAAAGATAATTACTGTAAATGTAGTTGTTCCATTAATCACTTTTATTTATTCACAGACACTTTTTAATATTTATAATCCATACATGCCGTATCCTCTATTTGAAAGAATTTTATTAGCGACAGTAAAGAATATATTTGTTATTGTATTTATTGTTGTGGATATACCTGCTGCGATTTTTATAGGCTACTACTTAAAACCATTAAAAGATGCTTTATCCAATCATGATTTAATAGAAAAAGCAAGAAAAAGAATCGCTACTGTTCCTTTTGTTATTTTATTAATATATCTTGCAGGTTATCTTTCTGCCCCTATTGTTGCATATTCAATGCCGAGTGGTGTGCAATTAAATAAATTCAGTATTGTCTTTATGCTTTCCCTTTTTTGTGGAATATTTGCTTCAAGTTTTGCACTATTTTATATTGATTCTATAATGCTAAAAGTAAAAAAACTTTATGGAATGTATACTCTTAAAGAAGAGCAAAAGGAGATATCTTTAAATATAAAATATATTATAAGTGTTTTTTCTTTATCTTTATTAGTATTTAGTGTAATTCTCTATGTTAGTTATTACTACTATATAAAACAGAATAATGCTGATACTGGCAATTTTATCTTGAATGCTACGATAAATGCCTTTATTCTTGCTATAGTAGGTATTATTCAAATTCTTATTCTTAATAAAAATGTTTATGATACAATAAATAATATAAGGAAGGCGATCATTTCTATAGTTGAGGGGAATTGTGATCTTTCAAAAAGAATAGATATATCAAGTTTTGATGAACTTGGTTTCTTAACCAGTGATGTTAATAAATTGCTTGATTTCTTGAACAATATGATAAACAAAATTGATAATATTTCTAAAAATATTCAGGAGTCAAATAAATTTTTGTTGGATGCGATTAATAATAATAATAATGTATTCAATGGTTTTATTGAATCTATTAATGATATAATAGAAGGGATAAGTGGTGACTTTCATAATTTAAGAAAGATGCAAGGCATATCAGAAAAACTTACTCAAAATACAGATACAATAAATAAGGCTATTATAAATCAAACACATTCTGTATCAGAGGCATCGAGTTCTATTGAAGAGATGACTGCTAATATTCATAAGGTTGCTGATATTACAATAAATGCAAATAATGATTTTAAAAAACTTTTAAATATAATAGAAAAAGGTAAGAATAGCTTACAGGATGCGATAAAATCAATTAATGTGATTCAGAATTCCAGTAAAGATTTTCTTGGATTTATAAATACCATTTCTGATATATCTGAAAGAATAAAACTTCTTGCAATAAATGCCTCTATTGAGGCTGCAAGAGCTGGCAAGTCCGGGGAAGGATTTGCAGTTGTTGCCCTTGAAGTAAGAAAGCTTTCAGAGGCAAGTAGTAATAGTGTGCAGAATATTGAATTTAAGTTGAATGAGATGAATGAAAAAATAATGGAGGGAACAGAAAAAATAAATACAACGGCAAAGATAATAGAAAATTTTTTTGTTAATACAGAAAAATCTATAAAATTATTTGATGAGATAACAGAGACAATGAGAGAGCAGGAGGCTGGCACAAAATCTATTGAGGAATCAAGTGAAGAGGTGCTAAACAGCAATTCTGTCTTATCTGAACTTGCTAAAAATAATGAAGAGATTGTAAATGAGATGAAAACTATTTCTGATTATTTCTATACATCTACGCAAAGTATATACCTCCTTACTCAACAGCAAAAAGAGAAAAATCAGGAACTTGTTAAGATTAATGATAATCTTTTAAATAGCTCTCTTTTATTAAAAAATAGTATTGAAAAATTAGATAGCATTTTGAAAGAATTTATCGCCTTACAAAAAAATGAGAATTCTTAATGTTAAAAAATTTTTATTTCTAATGTTTTATAAAAAATGTTTACTATTTGAAAAGTTTTTATTATATTATTAATAAAATACTATTTTATTACGAAGATTAATAATAAAGTTTCTATTTTGAAGAAGATGGAATAATAATGAAAAGATTAAAAGAGATATTAAAAAAATTGTTAGAAGAAGAAGATAATGTCTCAAGTATTGAAGTAACAGGTGACTCATTAGAATCTGCTCTTGAGAAAGCCTGTGAACAATTGGGAGTTAGTATTGCTGAGATAGACTATGAGATAAAAGAGTTTGGTACAAAAGGTCTTTTTGGAGTTGGTAAAAAAGATTTTAAGATTCAAGTTTATAAATCTAAGGCTAAAACTGAGATTTTACAGAATATATTAACACCAGAGATAGAGGGCGGAGGTCCAGAAGTTGAAGTAGAAAAGATTATCGACAGAGATTCTGAAGCATTTTTAAGAGTTACATCAAGAGGAGTTTTATTAAAAGTTACCCCAGCGGTAGGTAAAGGGAGAAAGATTTCAGAAGCAGAAGTATTCAATATTATTGCAACTCGTGGGGTTACTAATTTTGATAGAGATCTTGTAAAAAAAGTAATTAAAAATTCTGCTGGTGAATATGTTAAAATAGGTGAAATGCCACTCAATGTTGTTAACGATGCTACTGCATCTGTTCAGATATCAAGTGATGAGATGAAGGCTTATCTTATTATGACTCCACCAAAATTAGGTGGATTTGATTTAGAAATGGATGAAATAAGAAATATCTTAAAGAGTAATGGCGTTGTGGTTGGAATTAAAGAGGATGTTTTGAATAGAATAATAGACTATCCAATATATAATGATCCTATCTTAATAGCAGAAGGTATAAAGCCCAAAAATGGGAAGGATGCAGAAATTCATTATAATTTTAATGTAAATAAAGATGAAATTCATTTTACAGAAGAGGATGGAAGGGTAGATTTTAAAAATCTTAATATTGTTCAGAATGTTGTTGCCGGGCAGGTTCTTGCCATTAAAGAAAAGGCTACAATTGGGGAGCCTGGTAGAACTGTTACAAATAAAATTATACCACAAAAAGTTGGTAAGGATTGTCAGTTACTCGCTGGTAGAAATTGTCATGTGACTGAAGATGGATTACAGGTTATTGCAGATAAGAATGGTCAGGTAACCTTAACAGCAAACAAGATAAATGTAGAAGAGGTTTTAACTATCAATGGAGATGTAAATTTAAAGACTGGAAATATAATTTTTCTTGGAACAGTTATTATTCAGGGAAATGTTGAGGATGGTTTTAGTGTTAAGGCTGCTGGTAATATAGAAATACATGGTAGTGTCGGAAAATGTGAACTGGATGCAGAAGGAGATATAATTATATCACAGGGTGTTCAGGGTAAGAATGAAGGCTTTATAAGGACTGGAAAGTGTCTGTATGCAAAATTTTTACAGGATGTTAAAGTAGATGCTGCTGATAGTGTTTATGTTCAGGATAGTATAATGCACTCTTTTATCGATGCCACAAAAGAGGTAACAATTGTAGGTAAAAGAGCAAAGATAGTTGGTGGAAGGATAAGAGCAGGAGAATTGGTTAAGACAAAAGAGATAGGAAGTGTTTCTGGGGCTGAGACTATTATAGAAGTTGGTATTGATCCTAAGAAGAAGCAGAGACTTGTAGAATTAGAAGAGGAGAGAACAAAGGCATATAAAGATCTTGAGCCAATAACTACTAATTTAAATGGTCTTGAAGACATGAAAAAAAGATTAAAGAATTTGCCACCAGAAAAAGAGGAGATATATGTTAAATTGATAAATGAATCAAAGAGATTAAATAATTTAATTCAACAGTTACAGGAAGAGATAGATGAGATAAATAATTATCTTTCTGGATTAAAGACAAAAGGTAAAGTAATTGCTTCAAAGCTTGTTCAGCCAGGAGTTAAAATTTATATTAAGAATTCTTTCTTGAATGTAAAAACAGAATATAAAAAAGTTGTCTTTGTATTACAGGGTACTGAAATTAATGTTGTCCCTTATACAGAAGATGACAAAGAAAGAGAAAGATAACATTAAGGATTTTTTATGGCTATAAATCCACTTGAATTACAGACTTTATTTTCTCAAATAAACAATGCCGGAAAGATTCAATCCACAAAAGAGGTTGAACTATTAAAGCAGGAGATTGCCAATAGTGAAATTATGAAAAAAAGCGAAAAAGAGTCAGAAGATGTCCCTGAGACTAAAAATCTTGATTCTCATTTTTCTAAGATAAATGAACAGGAGAAAAAGAAAAAAGAAAATAAAGAGAAAAAGAATCTTAAACAGGATATAGAAAATGAAGAAAAGATAGAAGAAGATAATGAAGAAGATGAAAAAAATAAAAAGAATAAAATAGATCCTTATCTTGGAAATAAAATAGATATATTAGGGTAATATTTGAAGAAATACTTTTTAATTTCAATTTTAACAATTTTTTTTATTTTCTCTAATTATGGATTAAGTTATAAAAATCCATTCTGGATTAAGAGTGATAAAGTAGTAAAAATAAAGAATTTTAAATTGAATTCTATTATTTTATATTCCAATATTTCGTATGATTTTATTAATGGGATAAGAAATGGGATCTTTTATGAACTTAATTTCTCTTTTGATTTTTCTAATTATTTTTTTATTAATTCTAATTTAAGACTGGGAGAGAATGTTCCTTTATTAAAAGTTGTTAATATAAAGCTTGATTTTAATCCATTGTCAGTTTTTGCTTTTAGTTTGTCTTATAGATTAAAATCTTTTTATGATGAAAGAATTTTAGAACATAATATTATTTTTTTGACTAAAGAGATAATCAATACTTCAAAATTTTATAAAATGGAGTTTATTCAGGGGTTTAATTTTAGGTTTATAGATCTAGATACAATTGACTATGGAATAGTTTATAAAAGAGATTTTTTATTTAATTATTTTATACTATGGGGAATTAAGATTTTATTTAATCCATTATATTTTTATTCTGTGGGCATAGATATCTCTAATTTTAATGATACTGAAATTTTTTCTCAAAATTACTGGCAGTTTGAAATAATTAATTATTTTCATCTACCTTATAAAATTTCATTATATTTAAACGGCGGTGGCGGTTTTTCTGGTAGTTTCCCCTTTGCTGGTATTCTTAATAGATTATTTTTTACATTGGGGGTTAGATATGAGATTAAAATTTAAAATTTTATTTTTAGTTATCTTTTTTTTAAGTTGCGACTATTTTGATCCATCTGGTTTTTTTTGCACAGTAAGTATTGATGAAAGATTTAAGGAAAATCAAAAATTACCACCTATCAATCCTCCTTCTTTAATTAATGATAAAGAATTCTCATTTTTACTAATAACAGATACTCACTATTATAAAGAACAGTTAAATTATATAAAAGATATTGAGGCAAAAAAGGATGAATTTAAAATTGATTTTATAATAATAAATGGGGATATTGTCCAGAGTGGACTAAAGAGTCAATATGAACTTGCGAAAGAGGATTTTAAGAATAGTTCTATACCAATATACACAACAATAGGCAATCATGATATTTATAATAATGGTTATATTTTTTATAAAGAATATTTTGGAAAAAGTATATATGATTTTAAAATAGATACTCTCCATTTGATTTTTTTAGATACAGCAAATGGTACCTTAGGAAGTTTACAATTGAAGTATTTAGAAGATATATTAAAGAATTCTAACAGTAAGAATAAAATAGTATTTACACATTATAATTTAATTGAAGAAGAGTTTGGTTCTTTTACCTCATATTCCTATTCTGACGAAGTGTATAAAATATTTTCCCTTTTTGAAAAATATAATGTAAATTTTTGTATTTCAGGCCATATACATAGTTTTTACTTAACAGAAATAAGAGGGACTACTTATATCTCTTTAACAAATATGGCTTCTTCTTCAAATAATCATATTATTTTTAGATATAAAAATGGTTTATTAAAATATGAAATTTTTTAATTCTATTATTTTGACTTTCTGTAAGGTTTAAAAAGTCTATTAAAGAATATCTTTCTATTATCTTGTGGAAATATTCCACTATTACTGCTTACCATTTTTATGTCTTCTATTGTGTAAAATGCATTTGGATTATGGAGTTTGATTATATCTATTACTTCATCTATTTTTTTTCTCTGAACTATAGTAAATATTATTTCAACAGGGCCTCTTGCCCCCATTCCATTCATTAATGTAACCCCATAATTTCTCTCTTTTAATTCATTAAAAAGAGAAAAAGACTCTGTATGGGTTATTATCCTTATTACAGCCATTCCAATAGAAAGTTTCTGTTCTAATAACATTCCTATAAATGTTCCAGTTGCAAAGCCAGCAGCATAGGCAATGTAACATATTGGATTATTTAGATTCTTCATAACCTGGGCAACTATCAATACCCATATTAATACTTCAAAAAAACCGAGTATAGGTGCAATATATTTATATCCCTTTGTTAAAAGAATTACCCTTATTGTGCCTAAACTAACATCCAATATTCTTGAACAAAATATAACTATTGGCATTATAATCCAGGAAAATAGATCAAAACTACGCATGGTTAATAATATATATTAAATTTTTACTTTTGTCAATACTAATGGTATAGGCGCATAGACTCTGATAAAAGTTTAGATTCAAGCAAAAAATTTATTTTTTTAAAAAAATTCCACATTTTTAAACTTATTATTTCTCTTTAAAAGATCACTGATGGATACAGACAATGCTAAAATGGAACTACCTAAATATAATGCAAGAAACTGTTCCCTTCTTAATACTCCAAAATTATCCCCATATATTATAAGATTATAGATAGAAAATCCAAGCCATCCGCCAAATGAGACAATTGTTAATGAGCCAAAAAAAAGTATCTCTGCTCTTCTAAAAGGATTTTCTTTTGTTTCAGTGCTATATAGGGATATGTCGTTTGCTATTTTTGTATTTAATTCAAAACTATTTAAGAATATTTTTTTATTATTGATCGAAAAAGTTAAGGATGTGAAATAAGGATTTTGGGTTAAATTTAATTCTTCAGAATAAAGGAAAATTTTTAAAAAGAGAAAAAAAACAATAAATCTTTTAATTTCTGCTGCCATAAATAGCACTTCCTATTCTTAAAAGATTACTTCCTTCTTTAATTGCTATCTCATAATCACCGCTCATTCCCATTGATAGAATATCAAAATCTTTTTTGTTAAGATTCTTTTTTAAACTATCATAAAGATTATAAAGAAGTTTAAATGAAAAACTTATTGTTTTTATATTGTTAGTAAGAGGTCCTACTGTCATCAATCCTCTCAAATTACAAAACTTAAAATCTTTTTTTAATATATTTTCAATAAAGAAATTCAACAAGTCTGGATTTATGCCATATTTTTGAGGCTCATTGCTTGTATTTACCTCTATTAGATAATCGATCTTTTTATTAAGTTGCTGGCAATATTTTTCTACAACCTCTAATGTCTCTATTTTATCAATTGATTGAATCATTTGACATATCTGGGCAGCTTCTTTTGCCTTATTACGCTGCAAATGTCCTATTATATGAAGTTCAAAATTTTTATCCTTTAACTTTTCTGAATTGAATTTTTCATATGCTTCCAGAACTCTATTTTCACCAAATAGAGTAATACCAGCATCTATTGTTTCAAGGACATACTCTACTGGATGAGTTTTAGTCACTGCCATTAATTTTATATCATACGAAATATTATTTTTGGTTTTAATGCTCTCTATTTTTTCTAAAAGATAAAAAATATTTTCTCTTATAGTCATGTCTAAATAATAACAAAATAAATCTAATTTTTCAACTTAAAAATTGGATTTAAATAAAGTATATTAACAAAATTTTAATTTGTAAATTATTCTATATGAAAATTAGTTTCACATCATGATAAGTGTAGGTCTGTCCCTCACTTTAATTTTTTTCAAAAAAACTAAATTTTTTTCTAAAATTTGTAAAGGATTTTCTTAAAAATTTTGTGATTAATATATAGAAATATTTTTTTATAAAAAGGAGATGTAAGCATGAAAGAGTTTGATTTTGTATTGAATCAAAATCTGTTTGAAAAAATTAACAATTTAAAAGATAAAAAAGATACAGATCTTTCTACTTTAATAAGGGAAATTATAATCTTTATGCTTCCAGTATTAAAAAGAAAGCATCTTTTTGAAAAAAGGAGGGATAAAGATTATAGATTTATCGGTGCAACTCATAAGATTAGAATCTATATTCCAGAAGAGGTGTATAATGAGTTAAAATTGGTTCATGACCATATTAACTCATTTAGCATTGCGATTC
>DAONLM010000006.1:0-16978 GCA_035406685.1 Spirochaetota bacterium
TGGAAGCAACTCGGAAATAAAGGAGAGTGGGCTGCTACAATAGCAGGCGCTGTTATAGGAGATAAATTATATACAGTAGAATCAAGTGGCATTTTGTATGTAACAGATACAAAGACTGGCAAGTGGAACAGTATAGGAAAAGCAGAGTTTGCAGCAACTGTATTTATGTTTGCTTGTGGAAATAATCTTCTTACTATAGAAAAAGATGGCAGTCTATATTCAATAGAAACTAAATAATAATCAGAAGAATTTTAACTCTTAGGGATAATTTACAACCTTCTTTAAATAATTATAACTATTTAAAGGAAGTTGTATTATGTGTAAGTACTAGTTAAAACTCTTTTAGGAATAAATTAAAAATATTTTGATGAAATAAAAAAGGATTTAAAAAATATCTTTCATTATCACAATTAATTACTTTTAACATTATGAGATTCTTTTTAAGAATAAAATAGTTAAAGACATTTATAAAATTAAAATATTTTATTGACTCAAAAGATTTACCAGTTTGTAAGAATTATAATTTATAGTCATAAAGTAACAAAATCATTAACAAAAAAAACACAAAAAATATGAGATTGTTCATTATAGTCTGCTATTAGATAAGCTTATTAAAAATCTTAAAATATATTTGTATGCAATTCTGGATATTATACAACTATATTTAGTTAAATATAAATATAACCAAAATTTTAAAAATTATAGATTTATTTTTTTCAGCTATTATAAAAAAAATTAAAATTTTATAAAATTTTTACTTGATTTTTTATCCAAAAAATATTAAAATATCAATATATACTAATATATTTATTTGAGGATTATTTTATGAAAATTATAATAATTGGTGGGGTTGCAGGAGGTGCAACAACTGCTGCAAGATTAAGAAGAAATGATGAAAAAGCAGAAATCCTTTTAATAGAAAGATCTTCTTACATATCTTATGCAAATTGTGGTTTACCTTATTATATTGGAGATGTTATAAATGAAAGAGAGAAGATATTTGTTCAGACACCAGAGGCTTTTAAAAAAAGATTTAATATTGATGTGAGAATAAATAGTGAGGCAATAAAAATAGATAGAAAAAATAAAACTGTTGAGATTGAAGATTTAACTACTCATAAAGTATACAAAGAAAAATATGATAAACTTGTGCTTTCGCCAGGAGCATCACCCTTAAAACCACCAATTCCTGGTATAAATGGTGAAAACATATTTACGTTAAGAAATGTAGAGGATACTGATAAGATAAAAAATTATATTCTTACAAAAAAACCAAAAAAGGCTGTTATTGTTGGAGCTGGATTTATAGGTCTGGAAATGGCAGAAAACCTCTCTCATCAAAATATACTGGTTACCATCGTGGAAATGGCTGATCAGGTAATGAATGTAATTGATTACGAAATGGCTGCAATGGTTCACCAGCATTTAAAGACAAAGAATGTTGAATTTTATCTTAAAGATGGGGTCTCTTCTTTTCTCAATAAAAACGATAAAGTTATAGTAAAACTAAATAGTGGCAGAGAGATCACATCTGATTTTGTTATTCTATCAATAGGTGTAAAGCCAGAGATAAAACTCGCAAAAGAGTGTGGTCTTGAAATAGGGAGCCTTGGGGGAATTTCTGTAAATGAATATATGCAGACATCTGATCCAGATATTTACGCATTAGGAGATGCTGTAGAAGTTTTAAATCCAATAATAAATAAAAAGCAGCTAATCCCATTAGCAGGTCCTGCAAACAAACAGGGGAGAATTGTCGCAGATAATATTATATATGGTAATAAATATAAATACAAAGGGACAATTGGGACAGCAATTGCAAAGGTATTTGATATTACTGTGGCTTCAACCGGAGCATCTGAAAAATTATTAAAAAGAGAGAATGTTCCATACCTAACATCAATTACACATTCTTCATCTCATGCTGGTTACTATCCCGATGCCTTACCAATGTCAATAAAATTACTCTTTTCACCGTCTAATGGTAGAATATTAGGTGCTCAGATAATTGGGTATGAGGGAGTTGATAAAAGAATAGATGTTATTGCTACTCTAATAAAATTAGAAAAGACAATATATGATTTAGAAGAGGTAGAGCATGCCTATGCACCACCTTACTCTTCTGCAAAGGATCCTGTAAATGTTGCTGCTTTTGTTGCAGAAAATATTCTTACAAACAAAGTAAAAGTTATTCAGTGGTATGATCTGTTAAAGACTGATATGAACTCTTTTACTATTATTGATGTTAGAACATCAGATGAATTTAAACTTGGTGCAATAGAGAATGCAATTAATATACCAGTCGATAATTTAAGGGAAAGACTAAAAGATATACCAAAAAATAAAAAGATAGTTGTATATTGTGGAGTTGGATTAAGAGCATATATAGCAGCAAGAATTCTTATGAATAACGGTTTTAATGATGTGTATAATCTTTCTGGTGGTTATAAGACATATGAACATGTTACTAAAAAACAGAGTAATGAAGATATTTTTGAGAAAGATTTTATAGGCAAGGATAATCTTATTTATCAATATAAAGTAGAAGAAGAGTTAATAAAAAAAGAATTTGAGATAAATGCCTGTGGCCTTCAGTGCCCTGGACCTATTGTTAAATTAAAAGAAGAGATTGAGAAAATAAACAATGGAGAGAGAATAATAGTAAAAGCAACAGATCCTGGATTTTATAATGATGTAAAATCATGGTGTAATGTGACCGGTAATACACTTATATCATTACAAAGCGATAAAGGAATAATAACTGCTATAATAGAAAAATCATCTTCGCATTCAAAAAGTAATATAAGATCAGTATATGACAATAAAACAATGGTTATATTTAGTGATGATTTTGATAGAGCACTGGCATCTTTTGTAATCGCAAATGGCGCAGCATCAATGGGTAAAAAGGTCACAATGTTTTTTACTTTTTGGGGATTAAACATTATAAAAAAGAGAAAAAAGCCAAAGGTTAAGAAAGATCTTATGGGTAAGATGTTTGGACTTATGCTGCCAAAATGGAGCAAAAAATTAAAATTATCAAAAATGAATATGGGTGGATTAGGCACTTTAATGATGAGAATGAGAATGAAACAGAAGAATATTGATTCATTAGAAGAAATGATAGAACTTGCTTTAAAAAATAATATAGAACTCGTCGCATGTCAAATGTCAATGGATGTAATGGGTGTAAAGAAAGAAGAATTGATTGATGGCGTTAAAATAGGCGGCGTTGCAACATATTTAGAAGAGACAGAAAAGTCCAATCTAAATCTCTTTATTTAAATTTTAATACAAAATTAACTTTTTTTATATTATCTTGCCAAAAAAGAGAAAAATTGTTATACTCAAAACATAAACTAATAATTTAAGAGAAGTTATGTATAACATTATTTACATTGGAAAAAATGATAATTTAGACATACAAAAAATGTCCCTTGATCTTACAAAGATGAATAATGAAGAGATAAGAATAATAAAAGAAAAAGATCTTGATGCAGGTATAAATCATCTTTTTTTTGAAACTTCTGTTATTCTTCTTATTATTGAAGAAGATATAGATGGTGCAGAAGATTCAATAAGAGAGTTAAAAAAAGATGAAGCATTTAAATTTATGCCAATAATAATTATTATTAATCAGGATGATATTGAAAAAAGAAAAAGATATTATTCATTAAGTATCGATGGTATTATTAACAGGGATTTCTCAGTAGAAGAGATTGTATTAATCTGTAATTCTGTAATAAAACACAAGATAAGACTCGATCAGGTTCTTTCTCAATTAGGTGAAGTCTCTGAAAAAAATATTACCAAGGCAATTCAATTAGATTTATTAAGAAAATTTATTCCATTAACAGTATGGGAAAAAACAGAGGATCTTGCTGAGGCTCAGGATTTTGAGATACCAGAAGAGGAACAGGAACTTGCAATTATTTTTGCAGATTTAGAAACATTTACCACAATGGCAGAAAAACAAACTCCAAAAGAGGTAATCCAGATGTTAAATGGGATATTTGATATAGCCACCCAGATAATATATCAAAATTTTGGGGATATAGATAAATTCATAGGTGATGCCTTTTTAGCTGTTTTTAAACATCCAGAAATGGCTCTATTATCAGCAATAATGATACAGGATGAAATAGTATCTTACAATGAAAACAGAAGGAGAAATAATCAAAATACCTCTAATTTCAGGCTTGGGGTTCATTACGGCAAGGTAATAAGGGGAAGTGTTGGTGGAACCGTTAGATTTGATAACACTCTTATAGGTGATCCCATAAATACTGCTCAAAGATTAGAATCAATGTCTCCTGCTGGTGGTATTCTTGCATCAAAAGATATTATTTTAAAAGTAAAGAGTCTAAAAGATTTTAATATTCCATATAAAAATTATAACTTAAAAGGGAAAGATAGAGAAATAGAAGCAACTCTATTCTATGAATATTATAAAGAACATCCAGAAATAAAAACCATTTTATTTAAAGAGAGAATAAGAATAGAAAAAGAGGCTAATTAGAAATAGACATATCAACAAATTCTTTAAGAATATGATGACAATCATGAGGTCCAGGACCTGCTTCTGGATGAAATTGAACACAATAGACTTTCTTCTTTTTACATAAGAATCCCTCAACTGTATTATCATTTAGATTAATATGAGTAAGTTCAACACCTTCTGGTAAAGAATCTTTATCAACAGCATAGCCATGATTCTGGGTTGTTATATATACTTTATTTGTAATAAGATTTTTAACCGGATGATTACTCCCTCTATGTCCAAATTTAAGTTTATAAGTGGTTGCACCAAGGGCAAGTCCGATTATTTGATGTCCAAGACATATCCCAGTTACCGGAACCTTACCAATTATCTCTCTTGTGGTATTTATTCCATATTTTACTATCGCAGGATCTCCAGGACCATTTGAGAGTAAAACCATATCAAATTTTTTATTAAGTATATATTTTGAATCTGTATCAGCTCTCATAACAGTGATCTTATGTCCCATTTTATTCAAAAGCCTTGCTATATTCAACTTCATTCCAAAATCAACTATTCCAAGATTTAAACCATTACCTTCGATAACATATTCCTTCTCTGTTGTGACTCCAATCACAAGATCTTCTTTTGATATATCAACGGAATTTTTAGCAAGTTCGATCATCTTGTTATCCGGAAGTCTTGTGGTTGTTATTAATCCCTTCATTGTTCCATAATTTCTCAAAATTTTAGTAAGTTTTCGAGTGTCGATCCCCTCTATGCCAGTTATATTATTTCTTTTTAAGTAATCAGAAAGAGTCTCTCTACTTCTAAAATTATTAGGAAAATCGCAATATTCCTTAACAACAAAACCTCTTACCTGAATCTTTCTTGATTCATTATCCTCTTCAATCACACCATAATTGCCTATTTGTGGATATGTCATGGTAACAATCTGTCCTGAATATGAAGGATCAGTAAGAACTTCCTGATAACCAGTCATACCGGTATTAAATACTACCTCACCTTCAACATATTCTGTTGAACCAAATGAATATCCTTCAAATATTGAACCATCCTCTAAAACAAGATATGCTTTTTTTCTCTCTTTCATTGATTATTTTATCTCTCCCAATACTTTATTTAAAGAATCAATTACAATATCTACCTCTTTTTTAGTAATAATTAAAGGTGGCAAAAACCTTACAACATAATCACCAGAAGGTATTGTAATAATACCTTCATCAAAGAGTTTATTTATAAAATCCCTATTTGAAAAATTCAATTCCATTCCTAACATTAATCCCATTCCTCTTATATTAACAATTGATGGGTATTTTTCTTTTAATTCCAACAATCTATTTTTAAAATACTTTCCAACAACAATTACATTTTCAAGAATATTCTCTTTTTCTATAATATCTAAAACAGTTGAAGCTACTGAAGTAGATAATAAATTACCACCAAATGTTGAAGAATGATCACCAGGTCCTAATATAGAAGCAAAACTCTCTTTTAAAAGCATTGCCCCTATTGGTAGCCCAGCAGCAAGGCCCTTTGCAAGAGTTATTACATCCGGTTCTATGTTATAAAAATTTTCATACCCAAAGAGTTTACCAGTCCTACCCATACCAGTCTGAATTTCATCCACGATCATTAAGGCATCATAATCATTACACAATTGTCTTATCTTTCTTACAAAATCATAGGTTAACTCTTTTATGCCGCCTTCCCCCTGTATAACTTCAATAAAAATAGCACATACATTCTTATCAAAAGTCTTTTCTAATTCATTAATGTCATTTGGCTCAACATAAATTACACCTTCTAAAAGAGGCTCAAATCCTTTCTGATATTTTGTCTGGCCTGTAAGTGTAATAGTTGCAATTGTTCTTCCATGGAAAGAATTCTTAAGAGAAATTACTTTATACTTATCATCCCCCCCTTTAATCTTTCCATACTTTCTTGCAAGTTTTAAGGCAGCCTCATTTGCCTCTGCACCTGAATTACAAAAAAACACTTTACTAAAAATAGATTTTTCAATCAATTTTTTTGCAAGATTTATCTGTGGCAAAGAGTAGTAAAGATTACTCGTATGAATAAGATTTTCAGCCTGCTCTTTGATTGTCTTAACTATCTCTGGATGAGAATGCCCAAGTATAGATACTGCTATCCCAGAGCCAAAATCAAGCATCTTTTTTCCAAAATCTGTATATAAATAACATCCTTCTCCTTTTACAAAGGTAAGGGGGAATCTTTTATATGTATTTAGAATATATTTATTATAATCTTCTATAATTGCATTATTATATATATCCATAAAAATCCTTCACTAAGTTTAATAAAAGTATCTACTTTCTATTAACTAATAACCATTGTTCCAATCCCTTTATCAGTAAAAATCTCAATTAGTATGGAATGCTTTGTTCCTCCATCAATAATATGAGTTCTTTTTACACCATTCTGAATTGCTTCAATACAGGCTCTAACCTTTGGTATCATTCCACCTTTAATCTGATTCTTCTCTATCATCTCTCTTGCCTTTTCGATTGTAAGAGAACTTATTTTTGTTGCTGGATTATTAGGAATTTCATATATACCATCAACATCAGTAAGCATTATCAATTTATCAGCCTTTAAAGCCTGTGCTATTTCTCCTGCTGCTTCATCAGCATTTATATTATAGCTTTCACCCTCATAACCAACGCCAATTGGAGATATTACTGGAATATATCCCGCCTCACAGAGTTTTATAATAATAGTGGGATCTACTCTTTCAATATCGCCAACATATCCAAGATCAACTGTCTTCTGGCATTTACCTTCAGAATCATAAACCTCTTCTGGTATTCTCTTTCTTGCTACTATTATATTTGCATCATTTCCGCTTAATCCTACTGCTTTTCCACCATATAAATTTATCATACTTACTATTTCCTGATTAATTTTACCAACAAGCACCATTTGAACAACTTCCATTGCCTCTTTTGTTGTGACTCTTAAACCATTAACAAACTCAGATTTTATATTTAATTTATTAAGATAAGAGGTAATTTCTGCACCACCACCATGAACAACAACTGGATTGATTCCTATAAATTTTAAAAGAATTATGTCGTGAATTATATCTTTTTTTAGATTATCATCCATTGTTGAACCGCCATACTTTATTACAAATGTCTTATTTTTAAATGTCTTTATGTAAGGCAATGATTCTATTAAGACTTCGGCTTTTTTTATTAATTGTTCCATCTTTCACTCCATAAAATAATATTTTTTGTTACATAAGATAATAGATAAGCTTGATCATTATCAAAATGTAACAGATTATGCAAGAATATTTTATTCTTTTAAAGATAAAATGTTTTATAAATATAACAATTTTTTGATTTTTTTTCAAGACAAATTGAACTTTTTTATAAAAAATTGTGATACAAAAAATAAAATTTTTAGCCTAAAGTAATATTATAAAAACAAGGGGGATATATACCCCTTGTTTTTCTTACTCTATTTCCTGAAAGGATAATCTATAAAAATTTCTACTTAATTTTCTTTGATAATTCGAGTGCCTCATTATATTTTTTCTTTTCTGAAAAAGTTAGAGAATCCTTTTTCTTTTCTGCAATTTGAATTGCTTTGTTAAGTATCTGTTTTGCATATTCTCTATCGGTTAAATTTGACGGAGACCCATCGTCTTTCATATTAACTTTTTTTGCTTCTGTTTCTCTCTTTTTAGGATCCCAGTTTCTATCATAAAAACAGTTAGCTGCATCTACTAAAAATGTTAGATTTTCAGGATCATATTTTAAAGCATAATTAAAATTAACACCCATTCTAAATTTATCCCCACCTAAAAATGCTGGAACAGCATCATCAATCATTGCCTTTAAATGATATGGTTCACCAAATTCTTTATAAATAGATATAGCCTTATCTGCAAGAGCAAATAATTCTGGTATAATATCGAGTGACTCTTTAATTCCTATTGCCTTTCCTCTTCTTGAATATAGAACATCATACCAGTAAACAACTTTTGCTTTATCAATTGGTTCTCCAGAGATATTGCCATCAATATATGGCTTTAATATTGCCATACCTTTTTCACAAATTGATATTATCTCTTTTTTGCTTTTACTTGCATCAGCAAGTTCATAATAGATTCTTCCCAATTTCCATAAAATTTTAGCCTCTGGATTTGCCTTGTTAAAAAGTGACTCAGCAACTGGCAAAGCCTCATTATACTTCCCTTGATCGAGTAATTTATCAAGGGTTGCAAGATCATTTGAAAAGAGTAAGTAAGATAACATAAAGATAAAAACAGATAATAATTGTTTTTTCATAAAATCTCCTAAATAATATGTATTAATTAGCTCTATACAAGAGCATAATTTTAAATTAAATAACTCTTTATCAGTTTTTTAATAGGCTTTTACTACTTTTAAAATATTTATCATTACTACTTAATTTTAAGAATACTGCATAAAGTTATAAAAAATAGTTTTTATAATAACTTTATTTTTAAAATATGCATTTAATTATACTCAATGAAATAAAATTTGTCAAAAATTTTTATCTCTTATATTGAATAATTATTATTTTGAAAGAATTAAAAGAGGTAATATTATTCCCAAGTAAGTTAAAATTTAAAGAATATATTAGATATAAGAATGCGGGATGGGATATCTGGGACATCACTCTTAACAATGCCTACATTGATTTTAGTCCTACTATTTTCTTATTCTCTAAACTGCGACAATTGTCGTATTAAACCTATAAATTAAATATTATTCTATAAAAAAATATCCCACTTCTATTAAGAAAGATAGAAAATAGCTTTGAATAAAATGTTATCCTTTCTTTCTTCTTGTTGCTTGAAGATCAAGTATTAATTCTACCTCACCAACAGAAAGATTTAAAGATCTTGCAATATCATCAACAGACCACCCCTGTGATTGAAGTTGAATAATTATATCTTTCTTATCCTCATCCTCTTTTAAATTCCCCTTTAAAATGTTAGCATTGTTTGATTTATTAATTAAAGATTCTAACAACTTAATCTTTCTCTCTGTTTCAGCATTAAGATTTTCAATCTGAGTCTCTTTTTTAACAAGCCATTCTCTTAGTTTATTTATTGTCTCTGTTCTAACCTCTAAATCCTCAATCAGGGCATCCATTTGGTTAAATTTCTCTATTACCTCAGAAACTTTTGCCTCTGACTTTGTTATTAAATTAGCCTCTTTTTCAAAATTCTTAAAACTCTTCTCATAAGTCGCTCTTTTAAATTCAAGATCTTCATATTTCTTATTAAGAGTTTCCATCAAAAGATTAAAGTTAGCCAGTTGATTACCGATTGATTCAACACTATTAATCGTCTTTTTAATCTCTGTCTCCTTTTCCATTACCTCAGCATAAAAACCATCAAGTTGATTTATCCTATTATTAATACTATCAATCTTCTCTTGAATATTTGTTAACAAAATCTTGGCACTCTTAATCTCTTCTATTCTATCAAAAGCCACATCAGAAAGTTCTTTTAATTCATTAAAAATAGTTGCAATAGAATCTATCTTTTTTCTATCATTTAAAATATTATTGGATTTCTCAATAGCAGACTTTGATAGATCTTCGATATTAATTAACTTTTTCTCAATTTCTACGATTTTATCCCTATCATTTTTGATATTCTTTATTTCATCTTTTAATAATTCGATATCAGCAGTAAGTTTTTCTTTTAAAGAATATGCCTTATCAAAAAGACTCGTATTCTTTTCAAAATTCTTTATATCCTCATCTATTTTTGCTATCTTTTTATCAAGATATGTCGTATGCTCTAAAAATTTAGCAGTAAATTTATCATCAAGCATCTTTATATTTTGCTGGACAATAACAACTTCCTTTTTATAAGATAAAAGTTTTTCATTTAATTCATTTTCAGTCTCCTTATAATTCTCTTTTAACTTTTCAAATTCTTCCTTCATAAAATCCTGCAACTCCATTTCAAAAATCTTATACTCTTCATTAAGTTTTAATTTACCATCCTCTATTTTTTTACCAACCTCAACATCAATTCTTAACTTTAATTCATTCAATTTATCATTAAGATCATTAAATCTTTGGATAAACTGATTAAGATTTTCATTTACATCAAGTATATTTTTATTTGCCTTTTCAAAATACTTCTTTTCAATATCATTTATTCTTGACTCTATCTCATTCTCCATTGCATTATTCTTCTCAACTATTTCATTTAAATGAATCTTAAACTTTTCATTAAAAAGATCCAGTTTATTCTCAAACTTAGAATCAAAATCATTCATCTTTTCGTTAAATCTAACCCCAAATTTCTCATCAAGTATCTTTAATGCCTGCTTTATCTTTAAGAATTCATTCTTATACTCATTAATTTTAGCAATTGACTCATTTTCTAACTTAGCATATTTCTCTTTTAATTCATTACTACCTTTTAAAAATAAGTCATTTATTTGTGCTGTTCCATTCTCAAAAAGTGTGGAGATCTCATTCTCTACTTTTAATTCCAATTCATCTATATTTTCCTTTAGATTTTCAAACTTCTCTACAAAATCACCAAGTCTCTTGCTATTCTCCTGAAGAAGGCTCTCCCCTTTATTAAAATAAAACTCCTCAATCTCTTTTGCCTTTTTATTCAATAAGGATTCAAATTCTTCAATCTTAAGCTGAATATCTTTTAAATTATTCTCTATTACAAGATTTGAATCTCTAAAATTATTCTCTATTTCAGAATTAAAATTTTCTATTCTTACACCAAAACTCTTTATTATTTCATCAAGTTCATTCTTATATTTATTCTGTTTTTCTAAAAGATTACTCTTAAAATTCTCTATATTCTGTATAGCATTTTTACTTATCTCATCAGATTTTTCAAGTAAAGATTTTTCTAACTCTTTTGACTTACTAACTATGCCCTTTTCTATATCAGAAAGTCTATTTTCAAAATCCTTTAATGCCTTATCAAATTTAGATGTAATCTCATTACCTTTATCATCTGCCATACTACTTAACTTCTGAATTGACTTTTCTATATCCCCAAATATCTTATCCCTTTCTGAATTAAAATAATTCTTAATCTTCTCTATATTAGAAAGAGCAATCCCTTTTGTCTTTTCAAGACTTTCCATAAGAGTTGATTTTAAATTAGAATTCTCTTTTTCTATTTCAGCATACTTTTTATTAAGATCATTGGTTAATCTTATCTCTTCATTTTTAAACATCTCATTCAATTTCTTTATTTCAGACTCAACTCTCTCCCTTAGATTAAAAATACTATCCTTTAATTTCTCACTATACTCTGTCTGTTTTAGATTAATCTCCTCTACCTTCTTGTTATATGACCCAATAAAATTTTCAAAATTACTATTCGCACCATTATAATCTTCAATTAATCTATCGATTCTTTCTTTTGCCGTATTATACCTTGCCTCAATACTCTTTTCCTGCAAATCTATTCTTGCTTCAAATTCCTCTTTAATCTTACTAAAATTATTATCCATCTCCTCTTTAAAATTGTTAAGATTTTCCTTAATATTATTAAAAATTTCTAATTCTAACTTAATACCCATATCATTTGCATTCTGAAGATATCTATTAAAATCAGCGATTCTATCCTCTATCTCCTTATTAAAACTATTCTTAAAATTATTAATTTTATCAAAAGAATCTTTTAAAAAATTCTCATAATCAAAAATCTTATTCTCAAAATCATTCTGTAACTTCTTTATATTTTCCCCAATGTTTTTATTTTTCTCTTCATTTTCCTTTATTGTCTTTAAAACATAAGATCTTCCATCATCTTTAATCTTTTCAACATATTTTTCAAGATCCTTAATAATATTTGTATAATTTGCTTTTAAATCGAGTAGATAATTCTCTTTTGTCTTTAATAACTCCTTTTCTATATTCTCACTAAGTTTTGCTCCTCTCTCCTCTATTCGGGTAATATAAGAAGAATAGTCATTAATCTTTTCTTCTAACTTCTGCTGATATGTTTTATCTGTTTCGATTACTTCTTTCTTTATCTCATTAAATCTATTTTTATAATTATCAAGAAGGGTAGCAAGTTCTTTTTCAGAATCTTTAAAAACAGAATTAGAAATTTTTTGAATTGTCGCTTTTATATGCTCTATCTCTTCTTTAATCTTTTTTACATCCTCACCAAAAATTTTCTTATTTTCATTTATAAAACCTATAATCTCATTTTTAGATCTCTCTTTTTCTTCTTTAATATTCTTATCAACACTCTTGACAAATTCAACAAGTTCATTCTTTTTATTATTAAAATCTTTATTGAATAATAAAATCTCGTTCTTTATCTTTTTTAATTCGTTCTCATCAACACTAACAGCACTAAAATTACTCTTATTTTCCATTAAAGATTTAAAAGAATTCTCAATCTCCTTTATCTCATTATCCATAATTGCAATCTTTTTCAATATATTGCTATCATTTGTATTATTTTTAGAACTAAAAAAATCCATAGACTTTTTTAACTCTTCTATTAACAATGAGCCCTTTTGCAAAGAGATTGATAAATTATTATCAAAATCCTTTATCTCATCTTTTTTATTTTCTATATATGAGGCTAACTCCTCTTTAACTGTCTTTGCGAGTCTTGATATTTTATCAAAACTTCTATTATTCCTATCAATGTATCTAAAAAAAATAATTAAACCACAAGATATTAAGATAGATAGACTAAATAATAAAATTTCCATATATTATCTCCCAGTTATCTTTTTTTAGAACTTAATTCTAAGTCCAATATAAATTCAACCTCTCCAATGGAAAGATTTAAAGTCTTTGCAATGTCATCAACACTCCAGCCCTGATTCTTTAACTGTAAAACAATATCCCTCTTTGATACATCATCATTCAATTTTTCTTTTATTTTACCTTCATTTGTAATCTTTGATAGTAAAGACTCGATTATCTTTATCCTTTTATCTGTCTCGTAATTAAGATTTTCAATGTTTGTCTCAGCCTTAACAAGCCACTCTCTTATCTTATTTATTGTCTCTGTTCTAACTTCAAGATCCTCGATTAAGCCATCCATCTGATTAAATTTCTCTATTACTTCATTAATCTTACCTTCTGATTTTGTCAATAAACCAGCATCCTTTTCAAAATTCTTTAAACTCTTCTCATAGGTTGCTCTCTTGAATTCAAGATCATCGAATTTCTTTTCAATATCATTAATCTTACTATTAATATCAAATGTCTTTTGGTTAACCTTTTCAATATTCTCAATTGACTCTTTTATAATATTTTCTTTTATTTGTAAATCTCTTATCACAGAATTAACAAACTCAAATTTCTCATTTACAGCATCAATCTTATCTTCAAGATTTGTAATTGAAATCTTCGCACTCTTTATAAATTCAATCCTCTCTTCAATATTATCTGTCATCTGCTTTAACTCTAACAATATATTTGAAATATTGTCAACCCTCTTCTTTTCAGATAAAATTGTACTAAATTTCTCCTCTGTCTCTTTAAATGTAGAATTAATTGAAACTATCTTTTTCTCTATTTCTAAAATCTCACTCTTATCATTCTTAATTTCAGAAATAAGATCCTTAATCTCTTTAATATCATTATTTAATTTCTCCTTCATTCCAAAAGCCTTATCAAAAAGTGATGTCGATTTTTCAAACTTTGCAATCTCATTCTCTATCTGGATTATCCTCTTTTCAAGCAAGGAAGAATGCTCTAAAAACTTTGCGGTAAATCTCTCATCTGCCTGTTTTAAACTATTCTGGAATGAAATAATATCTTTTTTATAAGACTCTAAATTTCTTATTATCTCATTCTCGCTATCCTTGTAGTACTTATTTATCTTTGCCATCTCATTCTTAAAGCTCTCTTCTATTACTCCCCTACCCTCTTTAATCTTCTCTGCTACTTCCTTATCAATCGATGCTTCGAGTAACTTTATCCTATCAGAAAGTTTATTAAAATCATTTATTAAGCCCTGAATTTTCTCATATCCCACTCTATAATTAGCCTCGTTCTTCTGTGTAAATTCCTTTTCAATATTGCTAAGTTGAGTCTTAAAATTATTCTGCAATATATCAAGTTTTTCATTAAGAATAGCAATATTTTCATCATACTTATTATTAAGATCATTGAGTATGACAGACATCTTCTTATCTACACCCTCCATTTTAACAGAAAGTTCCTTACCTATAACCTCTTCAATATTCTTTATATTCTGTTTTATCATGAATATCTCTGACCTATAAGTATTTATCTTATTTATTGTCTCTGTTTCAAGTTCTCTATACTTTTCAATCATCTTTTTTGTTCCAGAATCATATAGTTCATCCATATCTTTCTTGCCATTCTCAAGTCTTGAATCAATCTCTTTAATAACATTATCTTTAACAATTTCTATCTTATCATTCAAATCATCAAATCTCTTTTCAATTGTTTCTACTTTTGCATATAGATTATCTACAACCTCATTATTGTTACTCTCAAATCTCTTGATAATCTCCATAAATTTCTTTTCATAATCAACTTCTATATTATAAATATTACTCTTGATTGTATTTACATAAGAGTCATACTTTGAATTAATATCTTTAATTTTTTCTGTGATGACATAATCAATCTCAGTAACCTTTGCATTAAAGTTATTTGTAAACTTCTCATCTGATTCTGCAATACTATTTTTCAATGCATCAAGGGTATTCTTGTAAAATTTAACCTTTTCTTCGAGATCCTTATAAATCTTATTACTAACCTCATTAAAATTATTTTCAGTCTCATTCACAATGCCATTAAGTTTATAGTATGCCTTCTCAATACTCTCTTCTATCTCTTTTCTAAGTGTATCTCTTATATATAACAGATTATCACTAATAGACTTATATCTTGAATCAATCTCATTGATTCTCTTTATGCTCTCCTGTAACATTAGTTCACTTCTGTTTTTAAAATCATTCTCAAATGACTCAATCCTTTCAGAAGAGGTAGACAATGATTTTTCTATTACAGCATCGATCTGCAACATCTTATTTGCATACTTTGAATCAACAAAAGAGAGTTTTTCCTCTATATGTTCATCAAATTTTTTATCAATCGCAGAAATCTCCTCTTTGATAGCAAATAATTCATTCTTATAATTTTCAATCATAATATAGGCATCATCTTTAAAGATATTCTGCCTCTCATTCAATTCAAGCATAGCAAGATTAATTTCATCCTTGAGTTGTGCCTTTGCATTTGTGATTATATCTCTGATATCAGAAAGAAGAGTATTCTTTACAGAATTAATATTTTCTGACAATTCATTATATCTCTCTTCATACTGAAGTAAATTCTCTCTATTTTCATCAAGCATCCTTTTGGCACTTTCAAAATATTCTTTCTCTATTATGCCAGCCTTTTTCTGTAGCTCTTTCTCAATATCATTAAAAGTAATATTGATAGTTTCTAACTTCTTATTAAAGTTATTTTCTAAATTATTAAAATAGAGATAAACCTTCTTATCAATTTCTTTTAATCTTTCTTCTAAATGAGAATCAAATTTTCTATCAGCTTCATTAATACTATCTTTTATTATCTCAAACTCTTCTTTATATTTATTCATATTATTTAAGGCGTCCTCTTCAATTGCTGTAAACATCTTATTTAAACTATCCTTTGCCTCACTAATTATCGCATTAAGACTCTCTCTGCCTGCATCGATCTTAATTTTAATATCCTTATCAAGATTATTCTTTATACCTTCAAGTCCTCTTTCAAGATCATTAAATCTTGATGCAAAAAGTGAAAGTCTCTCACTATTGGAGATAAATATCTCTTCGTTCTTTTTAGCATAATTTTCAGCAATATTCTCTATTTTACCCTTTAACTCCAGTTCAAGAATACTAATTCTCTCCATATATTCTTTCTGCGTATTAATAAAACTATTAATAATCTCGCTCTTTTTCCTATTAAGGCTATCTTCAAGTTCACCATTTTTCTTTTCAATTATATCAGCATATCTATTCTCAACAAGATTCAAATTAACACAAAGTTCATTAATTCTATCATTGCACTGGTTTATACTTAATAAAGAATTCTTTTCAAATTCTTTTATATTCTCCTGTAATATCTTATTACCCTCTGTTAACATCCAATCGATTTCCTTTCTACCATTATCAATCTTCTCCTCTATCTCTTTATTAAGATTAACATTTAATGACTGAAGCATACTATTAATCTTATCATACTCTATCCTTAAATTTTCAAGATCTCTATCTCTATCAGAGAGATATTTCTCAAGTTTTAAAATGTATTCACTTTCCAATTTATCTATTCTCTCTGAATATTCATTCTCTATCTCCATTATATTAGACTTAATCAAATTAATCTTTGCAAGATATTCATTATCAATTGCTATCAATTTTTCAGCAATATGTTCATCAAATTTTTTGTCAACTCCTGCAAGTTCTGTCTCAAAATTACTCAATTCTC
>DAONLM010000006.1:17078-35381 GCA_035406685.1 Spirochaetota bacterium
TCATCAAATTTTTTGTCAACTCCTGCAAGTTCTGTCTCAAAATTACTCAATTCTCTCTTGTAATTTTCTATTCTTGATAATATCTCATTCTCAAGACTCTTATAATTTTCAAGAAGTTTTGTATTTCTCTCCTGTATAAGAGATTCTATTCTTGATATTTCATTTTCTACATGCTCATCAAATTTTTTGTCAACTCCTGCAAGTTCTGTCTCAAAATTACTCAATTCTCTCTTGTAATTTTCTATTCTTGATAATATCTCATTCTCAAGACTCTTATAATTTTCAAGAAGTTTTGTATTTCTCTCCTGTATAAGAGATTCTATCCTTATTCTCTCCCCCTCTATATGGGCAGTAAAATCCTCTGTAAGGTTATTTTTTATATTTGCAATACTATTATTCAAGTCTATAAATTTAGATTCAAAAGATGAAAATCTATTACCATATTCACTGAATATCTGCTCAATATTTGTTCTAAAATCATTCTCTATGTTTTCAATTCTCTCATTTAATTTTCCTATTGAAAGATCAAAGTTTGAATTGAATTTCGCAATTCTATCCTCAATCTCTTTACTAATAGAAAGACTCTTTGTATTCAAGATATCTTCTATCCTATAATTTAGGTCTTCAATCTGATCATTTAAGTTAGTAATTGACTCTCTAACCTCATTGATTCCACCATTTATAGCATTATCAAAATATCCAACCTTTTCTTTTATTACATTTTCAATTTCACTATTTATGGTTTGAACATTTTCTTTTAAGCCATTAATACTCTCTTCAATTGTCTTTTTCATTAAGGAGATATCCCTATCAACATCGCTCAATCTAACGGCAAAAAGATTTAACTTTTCGTTATTATCTTTTAACATCTCTTCACCAGCATTCTTATAAAAATCAGTCAACTCTTTTACCTTATCCCCAAATTTAATCTCCATTAGAGTAATATTTTCTTTTAATTTCAAAAGATTTTTATTATACTCATTTTCAATCTCAATGAATCTTTCTCTAATTTTACCATCAAGATCAGATATTCTTTCATTGAAAAATTGATTGAATTTCTTATCAAAAATATCAATATTATTATTTATATCAATAAGATTTTTTCTGTATTCCTCTATCTTGTTAAAATGCTCAGATTCAAGTCTCTTTGCCTCTTCACTTAAATTATTTTTAAAATTATCCAGTATGGTATTAAATACTGTTCTACCCTCTTCAATTTTTTTACTCAATTCAGAATCAATAGAATTTTTTAATTGATTAAATTCCTCATTGATAGCATTAAATCTCTCACTAAATTTATTAAGTTTTTCAATATTTCTTTCGAGTGCCTTCTCATTTCTCTCATTATAAAGACTAAAAATCTCTTCAAATCTCAATTTATAATCATTCTCAATATTTGAAAATCTTGAATTACACTCATTAAGATACTCTTTATATTCTTCTCTCATTTCATTCAACTTATCTTCAAGCCTTATATCTATTGCATCAAATTTAGTGTTAAGTTTTTCTTTTACTCTCTCATCAATCTGGGCTATGACCTGCTTGATCTTCATTAATTCAGACTTATAGCCATTTATATTCTTTATTGTTTCATTTTCAAGATCTTTATAATCTCTTACAAGTTGATCTCTACCCTTTTCAAAAAGAGTTTCTATCTCCTTATTGCCATCCTTTAATTTTAAAGTAATATCCTCTTCTATTTTAAGACTTATATTCTCTATCTCTTTTGAAATTTCAGCAAGCCTTGAACTAAAACCATTTATCTCTCTATTCTTATCAGCCATTATATTATTAATTTTTTCTTTATAATCTCTCTCAATCTCTACCAACTTCTCTAAAATTTTACTATCAGCAACTTTAAGTTTATCATCAAATTTTTGACTCCAGTTGTTTTCAAATGCCTTAACAAAATCCTTTAATTTTAAGACATCATTTTTAATAGTAGTAATATGTGATAAAGACGCTTTTTCTATCTCTTTAAAATCAGAAATAAATTTATCTTTGCCTTGTTCATAAAGCCTTGCAAATTCCTCTTTACTACTCTCTATCTTTGATTTAATCTCATTAAATAAATCAGATGTGATAAAAGAAATGTTATTATTAAGAATATTATAATTATTAGTAACCTCTTCTATTTTATTTATATTTTCCTCAAAAATAGCATTACATTTATCCTTATACTCTTTTTCAATTGTTGCTATTCTTACTTTATACTCATCCTCAAGGTTAGTGATCTTCTCTCTCAATGAATCAATATGATTCTGATAATAATTGTCAATAGCAGACATCTTCACAGCAAGTTTCTCATCAACACCAGATATCTTCTGGGATACATATTCTGAATATCTTTCCTCAATATTATCAATAGACTCCCTTATCCTTGATAGATCCTTATTAATCTCTTCAATCTTATTTCCAGTCTCTTTTTCAACTTTACTATAGATCTCTTTCAATGAGTCTTTTCCATTTTCAAAAAGAGCATTTAAAAATTCTTTACCCTCTTCGACTCTTGCCTTAATTATATCATCAAAATTTATTTTTAGATTATCAATCTTTTCAGAAATTTCATTGTATCTATATGAGAGAGAGTCCAATTCTAAATTTCTTGTCTCTAAAATTTTTTGAGCATTCAACTTTAACTGCTCTTCAAGTTTATTGAGTCTACTCTGAAAATCCTCTTCTATCTCTTTAAAATTTGCAGAATATTTAACAACTTCACTATTGTATTTATCTTTAATCTCATTTATCTTCTCTATTACCTCATTGGCATCCTTTAATTTACCGATTAACTTTTTATCCATCTCATCAAATTTATTAGATAATCTTTCATTATATTTCCCCTCTATAATTCTTATTGTGTTTCTTACTTTATTTAATTCATCCCTATGATTATTCACAATCTTATTAGACTCTTCATTAAAAGTATTACTAAACTCCTGTAATTTTAGTAATCCCTCTTTATAAATTGTCTCAATAGAATTTTTACCATTCTCTATCTTTTCTGTAACAAAAGTATCAAGAGAATTATTTATTTCCTCTATTTTAACTTTTAAAGAATTAAACTTTTCTGAAAAGTCTTCATATTTACTAAAATTTTCTTCTATAATTTTTGTAAGTTTCTCATTGTATTGATTCTCAAGAATATTCGCCTTATCGTTTAATGTGTTTATTCTAAAATCAATTTTAGCCTCAATCTCATTTACCTTTTCATTATAATGAGAATATATATTATTAAATTTATTATCTATATCATTAATAAAAGAAGATATAGATTCTTTTATATTAACAAGATCTTTCTGGTATTCACTATTCTTATTAAAGATCTCATTTTTAATCTCTTCACTCAATTTATCCTGAATATTGAATAACTCTTCTTTTATTAAATTAAACTTCTCATATAATTTATTAGTTATACCATTCTGGATCTTAATCAACCTCTCTTCCAGATCCCTTGCATTAATATTAATCTCCTCTTCTATCCTTCTTGCATTACCATCTATTTCATTCTTAACTGTTATGAGTTTATTCTCTATCTCTGAATAAACAGACTTATATTTTGAATAAAGATTATCAGCCCTTGTATCTGCATCTTTAACTATATTTTCTATCTTACTATCTATCTCTAAAAGAGTGGTTCTCTTTTGTTCTTCAAAATATCTCTTTAAATCACCAATAATCTCATTTATGCTTAAATTAAAATCAGAAAGTTCTTTATTATATCTCTCTTTTAATTCATTAATATTTTTTTCTATTGAAGAGATTTTTATTTCACTATCCTCTGATATTGAAGATACAATATTGTCAAGGGATTTAACATTTTCCATTATTTTATCAAGTTCTGTTTTATAAAAAAGTTTATTTTCATTAACACTATCAGAAATACTTGCTATCTCTTTTGATATCTGTTCATTAAAGAGTCTTATATTATCTTTTATTTTTGTAAATATTGCATTCTCAAATTTTAAGCCTCTCTCTGTTGCCTTTTTAAGATGTTCCTCAAAATCATTAATCTTGACATTTATCCTATTATTAACATCATTCATAATCTTATGAAGTTTATCGCTCTTTGAATCTATTAGAGACTCAAACTCAAAAATTTTCTTTTCTGTCTCTTTCTCTATTTTAGAAAATCTATTTTCAATATTAGAAAACTTATTTTCAAAATCAGATATCCCCTTCTTAAATCTCTCTTCAAAGGAGAGTGATAACTTGTTATTGTAATTATCTATATCCTTCAAGATATTTTCATAAAAAGACTTAATCTCATCCTTTTTCTCATTGCTAGATTTTAATATATCATTAATAAACTCCTCTTTTATGTTCTGGCTATTTTTGGCAATATTATCTATACTATTTCTAAACTCCTCCATCTTTGAGATTATGATATCTTCAATATTACTTTCTAAAATAGTTTTCTCTTCATTGGCATTTTTAATCACAGTCTTAATCTCTGCATCAAGCTGTTTAAGTTCTGAAACAACGTCAGTTATGAAATTTTCTTTTAATCTTGTAACTGTATTTTCTATTCTTTCAACATCACTATTTAACTTAATAATATTATCAGTGAAGAATCTATCTTGCTCTTCTGAAAACTCTACCAATTTTCTCTTTGTCTCATCAAGTTCATCTTTTAACTCTTTATTTGCCTCTTTTATATTGTTAAGCATGTCTGTTCTTGTAATATTTATCTCTTCTTTAATGTCAAAAATTTTATTTTTTAAAGTGTTAATATCAGCCTCTGTCTCATTTAAAACCTTATCAGTCACATTTTTTAATTGAGTATAATTTTCTTTCTTAAGTTCTTCTGTAATTCTATTTATATCCCTCTCAATAATAGCAAGATCCTTTTTAAAATTAACAACCTTTGAACTAACATCTTCAATAACCTCTTCAGCCTCACTTATCTCTTTAACCTGATTACTTATTAAAGAGATCTCCTTATCTATCATGTCTATTTTTTGATAGAAAAGAGAGATTTTTTCCTTCTCCTTTTCTATTTCTGCATATTTATTCTCAAGCTCATTAATAGATTTTTCAAGAGTAGCGAGTAATGCCCCACCTTTTTGAAAAGAAACATCTATATTTGTCTCATAATCCTTTAACATCTCCATCTTTTCATTAGCAAAATAGGACAATTCTTCTTTTATGGTTTTACCGAGTTTTGCTATCTTTTCAAAACTTCTATTATTCTTATCAAGTGCTCTAAAGAAAAGACAAATAGTCACCGAAAAAAAGATTGATAAAAAGATAATTAAAATTTCCATACTCCCCGCCCCCAGTTATAAGAGAAATGTTTTATAAATTCTAAAATATTTTAAAATTTCTGTCAAATATTTTTTTTAAAAATTTTTATATAAAATTTTTTAAAAAATTATTTCTATTTTTTACCCTACTTTCTTGCTTTTTTATTAAATTCTTATTATAATTAATTTAAGATTTTAATCTCTAATATATAATTGGAGAATATCTATGAACACAATTTCTATCTTTAATAAAGAAGAACTTTTTGAAAGATATATGAACGAAAAAGAGGTGATAAAAGAAGTAATTGATATATTTCTTAAAAGTGCCATAGAAAAAATAGATCTACTCAAAGATGCAATTGAAATTAAAGATTATGAAAAAATAAAATTCAATGCGCACTCAATAAAAGGACAGGCTTACAATATGAGTGCCAAGCAATTAGGGGATATAGCGTTAAAGATTGAGATTAATGCAAAAAACTATGATATTGATCAAATTAGTGAAAATTTTATCGCTTTAAAGGATGCCTTTTTAAAAATAAAAGATATATTATTAAAGATTGAGATTTAAAAAAGTATCTTAAGATTCTTTTGTTGCTCTAAAGATATTATGTTTTTCCAGACCTCTGGGCTTTCCATACAGAGATAGAGTGGAATTTTAGTATCATAATTTAATATATGATTATTTACTGTATTATATATTTTCTCTCTTATTGGTTTAAAATATCTAAATTTTTTATCCTTACACTCTCTGAATTCTTCTGATAATATTTTAGAATCATAATAGTTATACTCTATCATATTTTTTAAATCAGGGGTATATCTGAATGTCCCAAGACTCCACCATACTATATTTTCTGGCTTAATATATTTAAATATCTCATCTATTAAAGATTTATATTCATTTTCCCAGTTATTAATATGAATGATCGGATCAAAATGAATTGCTATCTTATATCCAGAATCTGCCAAAATCTTTGCACTATTTAGCCTATCCAAAAGAGAAGAGGCTTTAGTCTCCTCTCTCTCAATAATAGATTGAGGATTAAGCGAAAAACCCACTACAATATTTGAGTTATTACTCTTTTTCAAAAGATTATTAATATTATCTGTCTTTGTCTTAAACTCAAATATTACATTCTTATAATTTGAAAAAAAATCTATAAAATCAATTGAGAAATCTGTAAGATAATCATATACAAGAGAATCACCAAGCTCACCAGTTCCTATTCTATAAATTTTATCTTTATTTTTTTTTAATATTTTATCAAGATGAAAAAATATATTCTCAATATCAATGTTTATAATTATAAATGGCTGATTAAGATAAGCCTGTAAGATACAATAACTACAATTAAGAGGGCAACCAATATAAAGATTAATAACATAATAATTACAGCATATATGCCCCTGACTTCCAGGGCACTTTCGTAAGATATCCCCTCTTATACCACCTAAAAATAAATTCTTTGCTCTCTTAAGAGGGTGATATATTACTGGGAGTTTCTCCAGTGCGATATATATATTCTCTACAATATTTATCTCTGGAGCTGATTTTATTCTTGTTAAAATCTCTTTTACTCTTTTATTATCTTTATACTTTTCTTCTATAAATACAACATCAAAATCATAAAAATCATTCAAATAAATTCTCCATAATAAATAGATCTTTACTATCCTTCTCTCTTTTTAAACTATTTTCAATAGCCTCTATCTTTTGCAAAAGTTTCTCTCGACTATTAAAATCAATGATCAATTGATAAGCCTCATTTTCAAAATTTGGATCATAATTTATTCTTACCCCTTTTGGGAAATTGAACTTTTTTATATAATTATCAAATTTTTCTTTATAATAAGAATATTTCTCATATCGTATGTTAACTAAAGAATTAAGAAATCTATCTTTTGAAGAAAAATCCAGTCTCGAAATTATACTATTCTCATCTTTTATTTTATTATAAATCTCTGTAATATACTGAATTGATCTTGACATTTCTGAAAAAGTCAAATTTGAGGGGAGCCTTTCTAAAAATAGATCTACCTTATGAAAAACTATTTTATAGAAATTAAAAGCCTCATTTATACCAAGCCTTTCATTCAAAGTAAGATTTCTTAATAATTCTGAAAAATTTTCAATAGAATAAAAATAATCTATCCCCTTTTGTCCCTGAAACCACCCAACTATTTTAAATAAAACATCAAAATCCAAACCTATATCTCTACCTATCTTTATCAATTCATATTTTGAATTCAGTCTTAAATCCTTTTTGTTAACTATATTTTCTATAATAAAAATAAAGGCATCTTTCACATCTTTATCTATAATTATAGCCTCTCTCTTATTTTTATATATTAGAACCTTCTCATTTTTTTCATCAAAAGAAACAATAGAAAATTCTTTTATCACAAAGTTTTTTAATTCATTAAATCTTTCAAAAAATCTATTCAACAAAAAAGAGAGTCTATGCTCTCTTATAGAAATATCTATAAATATTACATCCATAAGATTTATATACTCAAAAAAATAAAGTTTGTCAATTTTAAAAACTAAAAGGGGTTAGGTTACGGTGGGATTTTAATACAATTAAAAGAATATAGTTATCCTGAGGTTAATTTTGTTTAAGAAAAAGTTGTAATAGGTGCATTTCTTTCTTTAGCAGAATTTTTAATAATATGTCTCAAAGCCTATTACTTGATAGCAATCGTTGTAAATTGCTTTATAAAATGGCGTGGTATTGCCTTTAAAGTGGGATAATTCTCTTCCCTTATTCCACTTTTTTATCTTTGTTAGTCTTAAGAATAACTTTAATGTTATTATACTACATTTCATCTCAACCCCGGTAATACCAAGTTTATCATACTCTTCCAAAAAAAGTAGGATAATTCTCCTCAGTAAACAACCCATGCTGAAAAAATTAAGATCAGCATGGATCTTCTTTAAAAAACGATAGTCCTGTTTGGAAAGATATATATGAATTCTTGCATCCCCATCTATTCTTTCATATCTATTCCCATCCTCTGGACCGAAACAATATATTTTTTTTACTCTATTGGTATAGAGTTGCAAGATATACACAATGAGTCCCGAAAGAGAGACGTTGAATTTCTTTGCAATAGTTGCAAGTCTTTTCTTCATAGCAGAGTTAACGACTATGTGTAACTCATGCTCTACGGTATAGTTTTCTAAAATTTTACAAATATTATTCATAAAAATCCTCCATAAAAAATATTTCTATATATTAATCACAAAATTTTTGAGAAAATCCTTTACAAAATTTAAAAAAAATATCAAAAAAAATAAGAGATTTATAACCTAAGAAAAAAGTCACTATTACAGCATATCAATCTTTTTTATTTGCTCATTGGATATGGATTTGTGATGTTTATGGGTATTTTGAATTGGATATGAAAATTGATGTTAGCCTTCTTAGATAATTTAAAATTTTATTTAATTTCATTCTCTTAATAATATCAAATAATAATATTAAAAATTTTGACAAATTAAGATTTTTAAAGTATAAATAAGAATAATTTTATAAAATTAATGGGATAATATATGAAGGTTGCCAAGAATATAATATTTTTTTTATTCATTATTTTAATGATAGTAGCTCTTTTATTAAATATTATTCTTGTAAAGAGTGGAACAAATATAAAAATAGACTTTTTAGCAAAAATCGATGCTATCTATTTTAATGAAAAAGATCTAAATCCAGAAGTTTTAAATGAACTTAAAATTTTTTTAAAGTCAAATCAAATCTCTATGTTTACCCGTATTATTGAAGATAACAATCCAGTATTTAAGTTTTATGGATTCTGCGGATTACTTAACTCCAATCAAAAATTGGCTATCAGATATCTTGAAAAGTTGCTTCTTAATCAAAACCCTGTAAAAATAGTAAATAATAACAAAGAGGAAAACAATACATTATCTTTTGCAATTCTCTTATTAATAAAGAGTTTTCCAGAATGGTTAACAAATAAACCTATTGCCTCTTTTTACAATGATAGTGCAAATATTATATATAATGTTTATAAATCAGATTTTACCAGTTCAGATCCATCTTATAAAAATGCTATTCTATCTTTAATTAACGAAAAATATCCAGATGTTGCAGAAGTAATAAAAAAAGAGATAACAGTTTACGATGATATTTCAACTCTTTCTATGGAAGAGAAAATAAACATATCTACAAACATATCAAATCTTCCAGACGATAAAAAAGAAAAAATTGTACTTGATCTTTTAAAAGAGAATAATCCAGTAATAATATTAAATACAATTAAAAACATAGATGAAAATTTCAAAAATTTTTCTATAGGCGAAGAATTATATAAGATTATAACAAAAAATATCACTATTGACATTACCATTGAAGGAATTAAGAAATTTTCTCTTTTAAGAAAAAATAATTCCGTTCTACCAATTCAAGCATATATGAAAACAACAAGAAATGAAAAAATTCTTTCTGAATGTCTAAATCAGATAGCAAAATATGGCAATAAAGAGACCAGTTATGAATTTTTAAAATTGTATCTGGCAACCCCATATACCCCAGAACTAAATCTTCTTGCCTTAAAGACAATTATTGCAACAACATATAAAGAAGATCCTGTAAATGTTATGAGAACCCTGATGTTTATAATAAATAAAGGGGAGATTCTTCCTGCAATATATGCTATAGAATTTCATATAACAAATAATATAGGATACAACAATCAACCAATACTTGCAAGATTGAGTAGATTTGAAAATGATGAAATGAAAAAACTTACTATTAAGTATATTGAATATTTTAATGTAAAAGAAGGGATTCCCCTTGTAGAACAGCTTACCAATGATCCAAATGAAGAAATATCAAATAAAGCAAAAGATCTATTGTTAAAACTAAAATAATTTTGGAGGAAATTTTGAAGATAAGATATATTTTTATTCTTTTTATATTTTTGCTATTGTATCCTTCCTGCTCAAATAAGGACATTATAAAGTTTAGTGATAAAAAAATAAATAAGAAATTACTAAAAAAATACGGCAAAAAATATTTTCAAAGAAAAATCACAAATATTAAAGAACTTGATCTTAGTAATTTAGATCTATTAATTTTACCAAAAGAGTTGGGGCTATTTAAAAATCTTGAGAGTCTAAATTTAAGTAATAATAAACTTAACGATCTGGATATTAATATAATAAAGAATCTTACAAATCTAAAAGAATTAAATATCTCAAATAATAATTTTCAAAATATCCCGGAACCAATATTTTATCTTACCAATCTTACAAAACTTGATGCATCGAATAATAATATCATAGATATCCCATCTGATATTGAGAAACTCTCAAATCTGAAAGAATTATATTTAAGTAGAAACAAAATTACCTTTTTAAGCGAGAAAATAGGTTTTATAAACAATCTCTTAATTCTTGATCTCTCTTATAATGAAATCCAAGATGTAGGTGATTTTTCTTTATCAAATCTTCAATTTTTAAATATCTCACATAATAATTTAAAATATTTATCGAGTAGTTTACTATCCAAGAATTTAATCAATCTAAATGCGAGTAATAATAAAATAAGACATATAGATGATATGATTATTAATTGTAAAAAGTTATCTGTATTAAAATTACAGGACAATCAGATATCTTATCTTCCACAAAATATGGAAAATATGAACTCTTTAAGATATATAAATTTATCTCGAAATAATTTTGATTATTTTCCTTTTGAATTGTGTAATATTTTTACCTTAGAGATTTTGTATTTAAATGGCAATAAAATTTCAAAATTGCCGGATTCTATAAAAAAGTTGGTAAATCTAAGAAAATTATATCTTGATTCAAATGAGTTTTATAATTTTCCAGAAAATATTCTTGAGATTTCTGATAACTTACAGGAATTATCTTTAAAAGAAAATAAAATTACAGAAGTGCCAGACAGTATAGTAGAAAATGGGAAATTTGCCTTTTTGTATCTAACTTACAACCCTTTAAATAAATCTTCAAATAAACTTGTTAGTAATATTAAGATATCTGAGGGCAAGAAAACAGTATTTAAGATTTCAAATTAATATCATCTTCTTTATTTTTACTTTTAAACTCATTGGAAAATTCTTTTGAGGCAACGACTTTATCTGCAATACAAACAATAAAACTCTCAAGATATCGTGGGGGGATAACAGTTAATGGCCACATATGTTTTAATATAATATCCTTTTCTCTTTTTGTTAAACTGCCAAATGTCTTAACAGAGTTGTTATAAGCCTCAATAGGATGTTCAAAAGCATGAAGTTTACCTGATGCCGGTTTTTCTTTTCTCCAATCATATAGAAAAAAATCGTGTAATAAAGCACCTCTTACAAGTTCAGTTAAATTTGCATTAAGAATCTTTCCTAATTTATATGACAGCCAGGCAACCTGAATATTATGTTCATAGATGCTATGTTCATGATGGTGAAATTTTTTTAATTCTTTATATTTCTCGTTTTCTATAATAGGGGTAATTATCTGCATAAACTGGTTATTTTCTTTATAACTATCTTTATTATCCTTTAAATCTAACTTCTCTTTCTTCATAAAACCAGAAAGCCAATTAAGTGTATTGCTCTCTGTATAAGTAGAAATACTTCCTAATTTCTTGTTCCATAATTTTGCCAGATTTGGAAACCTCCTCATTGCAGTTAAAAATTCTTTTATTTCAAGAGGCAACCTTACTTTTGAGAGATACTCAGCCGGTTTAAAACCATTCTTAATAACATTCTGTATATTGTTAAGAGTATTAGCAAATACAAAATAGATCTTACTTGAAATGAATGTATCAATTATAAAATAGATTATCAAAATATAAGAAAGTAACATTTTATATAAAGGAGAAATAAGAGAAATTAAAAGAATTACATTTTTTTGTAGAAAAAAAAGATATATAAATATAAGGATTGCCCAGAATAAAGAGAATTTCAGGCAAATTCTTCCATTAAGATGAAATTTCTCTTCAGAATAATCCCATAATTTGATTGAGAAAATTTTTTCCAATACATAAGAACTAACATACTCAAGAATTGTCGCAAGAAGAGTATATATTATTACCTCCAAGAATATATTAAGTTTCCTCAAAAATAAAGAAGAAAAATAGACCAATAATGTCCCAAAACCATAAATAGGGACAAAAGGACCATATAAAAATCCAGAATTTACGAGTTTTTTCTCTTTATATGTTCTGTATAAAGATTCTACTACCCAACCTAAAAATGAAAATATGGCAAAAAATATCACTAAGTCATAAAATTCCATATTAGCATTATAAACTAAATCAAAAATATTTTGTTAAAATTTACATTTTATTTAAAATATATTAATTTTCTAAAAATATGACTATTTTTGGCATAGATATATAAGTAAAGTAAAAAAATAGAATTTATTTTAAGCAATAAATAAATAAAAAATTTTATTTTTTATCTCTATTTTCCGTAAATTTATAAGACAAATAAAAGAACAGGGTAAAATCTAATGCTATACGAAAAAGTCGAATATATAATAAATGAATTAGAAACTCTCAGTGTTGAAAATGAATTAATTGAGAATCTAAAAATAATTGCTTACTATTTTGATTCGTCGAAACCAGAAGATGCAAAAAAATATTTTAAAAATATAATAGAAAGAATATGGCAACTCAGTATATCAGTTGATAATAATTATGCACTTTATATAGTTCATCTGGTGTTATTATATTTAAAAGAGATTAAAGATGGATTCCCATAAATATTAACGAATAAAGATTTTTTTAAAATATTAACAATGTTCTTTTCGTATGTTGAAATTATTTTAAAAAAAATTACCAATAAGAGTAATAAAATAACAAAGGAGAGAAAAAAAGAGATAATAGAGATATTAAAAAAGAATTTTTCAGAAGAATATTATTATAGAAAAAAATCAAGGCTTATTCCTAAACAAGGGGATCTGCCTTTTTAAAATTGTATAAAAAATACTTTTTTTATAAAAAATATTGAAAAAAATAAAATATAATATTATAATTATAAATAGGAGTTATTATGTTCGAAAATGAGACTATCGATAATATATATAATCTCTATGAAAAAAGATACAATCTTACAAAATTAGCAATAGAATCTGGTATACCAGAAAAAGAATATAAATCATTATCATCAGAAGATAAATTCTTAAACTTATCCATAAAATTAAAGGAAAGCGGGAAAATAAATCTTGCTTCATTCTTTTTTGGAAAACTATTTGAGGTTACAAACAATATAAATGCTCTTATTTATAAAATAGAATGTCTAATCGAATTAGGAGAATATGAAGAGGCTCAAAGATATAATAATATGGCATGGGAGTTATATCTTGAATATGATAATATAGATGTATTCGATATAGAAAGAAGGATAAGTTATCAAAAGGCTCTTATTTCATTCTGTACAGAAAAGCATAATTTTACAGAATGGTTCTGTGAAGAATGCATAATAAAATTTAAGACACAGGAATTTTATCATCTATTATGTGCCAATTTTATTGCTTTAAACGATTTTTCAAATGCAAAAAAATTCTATTCAAAATACTGCAATAAATTTGGTGACCAGATTAATTTCTTACTTGAAGTATTTGTTAACCTATTAAATCTAAATTATCTTGAAAAAGCACTCGAATTTATAAATCTAATATATAATATAACAGAAAAACAGAGATCCACAATTATAACTTATATAAATAACTATTACTCCTTTAATAAAAATAAGACTATTTTAAAAACAATGTTTGAAAAAGAGGTTAACATTATAAAAACCTTAAAGTAGAAAGCTTTTCTATAAAATTTTTATTTACTGAATCATATATCAAAAAAAATTAAGAGGAAGAAAAGATGGATCTATATATTGATGCCTTCTCTGGAATAAGTGGTGATAAAATGGTAGGAGCCCTTTTATCACTCGAGAATAATTTTGACTATTTGAAAGAGATTCTTTCCACATTAAATCTTAATAATGAATACAGAATAGAATTAAATAATAAAACAATTAATGGAATTTATTCATTAAAATTTGATGTTATATTAGAGGAAAATCATCATCATGAACATTCTACTCATTCTCACAGCCATAGAAATATTAAAGATATCTACTCTCTCATAGAAAATTCAAAGATATCTGAAAGAGCAAAGAGTATTGCAAAAGATATATTTAAAATAATCGGAGAAGCAGAGGCAAAGGTCCATAAAAAGAATATTGAAGAGATTCATTTCCATGAAGTTGGGGCAATCGATTCTATAATAGACATAGTATCAACTGCTATCTTAATTGATAAATTGAATATAAATAATGTTTATTCCAGTGCCATACCTCTTGGAAATGGTTTTATTGAGACTCAACATGGAATTCTGCCGGTTCCAGCCCCAGCCACAGCTGAAATATTAAAAGGCTTACCAGTCTACTCTACTGATATTGAAGGTGAATTAACAACCCCAACAGGAGCAGCAATCGTAAAATATCTTACTAAAGAATTTAGAGAATTAAAAAATGAAAAGATATTAAAAATTGGTTATGGTTCTGGTACAAAAGATTTTAAAATACCAAATTTTTTAAGAGTATTTCTGATAGAAGAAAGCCAGAATGAATATAATGATACTATTATGATTTTTGAGACAGAAGTTGACGATATGACTGGAGAGAATGCTGGCTTTCTTATGGAAAATTTATTAAACAATGGGGCATTAGATGTTTTTATTACCCCGGTTATAATGAAAAAATCAAGGCCAGGGTTTTTAATCACTATTCTTTCTAAAATAGAAGATAAAGAAAAAATAATAGAAATAGTATTTAATAATTCTTCTACCTTTGGCATAAGAGAATATCTTGTGAATAGGCATGTATTAAAAAGAAAGAGCAGAGAGGTATTTTTTCAGGGTGAGATTATAAGAATTAAAGAGGGATATTATAAAGATAAACTAATCAAAAGTTCTTTTGAATATGAAGATATAAAGAGAGTATGTCATAAATTTAATCTTTCATTCAATGATGTAATAGAAAAAATAAAGTCTTTGATTTCTGAAAATAGTTTTTAAATATTTTTTGAAAATTATAATATTAAGCAGAAAGTATATCTTTTACAAGCAAAAGAGGATATTCTCCTAATATACAGGGGGATATCTCATTAATAAAATGGAATATCAATATTCTAAAAGAGTCTCAATAAACAAATATTTATTAAACAATTCTTATATTAACTCATCTAAATAAAAAATATATTTTATTATTCAAATAAAACTGGATTTTCTGCAAAATAATCTATAACAGAATAATTTTCCTCTTTCATAAGTTTATTCAGTTCGAGACCAAACTCCTTCATAATTGCTGTAAAAAGAAGATATATTATTATTACACCTTCCTCCTTACTAACATTTTTCTTAAGTAAAATTTTTAAAACTCCATAATTTTTATCGATTGTCTCTTTCATTTCAAACACTGGCTTTATATATGGCATTGGAATATGGTTTGAATTCTCAATATAATAATTTTTTATTTTTAATTTATTATAATTTGGAATATGTGACAAATCATTATCCCTTACATCAACAACACCATCATTTTCTCCTAATCGTAAATATTTTCCAATAGCCTTAAACATGGGAGCATAAGCACTCCTTACAATAAAATTAACTATGGGGATATCTTCTGGTATTTCTACTTTATTTAATGTCCTTATAAAATAATGATCTGGATGAAGATCATACAAAGCAGGATCATTGCCAAGAACTCTTTTTTTACCATCAAAAGGAATAAAATAGAGAATATAATATCCAATAAAATCTCTCATAAAATTAGAAGAAAAACTATTGCTTGCAAGCATATCTATCCTTGTAATCTTCTGTAAATCTTTATAAGAAAAACCATATTCTTTATCATTTACTATTACCTTTACAAAACCATTTTCAATATTTTTATAAAAATTATTAACAGCGTCCTTCATTAACTCTTGAAAAGCATTTTTTAAAGCATAAACCATTCTTGATCCTTTATGGGGAACAGAGAGATTTATTATAGAATTAACATAATGAAAAACATTATTTTCTTTACAAATTTTAAAATACATTCTTAAAGCAACTCCACCACTCGAATGAGTAAGAACATTAAACCTTATATCTTTTACGTTATCAAAATATCCATCTTTATTTATATAAAAATTTTTACTACTTGATGTTATATCAACATAAAATTTATTATTTTTCTTTAAATAATAGACCTTTTTACCATATTTTGACCAGATCTCTTCAACAAGACCATTAAAATGTATTACCCTACCCTCTCTTATACAACTCCCGGTAAAATCATTACCTTCATAAGATGTTAATAGGGAATAATTTTGTCCAAAAGGGGCTCTACCATGAATAAGAATAAAAAATCTATATGTCATAAGATCCAGTGAGATATTTGTTCTATCAGGACCAATTACATTGGCAATAGTTAATCTATTATACTTACTTCCTACTATATTAGAAGAGCAGATAAGAGGCTCCTTATCATATTTATTCGCACTCTTAAAATAATTATTCCAAAAAAATCCATCTTCATTATTAAGATTTTTAACGAGTGTTGAATCAGAGGTAAGAAGATCCCCATTATCAAACATTCCAGGAAAATATATAGTTGGATAAGTGATGGGGAAAATATAAAAACAAAAAAAGAGATATAAAAAAAATACGACAATTCTCATAACAATATCCTTTTTATATTCAAAAGTAATCCTTTATTCAAAAGTAATCCTTGGGTCAACGAGCACCAATGAGATATCAGAAATAATCCTGCCTAAAAGATTAAATAGAGATTGAATCATTATTATTCCAAGAACAACTGGATAATTTCTCTGGAGCATTGCCTCATACCCTAAAAGTCCCATACCCGGTATAGAAAAGACCCTCTCTATGAGAATAGAACCAGCAAAAAAGACAGATAAAAGTCCCCCAATGCCAGTAGCAATTGGGATTAAGGCATTTCGTAAGGCATGATTAAAGATTGCCTTTTTATAAGAAAGCCCTTTTGCCATTGCCGTCTTTATATAATCCTTTCCCAATTCATCCATTAAGGAATTCTTCATCACAATTGTTAAAACTGCAAATCCACTAATAGTATAACATATTACTGGCAAAACCATATGATGAATCACATCAAATATCTTTTCATACCATTTTAGATATTCAAAATTATCCGAGACAAAACCAGATAAAGGAAATAGATTTAAAAATGTTCCACCACCGAATAAAACAAGAAGTAATACACCAAGGGCAAATCCTGGTATTGAATATCCAATATATACAATAACACTTGTTGCAGTATCAAAAATAGTGTTATGTTTTAAAGCCTTTTTAATACCGAGGGGAATACAGATTATATAAGATATTAAAAAGCCACTCAATCCAAAAATTAGCGAAATTGGGATTCTTTCCATTATCTCCTGCAATACTGGCCTATATGTTCTAAAAGACTCCCCAAAATCCCCCCTGATTACCTTGAATAGCCAGATAAAATATTGCTCTACCGGATGTTTATCAAAACCGTATATTTTTTTTAGCCTTTCTATCTCCTTTTGATTTACACGAGTTGTAGAAAGTCCTCCCCCCTTGTCTCTCGATGAGATCCTCTGTATAGCCTCCTCAATTGGTCCACCTGGTAAGAATTGAATAATTATAAAACAACAGATACTTATACCTAAAAGAGTAGGAATAATAAGTAATAATCTTTTGATTAGATATTTTATCATTTCTAAATATTATTAAAACTTTTTTTATTCATAGTCAAGATTTTTTATGATTTTATTCTCAGGTAAATTTTTTTATTTTTTTCTTAAATTTTGTAAAGGATTTTCTAAGAAATTTTGTGATTAATTAATAAAAACTATTTTATGGAGGATTATTATGAATAATATTAATTTAACAAACTACAATGCTGAACATGAGTTTCACTTTGTAGTAAAATCAGAAATGAAAAAAAGGCTTGTAAAAATATCAGAAAAATTAAATTTATCTTTATCAAAACTTGTTGTGTATATTCTTCAATTGTT
>DAONLM010000007.1:0-34908 GCA_035406685.1 Spirochaetota bacterium
TGCAAAATAGCTTCTGCACCTATTTCAGGAAAATATTTTTTAGGGACGATTAAATTCTTTTCGACAACAAAAATATCATTATTTTTTAAGCGATTTTAAAAAAGTGTCAAATTTTTGAGAAAATCCTTTACAAAATTTGAAAAAAAATTTAATATTTTTTAAAATAGAATTAAACTATGATTATTTGTATCAGAAATAAATTTATTATTGATATTTTAATAAATAATTGCTAAAATAATTATAATTTTAAACCGAAATTTAAAAAGGCTTCTATTCTTTAAGTATAAATATATTTTTTGAGGAAAATAAAAATGGGAAAGATAACCGATCAACAAAGAGCTGATTTCCAAGAAAAAATTAATTTTTATAAGACTAAAATAGAGGATCTCAACTCTCAATACAAAAATTTATCAATAGAAATGATGAAAAACAAAGAAAAAGAGCCACTTTTAAGAATAAAAGCAGCAAATTTAATAATGAATCAAATAACAATATATTGTGCAATGAGTGATTTAAGTGTATTCTTACTTGGTGTAAAAAACACTGCATATTTAGAAAAAGCAAGACAGCTCTTGTACGAGGTTATAATTAATTTAGAAAAAACAGTAACAAATTATGTTGATGTCCCTTTTACTGATTATTCAGATAAATTAGAAAAAATTTCAGATTATTCAGATGCTGAGAAATTGAATATTATAAAAAAGATAGGCTATTGTATAGATCTTGTAAAAGAAGAATTTGGGGAAAATACAAAATGGAAATGGTCTTTTGTCGAAATAGAGGCAAGATTTGCTGTTATTGCTAAAAATCTTTTTGATATGAGAAAATTTCAAAAACTGGATGATCCGAGAGAAGAAGGCTTTCAAGATAGAAGAGCTCATTTGTCCGTTATTCAGAGATTATTAAGAAATGCGTCAAATGGTTACAGAGAAAAATTTGAGCTAAGTACAAAAGATATAGAAGATCTAAAAAAAGCAATAGATTTTCAAAAGGCTCTTTTAAGAATTAATATGGTATTAGGTGATAATGAAAAAATAGAGACATGTAAAAAACAGATAGAAGTATGGAATACACTTCTTGAAAAACATCTTGCTCAAATAGAAGAAGAAAAGAAAAAGAAAATATCCAAATAATTTATTTTATTTGAGAAATAATTATTCTTCTTGCTCTTTTATAAAACTCTTTTCTTAGTTCTATTATTTTAGATTTATATTCTTCAATTATTTTATTACTATTAATATTACTCTTTTCATTATAAAAAATATTAATTGATTTCTCTTTTTCTGAATAATTTTCAACAAGTCCCCATAATAAATTTTCAGTGTTTTTGTCTATATAATTTGATACCCTAAGCCAGAATTTATCATAAAAATCTGGATTATCAATAATAACACTATCCTTTTTTGATGATTGCTCTATTTCTTTTCTTATTTCATCAGAAAGTATAGACTTTGCTCTGGCTAAATTTATTAAAATTTCTGTTATATCACTATTTATATTGTCAAAATCATCCTTTTCAAGAAAAATTTTTTTATTTGAGTTATTAGCAATATTATTATTACTATTTAATACTGACATGGCAAAAACATCACTTAACTTTAATAGCATAAGTTCATTGCCATTTGGCATCTTGTAATATATTACTGTCTCAGTTAATTTTATAAGATTTATTGACAATTCTGTATTATCTTTTCTTTTAATGTATAAAAGTCTCTGTGTTAATTGGTTAGTAGGGACAATAAGATACTCTATTGAAGATATCTTGAAATCATATAACTCATTTTCTATCTTCATTGTTATCCTTTCCTTATCAAGATAAACGAGTTCTCCCTTAAATATTTTTCCGTCTTTTAATAAAAGATTCTCTGAAATGAGTAAAAAACAAGAAAAAAAAGTTAAAAATAAAACAATTATATTCTTTTTCATTTTTTATTATTTTTATCAAAATATTTTTTCAAATATTTTATCTCTTTTGCAAAAATAAGATAAATTCCTAATAATATTATTAAACCAGGAATTAAAAATACAAGAAAATATCTAAACCCAAAATTCAATATTTTAGAAGTAAACAAAACTAAAATTGAACCTAAGAAAATAAGAAAAAATCCCGGCACTATTATTGCTTCACTCTTTTCTTTAGATTTTATATAGTAAATAATTAAAGACAGGCCACCAAATATTCCTATTATGGGCCACCAATGTATTATGCTATAATTGATTAACTCTTTTAAGGTAAAATAGATTATAAAAAAAATAGAAGAAAGCAGAAAAAATGTACCGGGTATTAACAACTTTCTTCTTTTCTTCTTGATAAATCCTCTTATAGTAAGATCAAGAGAGATAATAAATATTATCATTAAAAATATATATTGAATTTTAAACTCTTTTAAAAATATTATCTTAAACAAAATAATTAAACCAAACAATAAAACATAAAATCCTATTAATTTTCTCGTTGATAAAAATATATTTTTTTTCATTATCTCTTCTCTCTTTTTTTAAAGATAGCCTCTATTAGAGTATATACAATTATACTTATTTTTTGAAAGTTTGTCAAAAAATTAATATAAAATTATTTTTTAATAGGTGGGATTTATTTCTAGGCAAAAATTTTTTTTATTTTTTTATAAAAGTTGTAAAGGATTTTTTCAAAAATTTTGTGATTAATATATAGAAAATAATTTTTATAATAGTTTGAAGGAGGATTTTTTATGAATAATATTAGTAAAATTTTAAAAAATTATATTTGCGAACATGAGTTACACATAGTAGTTAACTCGGAAATTAAAAAAAGACTTGCATCTATCGCAAGGAAATTCAACATCTCTATTTCTGGACTTATTGTGTATATATTACAAATCTATAACAATAGAGTAAAAGAAATATATTGTTTTGGTCCAGAGGATGGAAATAAGTATGAAAGAATAGATGGAGACGCAAGATTTCATATATATCTTTCCAAACAGGACTATAGATTCTTAAAGAAAATGCATGCTGATTTAAATTTTTTCAGCATGGGGGCTTTACTGAGGAGAATTATCCTATTCTTTTTGGAAGAGTATGAGAAACTTGGGATTACCAGGGTTGAGATGAAGTGTAGTGTAATAACGTTAAAGTTATTTTTAAAACTAACAAGAATAAAAAAGTGGAATAAGCGCAGAGAATTATCCCACTTTTCCGGCAATACCACGCCATTTTACAAAGCGATCTACAACGATTGCTATCAGGTAATAGGCTTTGAGACCTATTATTGAAAAAATTTATTTTAAATTCTACCAAAAAAATAAATTAGCCTATTACAATCTTTTCTCAAACAAAATTAACCATGGGATAATTATATTTTTTTATCTGCCTAAAAATAAAACCACACCCCTTTTTTAATCCTTTTTAATTTTAATGAGTAATTTTAAAATATGGCATGATATTTAATATAACATTATATTAAGAAATAATATATATTTTCTTAGAAATTTAATTTTCCTAATCTAAATATCGCTTCTTCTACATCCTCTCTTTTCCCAAAGCTTGTTAATCTAAAATAACCCTCACCACATTTGCCAAAACCGACCCCCGGAGTTCCTACAACCTGGCACTGATTAAGTAATGTATTAAAAAAATCCCACGATTTCATATTATTTGGAGTCTTAAGCCATATATAAGGTGAATTTATTCCACCAGAGTATTTTATCCCCAATCTATCAAGGCCTTCTCTTATTATTTTTGCATTTCCCAGATAATAATCAATTACTTTAGTTATCTCTTCTCTCCCTTTTTTTGTAAAGACTGCCTCAGCCCCTCTCTGAATTATATAGGCAACACCATTAAATTTTGTGTTCTGTCTTCTATTCCAGAACTGATTCAAAGAATGAGGATTGCCATTATCATCATAAGCAAAAACTGTTTTTGGGACAATTGTATAAGAAAGACGGGTCCCTGTAAAACCAGCGGTTTTTGAAAGACTTCTAAACTCAATTGCTACATTTTTAGCACCTTCTATCTCATATATACTATGTGGAATATCTTTCTCTCTTATAAAAGACTCATAAGCAGCATCATACATTATTAAAGCCTTATTTTTAATAGCATAATCAACCCATTTTTTTAAATATTCTTTTCTTGCTACCTGCCCAGTAGGATTATTAGGAAAACATAAATATATCAAATCCACCCTTTCTTCTGGAATATCTGGCGTAAAATTATTATCTTCTGTGCAATCCAAATAAATAACACCTTCAAATCTACCATCTTTAAAAAATCCAGTTCTTCCAGCCATAACATTACTATCAAGATAGACCGGATAGACCGGATCTGTTATTGCTATCTTTATATCATTTGAAAAAATTTCCTGAAAATTTGCTGTGTCCTCTTTGGCACCAGTTGATATGAATATTTCATCAATACTAAGATTTACACCTCTACTCAAAAAATCAACTTCTAAGATCTTTTCTCTTAAAAATTCATACCCCTCGTCTGATTTATACCCTTTAAAAGTCTCTCTTTTAGCCATCTCATCAGTTGCCTTATGAATAGCCTCAATAACAGATGGTACAAGAGGTTCTGTAACATCACCTATTCCTAATCTTATTATTTTTTTATCCGGGTTTGCATTTTTATATTCATTCACTCTTTTTGCTATTTCTGAAAAAAGATAACTCCCCTGCAATTTTAAATAATTTGAGTTTATTTTAATCATATTAACCTCTTTTAAAAAATAGAATGTTAAAATAATATACTTCAAAATTTAATTTTTGTCAAATAAAGAGAATAATGATTAAATCATAGAAATAGACAAGATAATCTTTGAATAAAATAACAATAATTTTATTTTTCTATTGGCATGGGATATCTGCTTAAAAATAAAGGAGATATCCCCTGCTTATAATATGGCATAAATTAAGCACTACAGAATGGGATATTTATTTAGGCTTTTCTGAAAAAGTATTCTGGACTAAAATAAAATATATAAGAGAGTCTAAAATTAAACAAAAAATTAAAAAATTTAATAAAAAAATAAATATTGCGAATTATTTTATTCAGATTTATCGCAATGAATATCATAGATATTACTGATAAAGTTGTATTTGATAATTTAGTCATTACTCAGCCAAGACTATATATTCTTTTTGTTTCACCAAACTTTATTATATCTCTTTCACTTTCTTTACTTTTCTTAATATATCTAATTTGATTTTTTCTTCTCTAAAGCGCATACTTATCAATTTAATCCCAAATTCATTAAATAACTTTCTTAGAACATCATATATGCAAAAATTTTTAATCATTATATCAAAAATCCTGCATGTTGCAAATATATTTTTGTTATAACTTTATTATATTTTTATATGCTACATATTTTTCAGGAAGAGCCTATATTAATTACAAAATTTATAAGAAAATCCTTTACAAAATTTAATAAAAAAATAAAAAAGATTTTCTCTAAAAATAAAATCGGCTTTGAATAAATTTATCTTAAAACCTTTTGACAAAATAAAAAAAATTCTGTATATTTATTTCAAAAATTAATATAAGAGGTGATATTATGGCAATATCTTACAAAGATTTAGGGCTTGTTAATACAAGAGAACTTTTTAAAAAAGCAATGGAAGGTAAATATGCTATTCCTGCTTTCAATTTCAACAATATGGAACAATTGCAGGCAATAATCTCAGCTTGTGTTGAGACAAGATCTCCAGTAATCTTGCAGGTATCAAAAGGGGCAAGAGAGTATGCAAATCAGACTCTCTTAAGATATATGGCTCAGGGTGCTGTTCAAATGGCAAAAGAGATGGGATGGGAAAATCCTAAGATCGCTCTTCATCTTGATCATGGAGATAGTTTTGATCTTGCTAAGTCATGTATTGATTCTGGTTTTTCTTCTGTAATGATAGATGGCTCACATCTTCCTTATAATGAGAATGTTGCATTAACAAAAAAGGTTGTTGATTATGCTCATAAGTTTGATGTTACTGTTGAAGGGGAATTAGGAGTTTTAGCCGGAGTTGAGGATGAGGTCAGTGCCGAACATCATACTTATACTAAACCAGAAGAAGTTCAAGATTTTGTATCAAAGACTGGTGTTGATTCACTTGCTATTTCTATTGGGACTTCTCATGGAGCATATAAGTTTAAGCCTGGTCAGAATCCTCAGATAAGACTGGATATTCTTCATGAGATAGAAAAAAGAATACCGGGGTTCCCCATTGTTTTACATGGGGCTTCTTCTGTACCACAGGATCTTGTTGAACTTGTTAACAAATATGGTGGCAAGATGGAGAATGCAATCGGTATTCCAGAAGAGCAGTTAAGAGAGGCTGCACGATCTGCTGTATGTAAAATTAATATTGATTCTGATGGTAGAATTGCAATGACTGCTGCAATTAGAAAAGTTTTTGTTGAAAAGCCACAAGAATTTGATCCAAGAAAATATTTAGGCCCAGCAAGAGAGGCTTTAAAGCAACTTTATATTCATAAAATTAAGAATGTTTTTGGAAGCGATAATAAGGCTTAAAATATAGGCTCACGGCTTTATAGCCGTGGGTTAATTTTTTAAAAAAAGTAAAGAGGAAGATTTTTGAAAAAAAATATAGTCATAATTAATTCAAATAGATGCAAAAGTTGTCTTTTGTGTATTGAATCGTGTAAATCAAATATAATCTCTGTTTCAGAAGATATAAATTCAATGGGGTATCATCCAGTTTTTATTACCGATATGTCAAAATGTACTGGTTGTACTCTATGTGCAAGAGTCTGCCCTGATGCTGCAATAGAAGTTTATATGGAAGAGGAGGAAGGCTAAATGTCAAATCAAAAGAGAGAGTTATTAAAAGGAAATGAAGCAATGGCAGAATCAGCTATAAGAGCCGGATGTAGATACTATTTTGGTTATCCAATTACTCCTCAAAATGAAGTTCCAGCATATATGTCTAAAAGATTGCCAGAAGTTGGCGGCGTTTTTGTTCAAGCAGAAAGTGAACTTGCTTCAATAAATATGGTATATGGAGCTTGTGCGACTGGTGCAAGAGCAATGACTTCATCTTCATCGCCCGGAATATCATTAATGCAAGAGGGACTTTCTTATATAGCAGGAGCAGAAGTCCCGGCAGTTGTTGTGAATGTTATGAGAGGAGGTCCTGGCCTTGGGAATATATCACCATCTCAGGCTGATTATTTACAAGCAGTAAAAGGGGGTGGACATGGAGATTATCATCTTATTGTTCTTGCACCTGCAAATGTTCAGGAGATATCTGATTTAACATATCAATCATTTGAAATTGCCTTTAAATATCGAAATCCAGTTATGTTATTATTTGATGGAATATTGGGACAAATGTCAGAACCAGTAATACTACCAGAAATGCAAGATATCAAGATAGAAAAAAATGATTGGGCATTAGGACAGGGTGGAAAACAAAAGATAATAAGATCACTATTTCTTTCACCAGAGGATATGTTAGAGAGACATAACATTGATTTACAAAAAAAGTATGAGAAGATAAAAAGAGAATTGAGAAAATTTGAAGAAAAAGAGACTTCTGATGCTGAGCATATATTTGTTGCCTATGGAACCCCTTCAAGAGTATGTAGTAGTGCTATCTCTACTTTAAGAGAGAGTGGCTTAAAGATTGGATTATTTAGGCCAATTACTCTATGGCCATTTCCAGATGCAGAGTTAAGAGAGTTATTTCAGAAAGTAAAGAGTAGAAATAAGGATGCCAAAATATTTGTAGTAGAGATGGCAAAAGATCAGTTAGAGCAGGATGTTAGACTCTCTATCTCCTATTCATTTTCTACAGATAATACAATATTTTCGTTAAATAAACTTGGTGGTGCCATATTTAATGAAGAGGAAATTATCGATTTTGTGAGAAAAATAGTTTCTAAATAGTTTTATATTTTTATCCTGAAATATCCGAATATATATTTAAAAATTATATCTTTATTATCTAATATGTTGAGTCTATTATGTATTATGTAGAAAATGAGTATAAAGAAAATACTATTAGAAAAGTATTTAAAATCTTGTTGCTGCTTATTTTTTTGATTATCTTTTTTCTTCTCGGAATATTTTTTGAAAAGTGGGGCGGTGTGCAAAGATTGGCACCAAATATAATCAATTTTATAAGAAATAATTTTTTAGGTGATAAGACTGTTCTTGAATTAGAAAAAAAATATTTTGATTATATTGATAAAAAAAATAAGAAAAATATTAACTTTCAATTTGATAATACGGCTGATAACTCTACTGATACGCCAATTAATCAATATGTTATAAATATAGCAAAATCTTATATTGAGAATCCACTTTTAATACAGGATAAAGATTATTCTATTCTGAAAATTTTAACAGATAACTATATAGAAAATATTCCGCCTCTTTATGAAAAAGAAATTTTAAATGAAGGAATATGGGAAAAATTTGAGATATCCCCCTCTACTTTTAAGCCATTGTATGCAAAAACATTTTTAAGAACAGATCTTGAAAGACCTTATGCCATTGTATATATATATAGGTTTGATATGGATAGATTAAATCTTGAGTTTATCCCAGGATCAGAGGATAGCCAAAAAAGAGATGGTAAAATAACAGAAGATCAAAAGAATAGAGTAATGTGGATATTTAGTGGTGGATTTCAGTATAAACATGGAAAATATGGGATGAAGCATAATGGAGAAATTTTATTGCCACCAATAAATGGAGCTGCTACTCTTTTTTGTTATAAAGATGGAAGGCTTGAAATAAAAGAATGGAAAGAGGATACATCAGATGATGAGAGTATTTTATGGTTCAGACAGAATGAGTTACCTTTGATAATAGATGGTAAAATTACTGACAAGATAAACAGAATGTGGGGACTTACTCCTTTAGATGTCCATCCAATATACACTGTTAGAAGTGGCATAGGGCTTACAAAGGATAACGATATTGTATTTGCTTTTGGGGAAAGTTTATCAGCAGCAACTCTTGCTCTCGGTATGATAAAGGCTGGAGTTATTAATGGCATGCACCTTGATATGAACTATTTTAATGTTCATTTTGTTAGAGCAGTCAAAAATAAATATGGAAGACTTGAGACTTTTAATGAGAATGATAAATTGAGTTTCTATAAAAATATTTATACTGTAACTTCTGCAAGAGACTATTTTATATTAACAAAGAAAGATAGAAGTGAGTAGTTTAAAATTCTATAAAAATATAGACAAAACATAAAATTAGTTATATATTCCTTTTTATGAAAGAACAACTCCTACTCGAATTTAAAGATCTTATTAAAATATATCCAGAGAAAGAAAAGAGTATAATTCTTGATGCCTATAATTTAGCAGAATTAAAACATAAAGGTCAAAAAAGAGCATCAGGGGAAGAATATATTATTCATCCATTGTCAGTGACAATAACTCTATTAAAATTAAATGTTGATTATGAAATGGTAGTTGCTGGACTTCTTCATGATATTGTGGAAGATACAGATATCACCCTTGAATACATCGCTAAAAAGTATGGAGAAAACATAGCACGTCTTGTCGATGGTGTTACAAAAATAAGCAAATTAAAATCAAGAAATAAAAGAGAACAAAAAGCAGAGACAATAAGAAAAATGCTTGTTGCAATGACAAATGACATCAGGGTAATCATAGTAAAATTAGCGGATAAACTTCACAATATGTCAACTCTTCAATATCTTCCAAAAGATAAAATAAAAAGAATAGCAAAAGAGACACTCGAAATATATGCACCTCTTGCAGGTAAAATAGGGATTAATATTTTAAGGAATGAACTTGAGAATTTGGCATTAAAAGCCCTTTCCCCGGAAATATTTAATAGTATAAATGAATATTTAATTAAATTAGAAAATGATATGAAGGGAATATTTGACAGAATAGTAGAAACTCTAAGTTTAAAACTAAAAACAGAAAATATTCCATTCATAATTAAATCAAGAAAAAAACATATCTATTCTATATATAAAAAAATGAAAAAATATAACAAAAACATTGATCAGATTTTTGATCTATTTGGAATAAGACTAATAACAGATACAGTTGAAAATTGTTACAAGATATTTGGCATTGTTCATTCTTTGTGGCAGCCAATGCCAGGTAGATTCAAGGATTATATAGCAAATCCAAAACAGAATGGTTATAGATCTCTTCATACAACAGTTATTATTCAAAAAGGTAAGGCAATCGAAGTTCAAATAAGAACAGAAGAGATGGATGAAATAAACGAATATGGGGTTGCTGCTCACTGGTTTTATAAAAAAGGAGGAACTCCAGAACAAAAAGAGTTAAAATGGCTACAGCATCTAAAAGAGGTAAATAATGAAAAATTATCACCAGAGGATTATTATAGAACTATAAGAGATGATATATTAAAAGAAGAGATATATGTATTTACACCAAAAGGGGATATAATAGAACTACCTAAAGGGGCTACAGCTCTTGACTTTGCTTATAAGATACACACAGATGTAGGTAATAAATGCAAAATGGCAAAAGCAAATGGTAATATAATCTCTCTTGGAAAACCATTAAAAAATGGCATGATAGTGGAAATTATAACAACAAATACATTAAATGTAAAACCGGTATGGCTTTCTCTTGTAAAGACAAATCATGCTAAAAAAAAGATAAGACATGAATTATTAAATCAAGGAATAAAAGATAAAATTTTTGATAAAGAAAAAAAAGAATTTAAAGAAAAGAAAGAGATAGAAAAAAAGATTTCTGACTCTAAAAATATAGAGATAAAAACTGGTAAAATAACAATATTAGTAAATGGCGAGAAAAATTTACTATTCAATTTTGCTAAATGTTGTAAGCCAGTGCCTTATAATGATATAGTGGGTTTTGTCTCAAGGGGTAGAGGAATAATAATTCATAAAAAAGATTGCCCAAATTTAAAAAACATAAAAGAGTTTGAAAAAAGATTAATTGATGTTAGCTGGGGTTAAAATTAAATTCATATCCTTTTAATAAAATATCTATATTAATTTTTAATAATTCCTCTTTAAGACTTTTAAAATTCTCTTTTATGCTCTCTTTTAAAGAATCAATTTTTACAAGACCAGTTATCTTTGCAAATGCTCCAAGCATAGCCATGTTTGTCCCTTTAATTGTTCCACTCTCTTCTGCTATATTTGAGGCATTAATATAAAAAGATCTAATATCACTTCTTTTTGATTTTTCTTTAATTAAGGAGCTATTAAAAATAATGATACCATCTTTTTTACAGAGTCTTTCAAATTTATCCATTGATGGTTTATTAAAAAGTAAAAGTGTATCTGGATTATGAATAATTGGAGATGCAATTGGGTTATCACTAACAACAACAGAGCAATTACATGTTCCTCCTCTCATTTCAGCACCATAAGAAGGAAAAAAGGTAACCTCTTTCCCTTCATTCATAAAAGCAGTTGCTAATATTTTACCAGCAATTATTATTCCCTGTCCACCAAATCCAGCAATTATTATTCTATTTATCATATAATCCCCTATTAAACAATGTCTCTAAAATTTTTAACTGGATAGACCTCAAACATATTTTTCTCTATCCATTTATTTGCCTCAACCGGCGTTAATCCCCAGTTAGTAGGACAACTTGACAAAATTTCAACAAAAGAATACCCTTTTCCATCCATCTGATTCTTTATAGCCTTTTTTAAGACATTTTTCGTCTTTATTACTGATTTAACATCTGTAATTGAGCATCTCTCTATAAAAATCGGAGCCTTTAATGTATTCAAGAGTTCACATGCTCCGATTGGATAACCTTCATTCAAAGGATTTCTACCAGACTGAGTTGTAAGTGTCTTTTGTCCTATAATTGTTGTTGGGGCCATCTGTCCACCGGTCATTCCATAAATTGCATTATTAATAAATATGACAGTTATATTCTCACCTCTATTAGCAGCATGCACTGTCTCTGCCATTCCAATAGCAAGTAGATCTCCATCCCCCTGATATGATATCACAATATTATCTGGTTTTGCTCTCTTAATGCCAGTTGCGGTTGCGGGTGCTCTTCCATGGGCTGCTTCTATTGTATCACAATCTATATAATCATACAGTAAAACAGCACATCCAACCGGTGCAACAAAGATAGTTTTATCTTTAATATTGTATTCATCAATAATTTCTGCTAATAATTTATGAATCAAACTATGGCCACACCCAGGACAATAATGCATTGTTTTATCTTTCAAACAGTCTGGTTTTTTATATAAAATTTTTTTATTCACAAAACTTCTCCTAATATTTTATTGAACAATGAACATCTTTACCAGACTTATAAAGTTCAAAATCAGCCTGAACCATCATTTTGATAAGATCCTGAAATTTAGTCTTTGGATACCAGCCCAATTCTCTATTAGCCTTTGAAGGATCTCCTAAAAGTAGATCAACCTCAGTTGGCCTAAAATATTTTGGATCAACCTCTATAAGACACTTATTTGTCTTTCTATCATAACCTTTTTCATCCACTCCTTTTCCTTTCCATACAATTTCCATATCGAGTTCTTTAAATGCAAGTTCTATAAATTCTCTAACACTATGAGTCTCTCCTGTTGCCAAAACAAAATCATCTGGTTTCTTATGTTGTAATATCATCCACATACCTTCTACATAATCCTTGGCATATCCCCAATCTCTCTTTGAATCAAGATTACCAATATATAATTTCTCCTGTAAGCCCAATTTTATCGCAGCAGCAGCAAGAGTGATCTTACGGGTGACAAAAGTTTCCCCTCTTCTTGGGGATTCATGATTAAAAAGAATCCCATTTGAGGCAAATAATCCATAAGCCTCTCTATAATTAACAGTTATCCAGTAGGCATATAGTTTTGCAACACCATAAGGAGACCTTGGATAAAATGGAGTCGTCTCCTTCTGTGGTGTCTCCACAACTTTACCAAATAGTTCACTTGTAGAAGCCTGATATATCTTTGTCTTTTTTTCAAGTCCAAGCAATCTAACAGCCTCAAGTATTCTCAATGTTCCAAGCCCATCAGCGTTAGCAGTATATTCTGGGGTATCAAATGACACCTTAACATGGCTCATTGCAGCAAGATTGTATATTTCATCTGGCTGAATCTTCTGTATTAATCTTATAAGATTTGTTGAATCTGTCATATCACCATAATGCATAAAAAATCTAACATCTTTTTCATGGGGATCTTTATAAAGATGATCCACTCTGTGAGTATTTATTAAACTTGCTCTTCTTATAATTCCATGAACTTCATACCCTTTTTCTAATAGCAATTCTGCTAAATATGAACCATCTTGGCCAGTTATACCTGTAATAATTGCTTTTTTCATTTTATATTACTCCTTTTTTTATATTTTCTATCTTTTAAAACTAAATTTAAAAATTGAAATCCACCTATAAAATATCTTTTAAAAAGTCTTTTTGGCTCCTGTAAAAATCTATAAAACCATTCGAGTCTTAAAGACTGAATGAATTTTGGAGCTCTTTTTAACGTTCCAGCATAAAAATCAAATGCAGCCCCTATTCCTATTACCAATGGGACTTTTAATTTATCTATATTCTCAACTATCCACATCTCCTGTTTTGGGCAACCAAATGATACCCATAATATATCACAATTAGAATTATTAATCATTAAAATTATTTTATTATTCTCATTATCTGAAAATCTATCACAAAATGGTGGTGAATATATCCCGGCAATCTTTAAAGATGGATATTTTTTTTTAAAATTATCACACATTTTTTCTGCAACTCCTTCCCTTGCTCCAAGAAAAAAGTTCAAATACCCTTTTTTTGCTGATAATTCTATTACTCTTGCCATAAGATCAGGACCTGGTACTCTCTCTTTTAATCTTGCGCCAACTATTTTAGCAGCATATATAATAGAATATCCATCAGGAGTTATTAAATATGCTTTATTGAGATTTTCATCCGTTAAAATAGGAATGAATCTCTTTTTGTTTATTATATCCTGATTCGCAACTATGACAAAATCACTCTTATTTCTCTCTTTATTACTCAATCTTCTATCTATTAAATCAACGGTTTCATCTAAAGTCACATTAGAAAAATTAAGCCCACAGATATTAACTTTTTCCACTATTTTGTTACCTTATCTATATACTGCTTCTGAATTATCTCTTTAACCTCTGGCTGATTGAACGATATCTTATGCATAAAATCCTCATGAACTCTTGCCTCCTGTAACAATTGTCGTTTTTTAAGATTAACAGAATATTTAAGAATCTCGATTGTACCCCTTGGTTTCTCGGCAATAAGTTCAGCAATTTCTAATGCCTTTGGAAAAACCTCCTCTTTGGGCAACACATAATTAACAAGGGATTTTTCTGCAAAGTATCTACCTTTAAAAGACTTGCCAGTAAAAAGCATCTCATTTGCAATAAACTCACCAACAAGTCCCTGTAATAATCTTGTATATCCCATTCCAGGGGTAAACCCTAAATCAGTAAAACCACCACTGTACATACTTCTTTCTGCCATTATTATAATATCACTGCATAAGCCAACGACAAGCCCACCACCAACAGCCCCGCCTTCCATTGCTGCAATTACCGGCACCGGAATTTGTAATAGTAATTCAGAAAGAACCAGATCCTTTACAGCCATCTCTCCTTTGAATAACTTCATTAATTCACTCTTGGCAGCCCCTGCACAAAAAATATCTGGCAATCCTTTTAGTATTACTGCTTTATACTCTCTATTGTTCTGTAATAATGTAAGTTTTTCTATCATTTCCTGAATGAATTCTTCTGTAAATGTATTTTTATTTTCTTTATCATGCATATCAAATATTGCTATATATTTATTCTCAGAATAATTCGATATCGTAATTAATTCCTGTTTCATCTTTTTGTCCTTAATTTTTTTAAAAATTTATTTGTATATATACCCAAAATTTTTTATTTTGTCAAAAAGTAATTATTTTTTTAAGGAGGGAAAAAATAGAAATTTACTTAATTTTTTATTATTGATACAATGTTGCAAATATTATATTTCTTATATTATAAATTATTGTTATGTTATATATATTGTTTTAAATACAGATATCCCCCTTTAGGGTAACAGATATCCCCTGTTTAAAAAAGGGGATATCCCACGCCTGTTTATAATTTAATAAATTATCGTTATATTATATAAAAATCTTTTGAGTTATAAAATTTCTATAATTTAATTTTTAAATCTTTTTAATTGATTAACAAAAGAGTATGTAATCCCACCAAGAAAAGTACCTACCCAGTGAGCACAAATATAGTATATAAAATATTGCCACTTAAAATTATATAAAGAAGTGACTATTATTCTAACGACATTTAAGCCAGCCTTATCAATATTTACCAAAAATGCTGCTCCTATACAAAATATACCACCAATAAAAAATGGGGCAAACTTACTCTTTATTTTACCATCAATGGTAGCCTTACTGTATAAAAACATAACAATAAAGGCAAAAATAAATTCCAATATTATTATTATTCCATTCTCATTGAGATCTGTTGCTGAAATTATAGAATTTTCCACATATAATTCTGTATAGTTAAAATTTCTTCCAAATATCAACACAAGAAAAAAAACTGACAATAAGCCTCCGAGTAACTGGGAGATTGTATAAACTATCAGTTCAGCAAATCTTATTTCCCCCATAACAAAAAAGGTAAAAGATATTGCTGGATTAAAATGAGCACCTGAGACTTTACCAGAAATATATATCATAGCCATCAAGGTAATTCCAAAAGATAAACCAACTAAAAGAGCTCCACTATTTCTTATGTTATTTAAAATTATACTTCCACAACCAAAGAATATCAAAAAGAAGGTCCCTATAAATTCAAAAATTCCCTTTTTTATCATAATTTTCCTTACGAAATTATTCTGATTTTGGAGCTCGTGCTATTGACACAACGAAATCTGGTTTGGTAATTTTAACGAGTCTAACGCCACTCGTGTTTCTACCCTGTTCAGAAATCTGTTTTGTATCAATCTTTATTAATTGGCCCTTGGATGTTATGGCAACAATATCATCACTTTCCATTACCTGTTTTACAGTAACAACTTCTCCTCTCTCTTCGTTAAATTTATAATATCTCTGCCCACCAGTCCCTCTACCATGAACAGTAAAGAGCTCTGGATCTATTCTTTTACCATAACCATATTCTGTTATTAAAAGCATCATAGAATCTTTATCAACTATACATAATCCACACAATTCATCTCCACTCTCAAGTTTTATACCAGTAATTCCTCTTGCTGCTCTACCCATTACCCTAACACTTTCCTCTTTTATTCTCAAAGCCTTACCTCTTCTTGTTGCTAAAATTATCTCCTTTGTTCCATCAGTAATTTTAACATCTATTACACCATCATTTTCGTCGAGTAAAATAGCCTTTTTACCAGTCTGTTTAACATTCTCAAACTCTTTAATTTGTACTTTTTTTACTATCCCTCTTCTTGTTGCAATAAAAACATTCAACTTTTCATCGTTAAAATTTTTTATATTCAATATTGCTGTGATCTCTTCATTCTGACTTATACCAATAAGAGTCTTAATTGTCTCTCCTCTTGCATTTTTTGATAACTCTGGTATTGAATGCACTTTTAACTGATAAACAAGCCCCTTATTTGTAAAAAATAAGACAAAATCATGAGTATTTGCGACAAATATATGCTCAATAAAATCATCATCTCTAAGACTACTTGCAGAAACTCCTGTTCCTCCTCTACCTTGACTCTTAAATTCTTTAAGAGAAGTTCTTTTTATGAAGCCTTTATGAGTAATTGTAATAACCATACTCTCATTCTGAATAAGATCCTCTATTTCAAGACTTTCCACTTCTTTTTCTACAATTTCTGTTCTTCTATTATCCCAGAATGGTTTTGTATCTTCTATTAATTCCTCTTTTACAACCTTTAAAACATTAACATCAGATGAAAGAATTATCTTTAATCTTTCGATTGTCTTTAATAACTCTTCATACTCTTCTTTTAATTTGTAACTTTCAAGATTTGTCAATTTTTGTAATTTCATATCAAGGATAGCATCAGCCTGAATTTCTGTAAGACCAAATTTATTTATTAGCCCATTTCTTGCAGAATTTGTATCTTCTGAACTCCTTATTATTCTAATTACTTCATCAATATTATCAAGAGCTATTAATAAACCCTGTAAAATATGCGCTCTTTCTTCTGCCTTTCTTAATTCAAATCTGGTTCTTCTATAAATAACATCTTTTCTAAAATCAATGTAAGCCTGAATTGTTTCTTTAATATTGAGTGTTCTTGGAACTCCATTATATAAAACAAGATTATTAATCCCATAATTTATCTGCATACTCGTATGAGTAAACAATTGATTTAACACAATCTTTGGAATAGTTCCTTTTTTTAATTCTATGACAATTCTCATACCTTCTCTATCTGATTCATCTCGTATATCAGAAATTCCAGTAATTTTTTCTTCTTTCACAAGATCAGCGATTCTTGATATTAAGGTAGCCTTACATACCTGATATGGCAATTCTTTAACAATAATTGCCTCTCTCTCCTTTTTTATCTCTTCAATTGTTACTTTTGATCTAACGGTTATATGTCCTCTTCCAGTTTTAAAGGCATTCTTAATACCTTCTTTTCCAAATATTATTGCACCAGTTGGAAAATCGGGACCTTTTATAATTTCTGCTATTTCATCAATTGTTATGTCTGGATTATCTATCTGTTTTGTTATTGCATCCACAACCTCTTTTATATTATAAGGAGGAATATTGGTAGCCATTCCTACTGCAATACCGGATGTCCCATTGATTAATAAAAATGGAATTGCTGCTGGTAAAACCAATGGCTCTTTCATAGAATCATCATAATTTGGACCAAAATCAACAGTTTCTTTATTAATGTCTTTTAGCATTAGCTCAGCGATTTTTGAAAGCCTTGCCTCTGTATACCTCATTGCTGCTGGTGGGTCATCATCGATTGAACCAAAATTACCATGCCCATCAATGGCTGGATATCTTAAAGAAAAATCCTGAGCCATTCTAACAAGAGTCTCATAGATTGCCTGATCCCCATGAGGATGAAATTTACCTAGAACATCTCCGACAATTCTACCACATTTCTTATAAGGTTTATTACTATGAAGCCCCATTTCATCCATTGCAAAAAGGATTCTTCTATGGACCGGCTTTAATCCATCGCGAACATCTGGAATTGCTCTACTTACAATTACACTCATCGCATAAGTTAAATAAGAATTTTTTAATTCTTCTTCAATATCTACATCAAATATATTGCTCATTTTTCTCTCTTTTTTAAAGATGATTTTTGATTTATTATATACATTTTATTTAAAAGAATGTCAAGAAATCTATCTTTTTAGAAAAAACAAAACAACAAGGCAAAAGAGATATTTTTAATATGGCAATATTTATGAGAAAAAAATAAAAATCTCCTTCTTTACTTTATATATTCAAAAGAAATATTATTGTTTTTTAAATAAAATCCATACTGGTCTAAACTTTTTAGTATCGTATCTCTTTTAAAAAGAATTGTCGCACTTTGAAAGGAACACCAAGTTATTCTATAAAACTATATCCAATAATTACTATCGAGTAATGGGTGTGATTTTATTTTTAGTCAAATAAAAAGATAAAGTTATCCTAAGGTTAAATTTTGAGTAATAAAGATAGAATTGCCAAATTTGAGATGGAGCACTAATTTTATAAGAATTTTATCTCTTTCAGGCAAAATTTGACGTTGAATTTGAGTAAAAAGTAGTCGTTATGTTCGTTCGAGACTGGGATATCTGGGGAACCAATCTTCACCACCACAGCCTTAGCTTCCCTTAAACTTTCTATTTCCTTTTGCCATTCTTCAATCCTTTTTGCAAACTCCTCTTCCCCCTCTACTTCAATCCCAGCAAAATATAATTCCAGAAGTTCACGTATAAGAATCGCAATACTGAATGAGTTAATATGGTCATGAACCAATTTTAACTCATTATATACCTCTTCTGGAATATAAATTCTAATCCTGTGAGTTGCACCTATAAACCTATAATCTTTATCCCTCCTTTTTTCAAAAAGATGCTTTCTCTTTAATACTGGAAGCATAAAGATTATAATTTCCCTTATTAAAGTAGAAAGATCTTTATCTTTTCTATCTTTTAAATTGTTAATTTTTTCAAAAAGATTTTGATTTAAGACAAAATCGAATTCCTTCATAAATTATACCTCCTGTAAAAAAAATATTTCTATATATTAATCACAAAATTTTTAAGAAAATCCTTTACAACTTTTAAAAAAAATTTAAAAAAATTTTTGCCTGAAAATAAAATTTCATACTTTTAAATTAATTCATAATCTTATAAAAATTAAAAATACTTTTATTTGCTTCTTGCCTTGAAAAAAATAGCCATTACTTTTAAAATAAAGATATAAAATTTTTTAACAAATAAAAAAATAGTTGAATTTATTTCTTTATTTTTTTATACTAATAAAAAAAGTAAAAGGAGTTTTTTATGCCTATTATTAAAATTATTTCTAATTTTTTTAAATTATTAACAGAAGATGCAAAACCATATCAGGTTGGACTTGGTTTTGCTTTTGGATTTTTACTTGGATTTCAACCTGCTACATTATTGAGTTTTATCCTTTTCTTGATTTTCTGGATAATAAAAGTAAATAAAGCAGCAGGTATTCTTGGGCTTATTATATTTAAAATAATCGCTTTAATCATTGAGCCTTTAATTGTCCCAATCGGCTCTTTGTTTTTAGAAGGAATTCCAGCATTAACTCCTTTATGGACAAAATTAAGAAGTCTTCCGATTGTCCCTTTTACAAGGTTTTATAATACAGCAGTAATGGGTGGCTTTATTATTGGAATAGTGGGATTTGTGCCAGTATTTTTAGGATTTAGAATTCTTTATATCTATTATAAAGAAAATTTAAGAGAAAAATTTCTTAATTCAAAGTTTATAAAGATAGTTAAATCTATACCTATTATAAATTTATTTTTTAGTGTAAAGAATACGGTAGAGAATGCCACTGAAAAAATAGGGGGTTAATATGAGAATAGTAAACTTAATAATAATCACTGTTGCTACTGCGGCTATAATTTTATTCAATATAATATTTATTTCACCTTTAACCAAAATGGCAATAGAAAAGAGTGCTACTCAACTGGTTGGTGCAAAGGTAGAATTTAGATCATTAAAGGTGGATCTTTTTAAAATGTATATTACTGGAAAAGGACTTCAGGTAACAAATCCAGATAATACAATGAAAAATTTATTTGAGGTTGATAGAATCGCATTTAAGATCAATCCTTTTGCCGCATTAGAATCAAAATTGGTAATCGATGAAGCTTCAATAGAGAATGTTAGAATTGGAACATCAAGAAAATATGATGGAAAGATAATTAAAAAATCAAAATCTAAAAATAAAGATAAAAAAGAAGAGAAAAAGATAGATTTTTCTTCCTTTAATTTTAATATTGATGATAAAAAGATATTTAATACAGATATAAATGAGATGTTGAAAAAACTTGATGTTGATAAATATTTGAAAGGGGATCTAAAAAGCATACAGGCAATAAATAAGATGAAAGATGAAGGGACAGAGATTTATCAAAAATGGTATAAGAGTATTTCTGAAACAAAGTATGATAAAGATATAATTACTATTGCTAATGATATTAAAAAGATAAATCTAAATTATAAGGTGGATCCATCAAGTATTACCAAGATTCAAGAGGATATTCAGACAATAATGAAGGCAAAACAAAAGGCTGAATCTATATATAAAGATTTTAATACAAAACGATCAGAATTTGAATCTGATTACAAAAAAGTAGAGAATAACATTAAAGAACTCGATAAAATAATAAAAGAAGAGTTTAATGAAATATTGAGTAAACTAAATTTAAAAGGGATCTCATTTAATGATATTGGAAATTTAATATTCTCAGATACTGTTATGAAGAATATAAATCTTGCAACTTACTGGTTTTATAAGATTAGAAAATATATCCCGGAAAAGAAAGGAGAGGTAAAAGATAAAAATAAAAAGAAAGAAAAAAAGATAGAGAGAAAATTTGGCGAGCGTGGATATGATGTATATTTTGTAGATAAGACAAGTTATCCAGATTTTCATATTAAAAAGATTAAATTATCTGTCTCTGGTGAAGGGAGTGATATTAAAGATTTTCCGTATGTTTCCGGGACAATCTATGATATAGTAAGCAATCAGGATTTAATCGATAAACCATTAACACTCGAACTTGAAGCCACTATTCCATCTCTAAAAGATTTTAATGTAAAGGCTAATATCAGTTATGACAGAAGAGACGAGAAAAACATTGATACTTATGATATAAAGATAAAGAATATTCCTATTGAGAATATAGAATTTGGTGGAATTTATGGTTTACCAAAGAAATTAAAAAAATCTGATGCGTTAAGTTCTGGTGTTTTAAAAGTTGGAGATGATATTTTTCAATTAAAATTTGACATAGATCTTGAAAATATCTCTTTTGAATATGATGAGACTCAACAATTGAATGAATTTTCTAAAATATTAAAAGATATCTTTTTGTCTATAAAGAGTCTTAAATTAAATGTAGATTTTGTATATGAAAATGAAAAGCCGTCTTTAAAGATTGCATCCAATCTTGATAAGATACTTTTTGATAGTCTTAATAGAGTATTTACTCAAAAATTAAAGGGCTTTAAAGATGATTTTGAAAAGAAATTTAATATAAAAATAGCTGGTTCTAAAGAAGAGATGATGAAACAACTTAATTCTGAAAAGGATAAGACATTAAATTTATTAAAACAGCAGGAAAAAACTATAATGGAACAGAAGAATATAATTGAGTCTAAATTAAAAGAGGCCAATGCACAGCTTGATTCTATGAAGAAAAAGATTGAAGAGGATGCAAAGAAAAAAATTTTGGATGAAGGACAGAATCAACTAAAAAAGTTTTTCTAAATTTAATTTTATAGAGATCTTTTATTTATGAGAAAGGTTTTAATCTTTATTCTGTTATTTTTATTAAACTTCACTTTAATTTCGACTGCGTTAAAAGATGCTCTTATAATCACTGATTATGATAAGATCTATAATCTGCAAGAGGTTTTATGGGAATTTAAATTTTATGAAGGGGATATCTCCACCGAAGATGATCTCCAAAAGGCTTTAAATAGCAATTTTACAGAAGAAAATTCTATCAGAGTAAAAATACCACATAGCTGGACAAAGATAAATCAGTTAAAGGATATCATAAAAGGCAATTTTATTGACAATCTCTCTTATGAAGAGATAAAAAGAATAACTACGATAAAAAATAAAGTAGGCATTTATAAATTAAAAATTTACTTTCCAGAAAATATTCCTAATAACTCTTTTGGCATTATATTAAGTAGAGTGGATAATGTTGATGTTGCTTATTTTAATGGTATAAGAATAGGAAAAACAGGTAATATATTAAAAAAGAGTGAAGGTAAGTCTAACCTATGTCATGATTTTAGAAGAACTTATGAGATACCATCAAAATTGATTAAGCCTGGAGAAAATACTTTAATAGTAATAGTTAGAGGTTATTATACAGTAGCTCATGGAAGTGGTTTTTTTGAAGGACCTTTTTTATTTGGTAATTTTGCTAAATTAATTAAAAATATCTATATTAAAGATTTTATAGAATTAGGCCTTATAATAATTTTTATTATATTGTTTATTTATTATTTAATACTTTTTATTTACCAAAACACAAAGTTTGATTTTCTATTTTTTAGCCTTGTATGTTTAATATGTGCCATTTACTTCTTTTTTGTAAATCAAATTAAATATGAAGTTTTTTCAATCTCAAAATTTTTATTATTAAAAGGTATAGAATATGGCACACTTTTTATTGTTTTTGCTGTATGGGCTCATTTTATTGTCTTTCTTTTTAAAAATAAAATATGGACAAAATTTACAATAGCAATTGATATTTATACTTTTTTTGCAGTAGTTTATCTTTTTATTACAAGTTCTCCAGTTTTATTTAATAGATTTAATTTTTATGTTAATATGTATGTTGAATTATTTATTATTGTCTATACTATCTATATAATAATAAAGTATGCTTTTTATTATAAATCAATTGAAGCAAGATTATTGATTATTGGAGTCATAATATTTATAATGACTGTTATAAATGATATATTGATAGCCCAAGATTTTATAAAAGCAGAGAGGCTTGCTACTTTTGGTTTTACTATACTTGTTTTACAAATAGCACTTTTATTAGGAAACAGGTATCAGAAATTACTAAAAGAGACAATTAAAGCAAATAAAAATTTAAAACTTTTGTATGAAGCAAGTATTAAAATGAGTGAGGATTCTAACATCGAGACAAACAATATTGAGATATTGAGTGATTTAATAGTAGAATTGGCATGCAAATTTGTTGATTCAAGAAGAGGTTCATTACTTCTTTTATCTGATGATAATAAGAAATGGCTAATAAAATCAATTTTTGAAAATGGCGAAACTTTAAAAAAAGAATTAAAAGATTCTATAATTGATATTGATCCAACATCTCCTTCTTACTGGGTATTACAGAATAAAAAGGCTTTAATTGTCCCAGAAATAGAAAATAGTAGCTTTCAGAAAAAAGAAAAATACAAAACAGATTCTTTTATAATTTTCCCTCTTATTGTTAAAAATAGAGTCTTTGGTTGTGTAAATATTACTGAAAAAAATAATGATGATATTTTTACAGAAAGCGATTTCAATCTTTTGAATGCTTTTTCTTCTGCTGCATCGATTACATTAGAGAATGCTATTTTAACTAAAAAGATCATTGAAAAAGAGAGACTTGAAAAAGAGATGGAGATTGCTCACAGAATTCAGACTGCAATGCTTCCTAAAAATTTTGAAAGTACTAATTTTGAGATTTCAGGTATGATGATAACAGCAGAAGAGGTTGGGGGAGACTATTTTGATTATATAAAAGAAAATAATAGAGAATGGTTTTGCATAGGTGATGTTACAGGACATGGAGTTACTTCTGGACTTATTATGATGATGACTCAATCAATGATCAATTCTTTAATAAAGAGTGGATTAAATACTCCAAAAGATATTATAGTTAATTTAAATCGGACACTTTTTGATAATATTCAGAATAGGCTACAGGAAAAGGATTATATTACTTTAACCATATTTTCTTATGATAATAATAGATTATTATACTCTGGCTTATATCTTGATTTTTTAGTTTATAGAAAGAGAGAAGATAAGATAGAAAGAATAGAAACAAAAGGTTTATGGAGTGGTATTATGGAAGATGTTGCTGGTATTACAGAAAATTCAGAGTTAAATCTTGAAAAGGGAGATATGTTACTTTTATTTACTGACGGAACAATAGAAGCAATTGATAGTAATAATCAATTGTATGGATATGATCGACTGATTGATGTTTTTTATAAAAATAGAGAGAAAAAATGTGAGGATATTTTAAATTATATAGTTGAAGATATAAAAAAATTTTATTATAATCAAAAAGATGATATAACTTTACTATGTATAAGGAAGAGATAATATGTTAGATATTGAGGATTTAAAAAATGAAAGATTTGAGATTAAATTAGAGGATAAAGAAAAACATATTTTTAAATTTTATGGGATGATAGACATTAAAGATTCCTTTGGAGTACTTGATCCATATTTTCATCAAATTCATAATGAAGTTGTAAAAAATAATATTAAAGAGATAAAATTAGATTTTACTGAATTACAATTTCTTAATTCGAGTGGAATAAAATCATTTATAAATTTAATATCTTTAATAAAATCTCTGCCTCAAGAAAAACAATATATTATTAATGCTGAACTTAATAAAAGTTATAGCTGGCAACAGGATTGTTTTAAAGTACTCTCAGTATTAGGGCAACATATAATGAAATTTTAAGATTATGATTTTAAAAAAAAGTTTTTATTTTCTTTTAACAGAAATATTTTATAGAATGTTATAATTTTTTTTAAAATTTTGACAGACTAAAAAATTTTTAGTATATTAATAAAACAAGAAAAATACTAAAATAAATAGGAGATGGGAAAAATTAAGAGTTAATGAAAAGTAAAAGAACAGTTTCAATTAATAACACAAAGACACTTCTAAATGTATGTGGTATAAATGATAAAAATCTCAGAAAGATTAATCAACTTTCTGGTGATAGTGTATATTCAATAGGAAATGAGATACACTTTGAAGGTGAAAATTCAGATATAGTTGAAAAGACAATCAAAAACCTCATAATAATATCAGAAAATGGTGGTACTATTTATGGGAATCTTATAGAATTGTTATTCAAAGAAATAGAAAAGAATAGAGATATTGATATTAATAGCATATTGACAGAAAATATAGAAATAAATAAGGCAAAAAAAATATATAATCCAAGAAGTATAAATCAGGGATTATATATTCAGATCCTGAAAGAGAAAGATATAATATTTTCTTATGGACCAGCAGGGACCGGCAAAACCTTTTTAGCAATTGCCTATGCTATAAATGAGTTATTAAATAAAAAATATAATAAGTTAATTTTAACAAGGCCAGTTGTAGAAGCTGGAGAAAATTTGGGCTTTTTGCCCGGGGACTATATACAGAAAATAAATCCATATCTGGTTCCTCTTTTTGATGCAATAAACTCTATTTTGCCACCAGAGATATATTTAAAACTTTCGAGTCAAAATCTTATAGAGATAGCACCACTTGCCTATATGAGGGGTAGAACTTTTAATGATTCAATCGTAATTTTGGATGAAGCTCAAAATACAACTTATACACAGATGAAGATGTTTCTAACAAGATTAGGAGACAATGCTAAATTGATTATAACAGGGGATATCTCTCAGATAGATTTGCCTAAAAAGGCAAAGAGTGGAATGGTTGAGGCTCTTAAAATTTTACGACATATCGAGGGAATAGGTTTTATAGAATTTAAAGAAGAGGATGTTGTCCGTCATCCATTGGTAAAAAAGATAATTAAGGCTTATTCTGAACACGAGAAGAGAGATGAGCAATAATATTTTATTTTCAAAAATAAAAGATTTCTTTCACAATAAAGATAATATTTTTAAAATTCTAATTTTCTTTTCTTTAGTTATGATTACATATTTAATCATTGTATTTCAGCCAATAACAATGTTTTTCAACCAAAAAATAGGAGATGTTTTAAAGAATGATGTAATTGCCTTAAAAAATATCAAATATGTGGATAAAAAAAAGACAGAAGAAAAAATTAAAGAGATTAGGCAAAATGCGACGCCAATATTTACTTTTGATTATGATATTACAAAAGAGAAATTAAAAACAATATTGAATGTTCTTGATATATTATTAATTACAGAAAATATATCTGATATTAACAAAATAATAGAAAAAAATGATTTGCAAATTACAAAAAATGATATTGACATAATAAGAAATTTAATAGAAAAAGATCCATATTTTATTAAAAAATTTTCTAATATTTATCTCTCTATTTCAGAAAATGGCATAATAGAAGATAATATTAATTCTGATATGATTATCATGGTTAATAAAAATGAACCGCAAAAAGAGATTCTTTATAAAAAAGACGAGATAAAAAAATTAAAACTTAATTTTTCTCTATTAAAAGATAAAGTAGATAAAGAATTTTCTTTTCTCTCACAGAAGGAGAGATATTTTATATTTTCCCTTTTGAATAAATTAATAGTGCCAAATATATTTTTTGATAAAGAGAAAAGTGAATTAAGAATTAAAAGAGAGATTGAGACTGGCGGTGTTGTTTATAATGAGATTAAAAAAGATCAGATTATGGCAAGAAAGGGGGATATGATTACTGAAGATAATTACGATAAAATAATGGCTGTAACCCAGTCAATAAATAATGAATTAAAGTCAAATTTTAATTTTATTAGATTAATGTTTTTATTTTTACTTTTATTATCTTTTGTTTTATTTAGTTACTATTTTATAAAAATATATGATTATGATTTTTTTAAAAGTGTTTATAATATTTTATTTGTTTCAATTATTATTATTATATTTGTAGTTTTAGTTGATCTACCTATTTATTTTAGTTTAAATAAACAGAATATATATTATGGATTATTCATACCTCTTGCCTCTCTTGGCATAACACTTGCATTTTTATATTCAAAAGAGATTTCCATTATTTTTATAATCATTATCTCTCTTCTATTCTTCATTATATCAGAATATAACTATACATCTTTTATATTTTTGTTTTTCTCTGGAATATCATCTGTCTTTATAACAAATAATATAACTAAAAGAGGGGATTTATTAAAATCTGGTATATTTGTTGCAATGATTAACATAGTTATATCTACAATTATTGTTTTTAATAGTAGTATTAAAGAGATAAACTATTTATATTTTTTTATAATATCTTTTTTAAATGGCATATTATCATCCATTCTTGCAATTGGACTAATAACCTTGGGAGAGAGCATTCTTAATTCTGCTACTGTATTTAGGCTTCACGAATTATCCGAACTCTCATTACCATTAATGAGAGAACTTTTTAATTCTGCTGTTGGAACATATAATCATTCTATTCTTGTTGGAAATTTAGCAGAATCAGCAGCAAACGCAATAAATGCAAATGGGCTTCTTGCAAGAATAGGGGGATATTATCATGATATTGGAAAGATCGAAAATTCCGAATATTTTATTGAAAATCAGGGTGAATATAATATTCACGATGATTTAAAACCTTCAATAAGTGTTGCCATAATAAAATCTCATGTTAAAAAAGGTATAGAATATGCAAAAAAACATAAATTGCCACAAAAGGTTATTGATATTATATCTCAACATCATGGGAATTCATTAATAAAGTATTTTTATAATAAGGCATTGGCTATGAATGATATGGCAAAAGAGGAGGTAAAAGAGGATTTTTATAGATACAATGGAGAAAAACCTAAATTTCCAGAGGCTGCAATAGTAATGCTTGCTGACCAGGTTGAAGCAGCAACAAGAGCATTAAAAAAACATACTGTTAATACAATAGAGAATCTTGTGGATTCAATCATAGTTGAAAATTATGAGGCAGGACAATTGGACGATTCTGGACTTACCTTAAAAGATTTAACAAAAATAAAAGAGATATTTATAAAATTACTTATAGGTATGTATCATTCACGAATAGAGTATCAAAAAGAGAATAAAATAGAAATTTATCAAAAAAATGGAATAAATTAAAAAAGGATTAAATATGAATACCATTGATATTAATTATGAAATTGATGAGTTTCAAAATATAATTTCTCAGGAGGAAGTTACTTTCTGGGTAGAAAAGATATTATCTGAACTTTCTTGTAATAATAAGATTCTCTCTCTATACTTTACAACTGATGAAATTATGAAAGATTTAAATAAAAATTATAGAAAAAAAGATTATATTACAGATGTGCTCTCTTTTCCAAATGAGACTAAAGATCCATTTAGTGATCCCTCTTTTTTGGGAGACATTGCTATATGTATTCCACAGGCAAAAAGGCAGGCAGAAGAGAGAAAAAATGACATTATAAGTGAGATAAAATTCTTGATTCTTCATGGTATTTTACATCTTTCTGGCTATGACCATGAAAATGATAATGGAGAAATGGAAAAAATAGAAAAAGATATATATTATAAACTAACAGGAGAGAAAATTGAGTAGTATTTTTGATAAATTAATTAAAACAGATAAAAATAATCATCACCCATCACTTCATCAAATAATCAAAGAGTACGAAAACAAAATAAATGAATATGAAAAAAAGATGATATTAAACATAGTAGAATTGAGTGAGATATATGTTAGAGAGATAATGGTTCCGAGAGTGGATGTCATAAGTATAGATATTAATTCAAGCATAGAGGAGATCTTAAAGATAGTAGCGGATAATGGTATTTCAAGACTTCCTGTATATGATGAAAATATAGATAATATTGTCGGTATTCTTCATGCCAAAGATTTACTGAATTATATAAGAGATAAAAATAATTTTAGTTTATCAAAAATAATAAGACAGCCCTATTTTGTTCCAGAATATAAAACAATTAATGAACTGTTAGTCGAACTAAGAGAAAAAAGAATCCATCTTGCAATTGTAGTTGATGAGTATGGTGGAATGGCTGGAATCGTATGTCTTGAGGACATAATAGAGAGAATTGTCGGTGAAATTCAGGATGAGTTTGATGATGAAACAGATGAGATAATCAAAATAGATGAAAATAAGTATGTAATTAATGCAAGGATAAACATTGATGAGTTAAATGAGAGACTATCTTTAAATATTGAGACAGATAAGGCTGATTCTCTTAGTGGATTTTTATATATGCTTTTTGGTAAGATTCCTTCTATAAATGAAAAGATAGAATATAAAAATTATGTTTTTACAATAGAATCAATCATAAAAAGAAAGATAAAGAAAGTATTATTAGAGATAAAAAGTGAAAATTGAAAGAAAATAGGATTTTCTTAGATTATAAGATTAATTGTTAATAAAATATTTTTTAAATTCAGTCTCTATCATATCTACAGACAATTTTTCATAAAAAGGTTTTTCAGTTGTTACACAAAGCCCACCATTTATCGTTCCATATTTTAAACACTCTTTTAGTTTTAAGCCTTTACAAAAGCCATATAAAAATCCAGCAAAAAAACTATCACCAGCACCATTTGAGTCCACAAAATTGTTAGAATATTCTTCAATAACTGGCAAAGTTATCCATTCTTTATTTTTATTAAATGCAGAAACACCATTTTTGCCATGTGTGCATACAACAAAATCTTTCCCTTGATCTATCATACTTATCATAAAATCCTTCCAGTTATTCAAGCCACTTGAACACATAAAAATCACATTAGCGGTATTTATAAAGTCCTTATGGTAATCATTATTCCCATCATAATCATGGATATCACACCAGATCGGCTTATTATATTTTTTTGCAAGTGGAATTATATTGCGACAATAGTTTATAATGTTAAGAGCAATAATATCTGCCTTTTTTATCTCTTTTTCAATTTTTGAGTAATTAATCTCTGGATTGAATGAAGAATAGATAGCATAAATTGAGACTCTGTTTCCATCATCATCCACAATATTAACATGTTTTTCGGTTTCAGATTTTTCAATATGGGGTATAAATTTTATTCTGTTTTTTGAAAAATATTTCTTATAAAAATTTAAATATTTGTCATTCCCTATTTGCGAATGAAATGTTACTTTGAATCCTAATCTTGAAAGATTTAGACTCTTTATTGCTCCAGTTCCTCCAATTGATTCAAAAAATTTTTTACTAAATATTGTCTGCTCTTTAGGCTCGGGTAACTTATTTACTCTTATGACACTATCAGTGCATAGTCCACCTATTACAAAGATATTCATTCTTAATGCTCCAAATAAAAGTCTTTAAGTTCTTAAGATAATATTTATTTTATAAAATGTTAAGAAAAATTTGATTACGTCGATTCAATCACGAAGTGCATATTTTATAACCTCATAAGGCGTCATAAAATTAAGACACTTTAATGGTCTATGATTTAAAATATTTTGAATTCTTAATAATTCTTCTTCTGATATTTTCTTTTTCTTTTTTTGAGATATATTTATTCTTTCATTTTTGGTATCACAAATCAAAAAATTTTGACTATAAATGATTGACTTTTTTTAAAAAAAAGGGTATTTTATAGCACAAAAATTTAATGGGCTGTCGGCAAGCGGTAAGCCAGCTGGTTTTGGTCCAGCCATTCGGTGGTTCGAATCCATCCAGCCCAGATTAAGAAATTTAGTTAAGGTAGAAAGGAGTGAGATATGAGTTCTTTTGTGCTTGATGCAAAATTAAGGGACAAAACAGGTAAAGAAGCCTGTAAAAAGTATAGAAAAGAAGGCTATATACCATCTATTATATATGGACAAGGTGAAAATATAAATATATTAATAAATGGTCATACCTTTAAAAAGATTTATCCTAAATTAACCAGATCTACTATTTTAAACTTAAATCTCGAAAATAAAAAGATTGATGTCTTAATTAAGGATTATGATAAAAATTCTTTAAAAGATCAATTTATGCATATAGATTTTTACCAGATAGATCAAAATAAGGTTATCCATGTCCAGATTCCACTTGAATTTGTTGGTACTGCAATAGGAATGAGAGAAGGCGGTATATTGGAGAAACATTTAGTATCTCTTGATATTGAATGTTTACCAAAAGATATTGTTAACCATTTTGAAGTTAATATCGAACATTTGAAAATAAATGAGAGTCTTCATGTTAAAGACATAAAATTAGATAAAAAATATAAAGTTTTATCACATCCAGATGATGTTATTGTAAGAATATCAGGTGTTAAGGCTGAAACTGTTGAAAAGTCAGGTGAGGAGCAAGCTACTACCACCACATCTACTGAAGAGCCAAAGAGTGAGGCTAAAAAAGAAGATCAAGATAAATAATAATTTTTTCTTTATTTATATATTTTTAAAAATAGGCAAAAATGCCTATTTTTTTTATTTTTTTAGTGATTTTTTTAAAAAATTATATTATAATATATTATAAGATTTTTATAAAAAATTTATTTTATAATTAGGCTTATAAGGGAATTTAAATTCCTTGAATATTCTAAAGAGGAGGCCTCTGATGGAGATTAAACCAATTAAAAAGAAATTAAAGCTTTTTGGATTTAATAATCTTACAAAAACTCTTACTTTTAATCTTTACGACATATGTTATGCAAAGGATCCAGTTCACAGGAAGGCATATATAGAATACATTGATGAGCAATACAATTCTCAAAGATTAATAGAAATATTAAAAGAGGTAGCAAGAATAATTGATGCAAATATTTTAAACATAGCAAATCAAGATTATGACCCTCAGGGAGCGAGCGTAACAATGCTTGTTGCAGAAAATAAATCTCAAAATGATTTAAATAATAAGGAATCAACTGGCCCTTTGTCAGACTCTATTGTTACTCATCTTGATAAGAGTCATATTACTGTTCATACCTATCCAGAAAGCCATCCAGATAATGGAATTTCTACTTTTAGAGCAGATATAGAGGTAAGTACATGTGGCGTAATATCTCCATTAAAGGCATTGAATTATCTTTTGCAATGTTTTAATCCAGATATTGCTATAATTGACTATGTTGTCAGAGGATTTACCCGAGATATTAATGGTGATAAATTTTTTATAGATCATAAGATGCAATCAATTCAAAAATTTATTGCCAAGGATACAAGAGAGTTATACAATATTGTAGATCTTAACATATATCAGGAGAATATATATTGTACCAAGATGATATTGAAAGAGTTTGATCTTGATGATTATCTTTTTGGTACAGCAAAAAAAGATCTTTTACCTGGTGAGAAGAAGAAGATAAAACAGAGAATAAAAAAGGAAATGGCAGAAATATTCTCTGGTACAAGGATAAAGAAACATTTTTAGATTATTATAATTTTTTCAAATTGTTTAATATCATCAAAAATATATATATTATTAGAAATGGTATTAATTCTATAGTATTTTTCTCTATTTTCTATAATATTTGGATTTAAACCGCTATTTTTTATCATCTTTTTTAGTCTTGAATTGTTGGCATAAAATCGGTTTGAATCTTCAATCCCATCAAAAATTTTTTGTTCTATCTCTTTTTTTTCTACAAAACCTCTCTCTTCTAAAGGCTTACTATTAAAATCTTCTATTAACCTTTGCACTAAGAGTTCTAATAACATAAATAAGACATTTGATAATTCGAATTTAAATTTCTTACCATTCTTTACTATAAATAAAAGTCTCTCTTTTTTAATTAGATATATATCATAGTTTAAGGGCTCCGTGGTAAGCATATTTTTGGAATAAATTTTTAGATTAAGACTTTTTATAATCTTATCCGCATAAGAATTTATCATATTTATCGAATGTATTATTAACTCTGGTTTTTTTAATATTTTCTGAAAAATATTATTTTTTATCCTGCTAGTCTCTTCTTTTATATTTTCCAGTATATTAACAAAAGCAAAATTATTTGTTTCATGATTTAAATTTTCTCTTGTTAAAATAGTAATTTTTTTATTAAGATTCTTATTTTTTTTAATTAATATTTTATTCTTTTTTTTCATCTTTTTTATTCTTTTTTCATAAGAAAGATGAACTATTATCGATAATATACCAATTAAGATTAAAAAAATTAAGTTTATTATTGCTCCTATATATGATTTTAAATATAAAAATAGAATAGAACTAATAATTGTTAATATAATAAAAAGAAGAACTATCAGAGACTTTAATATTTTAGTCTTCATAAATTTAATCTATAACAGTAATTATATTTGCCGTATTCCATTTTGCAAAACCAGATAATGCCTGAATCTGTTTGGAATTAATATAGTAAATTTTGCCGTTTAGTTTTACAAGTCCACCATCATAATGGGAATGTTTAAAAGTATAATTCACTCTTCCTAAGAATATTACATCCTGCCATCTATCACAGGTCTTTAGTTTTGGGATATGCTTTAAATGATTTGCCTTTATTTTATTATCAACTATACTATTTCTGAGTAATTCTTCATATTTGTAATCACTCATTATTAACTCCCTTTTATTATTATTATACACTTGAAATGATATTTTTTCAACTATTTTTATAATTTTTTTTATTTAAATTTATCAGATATTTTAAATTTCTGTCTTCTAAATTTTTTAATAAATTCATCACATTAAACTAACAATTCTTTTACATTCTCAGAAATTTCTATGCCAGCATGAAATGATCTATCACTGACAATAACTTTGTTATTTTTCTTATCAAAAAGTTCTACTTTGATTATTGAATTAAGACTCTCAAATATTTTTCCGTCCATGCCGGTAACTTTTGGATAAGGAAGATAAAAGCCATTCTTTTTCTCTCCCTCTATTTTTAAATAAAATTTGCTTGAATTTACATTTATAGAAAAAGTATTATCTTTTAAAATAATATTTTCTATTTTAGAATTATTATATGTAGCAAAAGGATATATCTTTTTATTATAAAAAATAGCTCCAACAAACCCATTAAACTTAAAATTCAAAAAAGGAATTTTTGCTATAGAAAACATAAAAGCCATCTCATTTTCAGAAAAATCATTTGCTTGAAGCCATATCCAGGATGTTGGAAAAGATTTACCCCAATTCTTTTCAATGTATCCTATACCATTATTAAAGTCTATCTCTTTATCATTTATCAGTAGTTTCCCTTTTATGTTATGCTTAAAACTTGAAACCTGATAATAACATTCCATAAATGGCAGTAATCCAAAATATCCCATTATTCCAGGAGAAAATAGTTTTACAGGCCAGTTGTGAATATTTTCAAAACTAAGTTCACCAACTATTTTAGTTGAATCTTTATTTATATTAAGTTTTATACCATCAATTTTAAAATTATTATTTTCTATTTTAATATCGAATTTCTCTTTTTTTGCATAAAATTCTTCTTTACTATATCTAAAATAAAAAGCATTAAGTTCTTTTCCATTATAAAATTGAATAAATGAATGTGGGTCTTTTTTAGATAAAATTATACCCGGAATTATTGCAATAACATATTTTCTATCTTCTGTTATTAGTTTATAATACCAACCTTCAAAAAAATTATACCTTTTGTTATGTCCATGATAGTTATCTGGTCTCCATATATTTATAAAGTTATCAAACATATTATTCTCCTTAATTTTTTAAAGTTTATACATAAAATCTTTTATTTTGTCAAAAGATTATATTTTTAGTTAAAAACCAAAGTGATTTTTTTTATTTTTTTTCTTAAATTTTGTAAAGGATTTTCTCAAAAATTTTGTGATTAATAATTA
>DAONLM010000008.1:0-33377 GCA_035406685.1 Spirochaetota bacterium
ATCTCCTCCTAAATCTGTCATAGGCATATATTTACCACTTAAATTAATAAAATCAGATACTGGCAAAACCTTAGGGATTATTGCAAGCTGAATCTTTTGAGCAATTTGCAATTCTGCTTTTATTCGCTCATTTATTTTTAACAACTCATTATTTGACTTTTCTAATTCATGAGTTCTCTCTTGAACAAGAAGTTCAAGATTTTTATTATAATTTTCAATCTCTTTGTTCTGTCTTTCTATTTCAAGAAAACTGTTTTTTAAATTTAAAGCCATATCTAAAAAAGTCTTACTTAAAAAACCTATTTCATCATTTGATTGGCTTTTTAAAGAAACATCAAAATTATTACTATTAAATCTTTCAACTGCAACAGTAAGATTTTTTAAAGGTTTATTAATAATAAAGTAAATAAGAATGCCCAGAAGAATGTTCAATATTAAAATAGTGGATAGAACAATAGAAATATAAATTAATCTTATATTCAAAATTTTTCTATAAATTGACTCAAGTGAAAAAATTATCTCGACTTTACCTATAATATCACCATTAGATCCTTTACACATCTTTTCTATTTTTAATCTATATTTTGTAGGAATATCTATTTTATCTTCGGATATACCAGAAGGATTTAGTTTTCTTCCATTGGCATCTTTTACAATAACAGATAAAATATCTCTCTCATTATCTACTTTTGCCTGAAGATAAGTTGTATTTTCATCAAGCATAAAATAGGAATACTTCTCAATATGAAAGGAACTCATTTTACTAAATAAAAGAGTGATTTTTTCTGCATTTCTTTTTTTCTCTTCTATCAAAGAATTTTCTTGTAAATCTATAATTATCATTCCTAAAATTAAAAGAAAAAAAGCAAGGCAAAAAGAAATTGCAACTGTTAATTTTGTAAAAATAGAAATTCTCTTAAACATATCTTTTACATTAAATTTGTAACTTTTATTTCACCATTTATTATCTTTTCTTCTATCTTTTTTAGATAATTTATTATATCTTCTCCTATAATTTCTTTTGTATATTCCATATCTGTTAAACTTATACCTTTATTTTTATAATCATAAATATAAATTTTATTTCCTTCAAATTGATTATTAATAAATTTCTCACCTATATCAAAAACAGCATTATCCAGTCTTTTCATCATACTTGTTAAAACATAACCTTTTGCCATATAATCCTGATTAGAATCAACACCTATAACATACTTTTTATTGTCATTAGCACATTGAATTATACCGTTCCCAGATGCTCCTGCAACAGAATAAATAATATCAACACCACTGTCATACATTTTTTGTGCTATATTATACCCTTTTTGGGGATTATCAAATCCAGAATAATCATTATCCTTTTCTAAACTTATATACTCTACCAATAACTTTACATTTTTGTCTACATATCTTATTCCTTCTTCAAATCCTTTATAAAAAGACTTTACGACAAGCATATCAACTCCACCAATAAATCCTACCTTTTTTGTCTTACTAAATTTGGCTGCAAGAACCCCAACTACAAAAGACCCTTCATTCTGAGCAAAAACTATTGAAGATACATTCTCCTTTAATATTGCATAATCGTCTATAAGCACAAATTTTACTTCTTTATATATATTAGAAACTTTATCTAGAGACTTCACCATTAAATATCCGCCTCCTGCTATTACAAAATTACATTTTTCATTTTTGCATAAATCATCAAGAACATTATCTATATCCTCTGGACTACTTGAAATAGGCACTTTATATACAATTTCAATATTATACTTTTTTGATAGTTCTATTAAACCGTTGTATTGCATATCATTAAAAGATTGGTCTCCTAAACCTCCTACGCCAAGAGCAAGTCCTATTTTTAAAACATTACTATCTTTTAAGTTATTGTTTAATTTCTCTTTTTTGCAGGAAAAAACAAAGAAAAGTAAAAAAATAAGACTAAATAAAATTTTAAAATTTTTCATAAAAATTACCCTCCTCTCTCTATTTTATAACGGTCTCAATCAATAAGATAAAATCAAGAATTATTTTATATACTTTTTAGAGAGGAAATACAAACTAACTTTCAAAAATCAAAAAACTAACCTTTTTTCTTCTGAATCGGAGCAACAATCATACTCATTGTTTTTCCTTCTATACTTGGGGCTTTTTCTATTACACAGAGATCCTTTAAATCATTAACGTATTGATTTAACACTTCTTCGCCCAAATGCATATGAGCCATCTGTCTCCCTTTAAATCTAATTGTGATTTTTACTTTATCACCGTTACTCAAAAAATTCTTAATATGGTTGAGTTTAAATTCATAATCATGCTTATCAATCTTAGGCTGCAATCTTATCTCTTTTAGTTTTACAACTTGCTGCTTCTTTTTAGCTTCTTTTGCTTTCTTTTCGAGTTCAAACTTATACTTACCATAATTAAGAATCTTACAAACAGGAGGCTTTGCATTTGGAACTATCTCCACAAGATCAAGTCCAGCCTCTTCTGCACGCCTTAACGCTTCAGAAGTAGGTACCACTCCTACCTTTTCCCCATTTTCATCAATAAGTAAAACTTCTTTAATTCTAATTTGCTCATTAATTCTTAATTCTTTGATATTAGATGACAGAAAACACTCCTTAAACTAAAAATTTATTTTTTTGATTTTTTTATTTCATTTAAAAAATTTACTAAATCATTTATATTTATAATGGTATTTTCTTCTTTATCTGCTTTTCTTATGCTAATAGAATTACTTTCCATCTCTTTATCTCCAATTATACCAACAAAATATACTCTATTCAATCTAGCATTTTTAATTTTAGCCCCTAATTTGTCCTCACTTTTATCTATTTTAACTCTAAAACCAAAATCTTGCAACATTTTTTTTATTTTTTCTGAAAATTCAAAATTTTTTTCAGAAATTGGCAAAATACGTATCTGTTCTGGGGCAAGCCATAAAGGGAACTTCCCTTTATAATGCTCTATTAAGATACCAATAAATCTCTCAATCGAACCAAGAATAGCTCTATGAAGCATAACCGGCCTATGCCTTTGACCATCCTGACCAATATAACTAATATCAAATCTTTCTGGCATTGAAAAATCACATTGAATTGTCCCACATTGCCATGTTCTACCAATAGCATCTTTTATATGAAAATCAATTTTAGGACCATAAAAAGCACCATCACCAGGATTTATTTTAAAAGATATACCAAGTTCATCTAACGATTGTTTTAATGAATTTTCTGCAAGATTCCACATCTCATCACTACCAATCGATTTTGCTGGTCTTGTTGATAACTCTATATTAACATCAGTAAAACCAAAATCATCATATATCTCTTTTACCAATCTAATAACATTTTTTACCTCATCCTTAACCTGTTCTTCTGTACAATAAATATGCGCATCATCCTGCGTAAACTGTCTCACTCTAAAAAGTCCATGCAAAACACCAGACTTCTCGTGTCTATGAACTAATCCTAACTCTGCTATTTTTAAAGGTAACTCTTTATAAGAATGAATGCCGTCTCTATAAATAAGAAGTCCTCCTGGACAATTCATTGGTTTTACCGCATATTTTGCCCCATCTATTTCTGTAAAATACATATTCTCTCTATAATTATCCCAATGACCAGATCTATGCCATAATTCTTCATTTAAAATAATAGGTGTCTTTACCTCTAAATAACCGTTTTTTGTATGAATCTCTTTCCAATATTCCACTATAGTATTATAAAGTATCATGCCATTTGGTTTCCAAAAAGGAAAACCAGGACCTTCTGGATAAAAACCAAAAAGATCCATCTCCCTCCCTATTTTTCTATGATCCCTCTCTATTGCCTCCTGAATTTTATTCAAATACTCCTTTAATGACTTATTATCACCAAAAGCAGTTCCATAAATTCTCTGTAACATCTTATTTTTTTCATCCCCTCGCCAATATGCACCTGCAACTCTTAACAATTTAAAAGCCTTAATATAAGAAGAAGATGGAACATGTAGACCTTTACACAAATCAATAAAATCATCAGTTTGATAAATTGAGACTTTTTCATCAGTAATCTCTTCCAACAATTCTACTTTATAAAACTCACCTTGATTTTTAAACTTTTCTATTGCGTTTGGTCTTAATATATAAGATTTAATAAAAGGGATATCTGTATCAATTATCTTTTGCATCTCTTTTTCTATCTTTTCAAAATCTTCCTCATTAAATCTTTCAGGAGAATCAAAATCATAATAAAAACCATCCTCAGTCGAAGGACCTATTGCTACCTTTGTATTTGGAAATAGTCTTCTTACTGCTGTTGCCATTATATGTGAGGCAGAATGCCTTAATATTCTTAAACCATCTTCACTATTAACAGATATCCATTCAATTTTTAAGTCATTACCAATGGGAGTAAAAAGTTCTATAATATTACCATCAACATCCCTTGCTGCCACAATATTATATTTAGCATTTGGCATATTTGTTTCTATAAATTTAAGAAGTGTAATATTCTTATCAACAGAATATGTTTTGTTATTTACTATGATATTAATCTTCTCCATAACTTATCCTTAATATTATTGTTCAGTCTGAGATTGATTAAAAAAATCCTGTAATTTAAAAACATAATAAAAGTTATCCACAATCTGATACTTTTTTCTCTCTTTATCGTAATAATCTGCTTCAAGATCCTGTTGCTTCTCTTCTGAATATTTTGAAACTAAATCATTATACATATTAACAAACTGCTGCTCATCAGCCTTTATTTTATCCTTTACAATTACAATCATATAACCATTACTATGTTTGATAGGTGACAATATCTCATTAATAGAAGACTTAAAAATAGAAACAATATGCTTTCTATCGTCAGTGGAATCTGGATTTAAATTTGGTAATCCATAAGAAAGAAAAGAAACCGGATTCTTTGTTTCTTCTAGTTTTAGATTATATTTCTTCACAACAGATTCTACTTTAGACGACTTTAATTCTTTATAAATTTTTTCTGCCTTCTCTTCATTGGCTTTTTCAATGTTAGATAAATTTAATGCTAAATAATCGCTCTTAATTTTTTGAAAAACATTGCTATCATTTAAGTCAGCATACCTTTCGTTTTGAACCATAAAGATTATAGGCCCTACAGCTGTCTCTATTACATCTTTTCCTACATTACCATTTCCTGCATCTTTTACAGCAACTTTTAACTGATCATTCTCAAAATCATCTATGAAACTATACTCCTGATCAATTATAACATTTATGACCTTACCTTCTGTTTTTAATTTATTTCCCATTTCAATAAATTTTGAAGGATTCTTTTTTAACTCATCAAGAACTCCAACAGCATCCTCTTTTGCCTTGAAAACCAATCTTAATAATTTATATTGTTTATAATTCTCCTTATTCTCAAGATAATGCTTTTCTATAATTGATCTGTCAATTTCATCATTTAAAAGATTTATATAAGAGAGGGAGACTTTTGTGTTTTCAAGTCTGTATTCTTCCCATACCTCTTTTTCCGATACTGGTAATCCTTTAAAATAATCATATTTATAATTCTCATATATTAAAGTCTTTAAAACATCCTTTGCGTATTTATTAACCTCTGATGGCTCTTTTCTCATCTTAACAAAATCTGGGTCCCCTTCGCTATCTGCAAAATATCTTTTCCCAATCTCTCTAATTAAATAATTTTTAGAAATAATAAGATTCATCTTCTTAGCATTTGACATTCCTATTATCTTATTAATTGCCTGATCATAATAATATCTTATATATTGATATTTAGTATATGGATCCAGATTCCTATCAGACATAATCCATTGAAGATACATATTAAACTCATCCTGTCTTCCTATCTGAATCTTTTCATTCATTACTCTTCCTACATAGCTGTTAGGATTTTGAAAATTTTCTCCAACCTGAGCATCCTTTGGAATAGAAATAGTCCCATCTGGATTTTTAATTTTCTCTTTGCCAATGTCTCTTATAAAGTAAAACAATCCAGTAAGAGGGCCACCCATAAATATAAAAGAAAAAATAATAATAGCAATAACAATCGTAATAATAATATTTCTCAAAGAAAAAGATTGAGAATCTTGCTTTTGTTTTTTTACATCCTGTTTGTTATTATTTTCCATCATAAAAACATCCTTAAAATAGTAATATTTTTTATATTGATTTCTAAAATAAATATCATTTTAATTTATAGTTGTCAATTAAGAAATAATATTTTTAAATATATAAAATAAATGTTATTTTAATTAATGTTTCACGTGAAACATTATAAATAAAAATATTTATTGATTTTTTTGTTTATTAAGAATATAATATAAAAAAAATAAAAAAGGAGATTGGTATGACTTTTAGCAAAGAAGATAAAACTTTTTTAATAAATCTTGCTCGCAATACAATAATCAAGAAAACAAAAAAAGTTTGGCTCACAGAAGAAGAGATAAAAAAACTTCCAGATTTTTTAAAAGAAAAAAAAGGTTGCTTTGTAACGCTTAACAAAAAAGGACAATTAAGAGGTTGTATAGGATACATAATGCCCATAATACCTCTTTATCAAGCAATTATAGAAAATGCATACAATGCTGCTTATGGTGATCCGAGATTTCTTCCTGTAACACAAAATGAGATTAAAGATTTAGAAATAGAAATAACAATTCTTACAGAGCCAGAAAAATTAGAATACAAGACAATAAACGAACTGTTAGAAAAACTAATTCCAGAAAAACACGGAGTAATAATAAAAAAAGGATTTTTCTCTGCAACCTTTCTACCTCAGGTATGGGAACAATTGCCAGATAAAAAAGATTTTTTATCCCATCTCTGTATGAAAGCAGGTCTTAATCCTAATGAGTGGCAAAAAGGAACTCTTGAGGTAGAAACTTACGAAGGGATTATAATAGAGGAAGAATAAAATAATTATTGAATAAACTTATCAAATTTTTCAACGATTCTGGAAGCAAGCCCAATATAATCAAATGGCTTTAAAGATAACAATCTATTTTTTGTCTCATTATCTATATTTAAATTTTTTATAAGATTGTGAAAATCATCTAATGCAATCTTTTTACCTCTCGTAATCTCTTTTAATAATTCATAAGGTTTATCAAAACCTATTTTTCTTAAAACATTCTGATATGCCTCTGCTAATATTTCTGGAGTATTATTTAATTCTTCTAAAATTTTTTTCTGATCTACTTCAATCTTACTTAAGCCCTTAATAATGGACTTATAAGCCAAAAAAGAATAAGCAAAAGCAGCACCAATATTTCTTAAAACAGTGCTATCACTCAAATCCCTCTGCAATCTTGAAATCATTAATTTACTTGAAAAAAAGTTAAATAAAGAATTTGCCACTCCTAAATTACCTTCGGCATTTTCAAAATCTATTGGATTTACCTTATGGGGCATCGCAGAAGAACCGATCTCTCCTTTTATTGCTTTTTGTTTCAACCATCCATCAGAAATGTATCTCCAGATATCCATACAAAAATCTATTAAAATCGTATTAATTCTTTTGAAAGAATCAAATATCCTACAATAAGAATCGTGAGGTTCTATCTGAGTAGTTACCAAATTAAAATCAACTTTTAAAGGTAATTTTGAATAGTGTTCATTCTGAATAGTCTTTTTTTCTTTTTCAAAAGAGAATATAAAATCTTTGCTGAATTCTATCCAGTCAATCTCTGGATAACAGATATTATGGGCATTAAAATTTCCGGTAGCACCATTTAACTTTAAAAGAATTGTTTGATTGTATAAATTCAAAAATTCGTCTTTCAATCTCTTAACAAAAACCAACATCTCTTTTCCAAAAGTAGTTGGAGAAGCTGGCTGCCCATGAGTTCTTGCTAACATCGGAAGATCTTTATATTTAATACTAATTTCATAAATTTTAGCATAACAATCTATAAGTAAAGGGAAAATTTTTTCATTGATAGAATCTCTAATAATTAAACCATAAGCAATATTGTTTATATCTTCACTTGTCAAAGCAAAATGTACAAATTCTTTTATATCCTTCAAAGAACTCTCATCTAATTTCAATTTTATAAAATATTCTACTGCCTTAACATCATGATTTGTTGCGGGTATCTCTTTATATCCCTTTGTCTCAATCTCTTTTATTATTCTACAATCTTCATCAGAAATCTTATGCAAGTTTTCTAAAATCTCTTTTTCCTTGTCTGTTATTTTTCTTATATTTAATTCTCTTGTCTCAATTAATTTTATTAAATATTGAGTCTCTACATAAATTCTATAAGAAAAAAGAGATTTTTCTGAAAAAAAATCTTTTAACTCTTTTGTCTTTTCATAATATCTACCATCAATAGGCGAAATTGCATTAATAAAAAAATCAATAGACATAAAAACCCTCTTTTATTTTTTTAACATTTCACATTTTAAAAGCCATTCTTCTTTATTAAAATTAAGTTTCTTTTCTTTTTTCTTTCTTTCTAAATATTCGTTAAAAGATTGAACATACTTTTTATTGCCTTTTACAATAATATGAGTTTGAGCATAATATCTACCTAAATCATGAATATCTCCACAATAAACTTTATCCCCATTTATGTGTTCATTAGCAATCTTTTTAAAATCTTTTAATTTTTCCGGTCTTTTTTTCGCATCAAGATAAGCGTTTTCCAAAACGCTTTTTACCTCATCGGATCCCCATCTATAAAAATTAGAAATAGCCCACGCAAGATGCCATATACCAAATTCTGTATCTAAATTATCAATATAAGAAAAATATTGATCAGATATCCTTTGAGCCTGTTCTGGAGTTATAATCTGATCTCTTAATGCCCATAAAGTTAAAATAGAATCAAAACCCCCTTCTTTTAATTCGACTTCAGAAATACATAAAGTTTGATCAACATCCACATTCTCTAATAAAACTTTTGTTCTATCAAAATAAACATAAGGAAAACAATTAAAAAACAATAAAGAAAATACAAATAAAAAATATTTAATTTTCATAATTAATCCCTCTATTTTACAAAAAATTATTTTAAATAAAATTTTGATTGAATCGCTTTTCCTAATGTGAATTTATCTGCATACTCAAGAGATCCTCCCATTGGAATACCCATTGCTATTCTTGAAATTTTTAAATTGTATTTTTCTAAAATTTCTTTAATATATAAAAAAGTTGCCTCACCTTCTACTGTCGGATTTGTTGCGATTAATACTTCATTAAAATTGCCTTTTTCAATTCTTTCACATAATTCTTTTATCCTTAACTTCTCAGGACCTTTATCTTCGAGAGGATTTATAACTCCATTCAATATATGATATAAACCATTAAAACTGTTAGTCTCTTCTATGGCAATTAGATCCTTCGGCTCTTCTACTATACACAATATACTTCTATCTCTATCTTCTGATGTGCATATATTACATGGGTCCACTGTGGTATAATTACCACAAATAGAACAAAAAGATATCTTACTGATAGCAAGAGAAATGCCATCAACTAATTCTTTAGTATAATCTTTATTATTTATCAAAAAATAGGATAATCTTAAAGCATTTTTCTTGCCAATACCGGGAAGTCTAGATAATAAATTTACCAAAGTTTCTATCTCATTCATTAAAAGAGTCCTGGAAAAAAATTATCAGCAATCTGTTTTTGTATTTCTTCTCTGATTTTTTCAACAGCACTATTATGAGCTGCTATAATTAAATCTTTAAACACAATTAAATCCTGTTTTATTAACTCATTATTAACATCAAAATCAATAGAAACAATATTAAAATTTCCATCAACAGTTACCTTTACAAAACCAGCTCCAGCCTCTCCTGTGCACTGAATTTTTTTTAAAGAATCAAGAATATCCTTACCTTTAGTTTTAATCCCTTCTAAATTAAAATCTTTCAGAATATCAAAAATATTCATTACTGATTCTCCTTCATCTAAAAATATATTCAAAATTCTTATTTTTGTCAAAAAAATTACATCTTAAAGGCTACATAAATTCCTTACCATTAAATATCTCTTTAATTCTCGAAATATTAATCTCCTTTATTGTCGGCGATCTTTCTTTCTTTAATTCTGGCTTATAAAATGCTTCAAGAGTATATTTCTTACCGCCCAATATTTTTTTACATTCATTTTCTAAAAATTCTCTATTTTTAACAAACACATCATAATAAATCTCTTTTGAAAAAAAGAGATTCATTTTGTTACTCTCTACTTCTTTTATCAAATCAATATTATTTAAAGATGCTAACAAATCAACATTAGCAGGAGAAATTCTATTTTTTAATTCTTTAATAATATCACTCTTTTCAACAGGAATTATTATAGATTCTGATTGTTTATTAGAAATCTTATCTTCTTTTTTCTCATCTACTTGAAAAATAGGGGCCTTATCATTTAATTTTTTTTTTTCAAATAGAGTATTTTTTAAATTATTAATCTCTCTAAAGATCTGGGAAGGTCTTATAAATTCTCTAAATTTTAAAAGTTTTAATAAAGTTAATTCTATCTCTAATCTTATATCGACAGAATATCTGCTCTTCTCATAAGAAGAAAAAAGAACTTCAAGAATATTTTCAATATCTTCAACAGAAAAATATTCAACAAAAGAATTATAAATATCAGTTTCTTCATAAAAAAGATTCGAATTGGATATATTTAATTTCTTTAAAAGTAATAGCCTAAAAAATTTAATTAATTCTATAATTACCTGTTCTGGAAAAACTCCATTTTCTATTATATTATTATACAAGCCCAAAAGAGAATAACTATTATTTTTTACAATAAAAGAAACAATTTCTGTTATCTTCTCATCGCCAACTAATCCTAATTTTTCCTGAATTTTTTCCATTGTAATATCGTTATCACAAAAGGCGATAACCTGATCAAGAAGAGTATAAGCATCTCTCATGGAACCTTTTCCTTCTCTTGCAATCCATTTAACGGCTTTATCCTCATATTTCACATTATACTTATCAAGAACTTTTTTTAATGAACTATAAATTATCTCTACTGGAATTAATCTTAAATTAAACTGCTGACATCTTGATCTAATAGTAGAAGGAACCTTATTTATTTCTGTTGTTGCAAAGACAAAAACAACATTTGGAGGAGGCTCTTCTATTGTCTTTAAAAGAGCATTAAATGCCTGTTTTGAAAGCATATGAACCTCATCGATAATGTATACCTTATATTTTCCACTAATAGGAGGATATAAAATTTCTTCCTGAATTACTCTAATATCGTTTATACTTGTATTTGAAGCTCCATCTATCTCGATTACATCACTATTATTACCAGCAGTAATTGTAACACATTGTGAACAGACATTACAAGGAGTAGGAGTAGGTCCTTTTTCACAATTTAATGCTTTTGCTATAATTCTTGCTGTAGAAGTCTTACCTACTCCTCGAGGACCACTTAACAAATAAGCATTTGCTATTTTTTTATTTTGTATGGAATTTCTTAATGTTGAAGAGACAAATTCCTGACCAGCCAACTCATCAAAAGATTGAGGTCTAAATTTTGAAGCAGTTACCTCATAAGCCATAAAAAAAATCCATTTATATAAAATCTTCGGCTCCCTTAGAGTTGCTCATATACGAAAAAGATGTTTCTACCGTTGCTACCTTCCGGTCCTGGCGGGGTTTGAAACCCTTTAACTATATGAGTCCCTAAGATCATCGCCGAAGAAAATTTCGGAGAAAGAGGGATTCGAACCCTCGGTACCCTTATGGGCACAACGGATTTCGAGTCCGTCCGATTCAACCACTCTCGCATCTCTCCAAAAATCAAAAAATTCGAGTCTAAGAGGACTCGAACCTCTGACCTTTAGATCCGCAATCTAATGCTCTATCCACCTGAGCTATAGACTCATTTTTTCGGAAAGTGGGGGATTCGAACCCCCGGTACGCTTTTACACGTACACACGATTTCCAATCGTGCTCCTTCAACCACTCAGACAACTTTCCAAAAAAAATCGGAGAGGAAGGGATTCGAACCCTTGGAACAGTTACCCGTTCAACGCCTTAGCAGGGCGCCCGATTCGACCACTCTCGCACCTCTCCTAAAAAATCGGAAAGAGAGGGATTCGAACCCCCGGAGGCTTGCACCTCAACGGTTTTCAAGACCGCCGCTTTAAACCACTCAGCCATCTTTCCTAAAATAAAAACTAATGCGATAAATATATAAATATTTTAATAAAATGTCAAGAAAAAATAGATTTCTAAAAGTTAATTATTTTCAAAAAAAGAAAAAAATGATATAATTATAACAAATTTTAAAAATCAGGGAGAAAAATATGGAATGCAAAAAAGAAATAAATTTAAAAAATTGTAACTGCACATATACACCATGTTCAAGAAAAGGTATCTGCTGTGAATGTCTTCTATATCATAGAAGAAATAATGAACTGCCAGCCTGCTATTTCTCAAAAGAAGCAGAAAGAACTTATGATAGAAGTATTAGAAATTTTTTAAAAGATAAAAAATTAATTTAATAAATATTTTTTACAAGGATAATAAAAAATGCCAAAAGTTGCTGTTATAAAATGCGAAGAATATGATATTGATATGGTATATTCTGCAATAAAAAACGGGATAATTCTTTTAGGTGGTATAGAAAAATTTGTCAAAAAAAATGAAAAAATTCTTTTAAAACCAAATCTAATTTCTGGCAAAGAACCAGAGAATGCAGTATGTACCCATCCAGCAATATTTGAAGCAGTCTTAAAAATACTTATTGAAAATAATATAAAAGTGACTTATGGAGATTCGCCAGGTTTTGACTCCCCAATAAGTGCAGCAAAAAAGTCTATGATCTATGAAGTTGCTCAAAAATATGGTATAGAAATGTCTGACTTTGAAAATGGGGAAAATATAACTTTTTCAGAAGGACACTATTCAAAACAATTTTTTATTGCAAAAGGGGTATTAAATGTAGATGGGATTATAAGCCTACCCAAAATGAAGGCTCATCAGTTAACAAGAATTACTGGTGCCATAAAAAATCAATTTGGTTGTGTGGCTGGACTTAACAAAGCCCTCTTTCATTTAAAAATTCCAAATTCAAATAATTTTTCAAAGATGCTGGTTGATCTAAATTTATATCTAAAACCAAGACTTTACATAATGGATGGCATTGTTGCAATGGAAGGAAATGGTCCTACTAGTGGAAATCCGGTTAAAATGAATACCATAATAATTTCTGATGATCCAGTAGCAGTGGATGCTGTTTTTTGCAAATTAATCAATCTTAATCCAGAATATGTATACACAAATGTTATTGGTAAAGAATATGGACTTGGGACATATGTTTTTGAGGAAATAGAAATAGTGGGCGATAATATCGAAAATCTTATAAATAAAAAATTTAATATACCAAGAAGTAAAACAAGTACTCTTTTTAATTTTTTAAATCCAATAAAAAATTATATAGTAAAAAAACCAAAAATATTAAATACAAAATGCTTAAAATGTGGAATATGTGTAAAAAGTTGCCCTGTTCCAGAAAAGGCAATATTTTTTAAAAACCCAAAAAAGCCACCTGTATACGATTATAAAAAATGTATAAGATGTTTCTGCTGTCAAGAAGTATGCCCTCATAAAGCAATATATGTTAAAACTCCATTACTTGGTAAAATATTAAAAATAGATTAAAATTTTAACAAGTACATACTAAGTTACAAAAATTCTATTATTTGCTTTGACAAATATAAAAAAATTAAGTATAAAAAAACAAATTTATTAAATATGGGAGAACTAAAGTGGAAATCTTTATAAATGGGGAAAAAATTCCTTTTGAATTGGAAAAAGAAGAAAATGCATTAGACATTATAAATGCTATTGCAGATTATGCAAGTAAAGCAAATCCTCAACAATTTATTACTGCCATATATATAAATGAAATAGAACATTCCTATGCTGATGAAAAAAAACTTAAAAATATACCAATAGAGAATATAAATAAATTAGAAATAGAGACAAAAGGAATATATGGCATTACTATGTTATCGATAAATCAAATAGAAAAATTTACAGATATTTTATTGGATATAATAAATAGTGAAAAATGGGAATCCTCTTTCTCAAAAATATCTGAATCCCTAAAATGGATGAATGATGGAATTATCCAGATAATAAATATATTTTCCAGTGAAAAAGAAAAATATCTTATAAATTTAGGCAAAGAATTTTATGATCATTACAATAAAATTTATAGTTTTTTTAAAAATATAAAGCCAGAGTCTTTTCCTCTAAAAACAGAAGAAAAAGAATATGCCTTAATAGAGATAAAAAACATTCAGAGTATTATAAGTGATATAAAAAAATGGTTACAAGATACATACAAATTTTTTGATAGAGAACTTATTCTTGATAATATAAATTCTTTAATCAAATTAATTGATGAAATAGTGCCTAAAATATCAAATGTCCCAATTCTTTTTCAAACAGGCGAAGATCAAGAGGCAATGAATATAATAAAAATGTTAGCGAATATACTTGAAAATAGCATAGGATTATTTGCAATTTTTAAAGAAGATTCAAAACTTCATCTTGATAAATATACAGTAAAAGAGGTCTCTTTTGAAATGTTTTTTAAAACTATGACAGAGCATTTAAAAGATCTAATGAATGCTATTGAAAATAATGATTCTATAATGATAGGAGATCTTTTAGAATATGAATTTATCCCAAATATTGAAGAGATAAAAAATATTTTTACAAAAATAAAAGAAGAAGCCTTTGAAAAGGCAAATTAAAAGGAAAAAACATGTGTGGCATTATTGGATATCTTGGAGATAATAATTGTGTTCCTATTTTAATAGAAGGTCTTAAAAGACTTGAATATAGAGGATATGATTCTGCTGGAATTTCGGTAATAACAAAAGATGAAATAAAAACAATAAAAAAAACCGGTAAAATAATCAATCTTGAAAAAAATATTCCAGATAATCTAAAAAGTAATCTCGGAATAGGTCATACAAGATGGGCAACACATGGAAAAGTATCAGATGAAAATGCTCATCCTCATTTAAGTTTTAATAAAAAATTTGCAATAGTTCATAATGGGATAATAGAAAATTATGCATATCATAAAGTAAAATTGATAGAAGAGGGATTTCAATTTAGAAGTGAGACTGATTCAGAAGTAATAGCATATCTTATTGAGAAAAACTATAATGGATCGTTTGAGGAAGCATTTTACAAAACCCTTCCAATGCTTGAGGGAACTTATGGTATTGTTGCTTTTTGTTTAGATGAGCCAGATTATCTTATGATTGTAAGAAAAGGAAGCCCTCTTGTAATTGGGATTGGTAATAACGAAATGTTTGTAGCAAGTGATGTATCTGCCTTTTTAGGACATACAAAAGATGTTGTTTATCTTGAAGATTATGAAATAGCAAAATTAGAAAAAAATAAATTTATTACAAAGGATTTTAGACTTCAAACAAAAGATAAAAAAATAGATACTGTGGTATGGGGACTGGATGCTTATGAAAAAGGGGACTATCCCCATTATATGTTAAAAGAGATATGTGAACAGCCAGAAAGTATTAAAAGAGCATTTGCAGGTAGAATAATTCATAACATAGGCACAGCAAAATTAGGCGGTTTAAACTTAACACCACAGGAATTATTTCTAATAGAAAGAATAAATATTATTGCATGTGGAACAAGTTATCATGCAGGACTGGTAGGCGCTTATGCAATAGAAGAATTAGCAAGAATGAATGTCCGAGTAGAAATTGCATCAGAATATAGATACAAAAATCCAATAATAGAAAAAAATACTCTATTTTTTGCAGTAAGCCAATCTGGAGAAACAATAGACACTCTTCTTGCAATGAGAGAAGTTCAAAGAAAAGGAGGCAAGGTTCTTGGAATATGCAATGTTGTTGGAAGTAGTATACCAAGAGAGAGTAATGGAGGAGTCTATATACATTCTGGTCCAGAGATAGCAGTAGCAAGTACAAAGGCTTTTACCTCTCAAATAGTAGCATTTTATCTTTTTGCAATACTTATGGGAAGAATGAGAGATTTAAGTCAACATAGAGGAATAGAATTAATTACAGAACTGGAAAAAATTCCAGATAAAGTTTCTTTAATACTCTCTAAAAAAGAAGAGATAGAAAAATTAGCAGAAAAATATTACAAACTAAATAACTTTTTATTTTTAGGTAGAGGGATAAGTTATCCAGTTGCATTAGAAGGGGCATTAAAATTAAAAGAGGTAAGCTATTTACATTCAGAGGCTCTCCCTTCTGGAGAAATAAAACATGGGCCTATTGCATTAATTGATAATAAAACACCTGTTATATTTATTATACCAAAAGATCATCTATACGAAAAAACATTATCTAATATACAGGAAGTTAAGGCAAGAGGAGGGATAATACTTGTAATTTGTAATGAAATAGACGAAAATCTAAAAAAACTTGCTGATGATATAATTACAGTACCAAAAACAGATCCAATTTTTTCACCATTATTAACAATAATACCATTACAACTACTGGCATACTATATAGCATTAAAATTAGGTTGTGACATAGATAAACCAAGAAATCTTGCAAAATCAGTTACAGTAGAATAAAATTTTTTTATAAATTCTGGAGGGTATTTATGCAAGCCAGAAAATATATAGTAAGCGGTAGAGTACAGGGAGTTGGTTATAGATACTGGACACAAAAAGAGGCATTAAAATTAGGATTAAAAGGATATGTTAAAAATCTCTATAACGGAGATGTTGAAGTTTATGCAATAGGACCAGAAAAGACATTGGAAAAATTTAGAGAGATCTTAAAAAAAGGTCCACCTTCTTCAGTAGTAAAAAATATAGAAGAATTTGAAATGCCAATTAAAAACTATATATCTTTTGAAATAACATTTTAACACAAAATGAGTGATAAAAAAATATTAGATTTATACCAAAATTGTAATTTATGCCCAAGAAATTGCAATGTAAATAGAAAAGAAAAAAGAGGATTCTGTCTTGAAAGTGATCAAGTAAGTATCGATGCTGCCTTATTACACTTTGGAGAAGAACCTCCTATATCTTTTAAAAATGGATCTGGCACAATATTTTTTACAGGCTGCTCATTAAGATGTCCTTTCTGTCAAAATATGCAGATAAGTCAAAATCCGAGAAATAAAAAAATTTATAATCTTGAACAATTTATTGATATTATCATCACTCTTATAAAGAAAAATGCTGAAAACATAAATTTTGTAACTCCGGATCACTTTCTTCCTCATATAATTGAAGCAATCAAATACATAAAAAAAATGGGATATGATATCCCTTTTATCTACAATTGTAGCGGTTATCAGAGTGTATATAATTTAGAATTGAGTATTCCATACATTGACATTTATTTATTTGATTATAAATTTGCAAATAAAGAGGCAAGTTTATATTGTTTAAAAAATGAAGAATATCCTAAAATAGCACTTGAAGGACTAAAATTTATCTATAAAAATAAAGGAAATCTTACCCTAAAAAATGGTAAAGCAATTAAAGGAACACTTGTAAGACATCTGGTAATGCCAAATTTTATTGAAAATAGCATTGAGGTTATCAATAATCTATACTTTACTTTTGGAAATACAATATTTCTTAGTGTAATGTCACAATATACGCCAACCTTTTTAAAAAAAGGATTTGAAAAGATTAATAGAAAAATCACAAAAAAAGAATATGAAACAGTTATTGATTTAATAAAAAATCTCTCTTTTAAGAATGTATATTTGCAGGAATATATAGAAGGAGATGATAGATATATTCCAGACTTTGATAGAAAAAATATGTTTGATGAATGGTAAAAATTATTCCTCTACTATTTTTTTAGTTAGGCTTAATACCTCATCAAAATTTTCTAATTGAAAGCCATATCTATAAAAAGTATTTATAATATCTCTCTCTTTATTATTTTCTAAATATTTTTTAAATTTACTCCTATTTTTTTTTATAAATTTTAATAAAATTTCATCTTTATTTATATCTCTATTTAAACTTTTGATAACATCTGATACTATATCTTTATCAACACCTTTTTGAATTAATCTATTAAAAACAAAAGATTCACTATATCCTTTTTTTTCAAATAGCATTTTTGCATAACTTTTGGCATACTCATAGTCATTAATATAATTTAACTCTTTGAGTTTTAATATAACCTCTTTAATAATATCCTCATCATAACCATATCTTTTTAATTTTAAAAATAAGGGTTTCTCAAACTGAGGAGAAATAGATACAATTTTTAATGCTTTATTAAAAACAACTTGAAAATCTTCTTGCATTTCCTACCTCAAATAAAAAATTTCGCCACTATTATCACATTTATATCCACCTATATTTTCAATTCTTTTTTTAAACTCTTTTGAATTTAAAATCTCAAGGAATAATTTTATCATCTCAATATCAAGATACTCCTTTCTGGTAATAAAATCGTACTCCTCTTCCCATACTGGTAAAAAATTAAGATTAAACATCTTTGCAATAGAATATATCCCAAGTCCCAAATCTCTTCTTCCTGTCACTATTTGAAGACCAACAGCAATATGAGTAAACTCTTCATAATCATAACCATCAATATCAAAAGGGGATATCCCCTCTTTTTTAAGTAAATAATCAAAAAGAATTCGTGTCCCAGAACCTTTCTGACGATTAATGTATTTTAATCTTTTCGTCACAATATCATTTATTGATCTTAAATTAACATCTCCTCTAAAAATAAATCCCTGAATTCTTCTTACCCCTTTTATAATAACAATATCCTGATCTAACAGATATTTTTTTATATAAGATATATTATAACTTCCATCATTTTCATCCAACAAATGAGAAGTAGCAAGATGAGTTCTTCTCTTCTTAAGAGCAAAAATTCCGCCCATACTTCCAACATTAATAGAAGTAATACTATTTTTAAGTCCCTTTTTTTTCATAATATCATATATCTCATCAATAACAAGATCATTACTTCCTATAATACTTATGCTATTTTTTATCTCTTCTATATCTCTTTTTAATTCTACCTCAACTATTTCATCCTCATAATATCCCTCTCTATTTAAAGGAACTCTTATTATTCCGTCTGCCTTTATATAATCTACCAGAGAAGATGCCAAACTCCCAGATGGCATTGCTATAAAATTATTATCAATATAAATAATTTTTGTCCTTACAAAATCCATTGATTTCAAAGAAGATACTATCTTTTTACCAATCGTTGCCTTAATTATCTCTAATTTCTTAAAATTATAATTAAGTTTATCAAAAATCTTTTTTACTATCTCATTCATAATAACAATTCCAGAAACTGGATAACCTGGAAGCCCTATTACTGGCTTACCAGAAATTATACCTAAAATAGCAGGTTTACCCGGTTTTATTGCAATTCCATGAACAATAACTTCTCCAAGATCATTGATAACTTTAAAACTCAAATCATCTCTTCCCTTAGATGAGCCTGCAATAATTAAGACAATATCACTTAAAAAAGTTGCCTCTTTTACAATCTCTTTTATTTTATCATAATTGTCCTTTATAATTTTATAAGTTAAAACTTCCCCCCCCCAATCTTTTATCATATTAGAAAAAATAAAAGAATTTGACTCAACAATCTCCCCTATCTCAGGATTTTTATTAAATTCTACAATCTCATCACCAGTAGGAATTATAGAAACTCTTATCTTCTTAAAAACGGTTAGCTTTTGAATACCACAGGTAATAAGAGAACCAATAATTTCTGCTGATATCATGGTATTTGACGGGATTATCATCTCATTTTCATAAATATCTTCACCTATATTTCTTATATTCTGAAAAGGTGTTATGCCCTTAACTATCTTTACAAATTTATTATCAATTTCTATCAAATCCTCAAGCATTATTACTGCATTATATTGAGAAGGAACTGGATCTCCTGTATCCACTCTTATAAAGTCAATCCCCTCTTCTAATATAACAGGAGTCGTCTCTGTTGCTCCCTTAGTTTTTTCAGCACAAACGGCAATTCCATCCATAGCACTACAAACATAATGTGGAGAGGATCTTTTAGCATATATAGCCCTACTTGTTATTCTTTTATAGCAATCTCTTACATCTATCTCTTCCTCTTCTAAATTTATATCTATAAATTCTAAATATTTTTTTAATGCTATATCTAATTCAAGATTGACAAAATAATCCAAACACAATCCTCCCTAAAATAAATTTACTTCTACGATATCGTCTTTTTTTAAAATCTCTATTTCTCTCTTTTTATGAATAAAACCATTAGACTTAATTAAAGGAGATATTAAACCAGATTTATTTAATAAAGGCATTGCAAAATATCTCTTATCTTTATAAAAAATATTTACAGGGATTAACTCATCCCTTCCACTATTTGATGGATAATCCATTGTAAGAATTGCTTCTATTGTTTGTTTAATGGTATTTATACCAAGCATATTCTCTACTATCTTAACAACAAAAAAATTTAAAATCATAAAACAGGATAAAGGATGCCCCGGTAATACTATAACTGGCTTATTATCTATCTTTGCAATTAGAGTTGGTTTGCCCGGTTTTATTGCAATTCCATAGCAAAAAATTTTACTATTATTAAAAGAATTTATTACTTTTAAAGAGAGATCTTTTTCACCAACAGAACTACCACCGGATAAAATCACAATATCTGTTTCTAATAAGGCTTTTGTAAGAATACTCTTTATACTACTAAAATCATCCCCTACAATCCCATATCTTATTGTTTTAAAAGTATTATAATTAAAAGTGGAAAATATAGAATAACTATTAATGTCTCTAATCTTATTATCTCTTATTTTTTCTTCTATTGAAATAAGCTCATCTCCTGTTGAAATTATTCCTATATTTAATCTCTTTTTTACCAAAATATTTTTTATGCCAAGCGAGGCTAATAATATTATATCTTTATTTGTCAACAGTCTATTTGAAACAAGTAATAATTCATTTTCTTTAAAATCATCACCTTTGAAAATTATATCTGCCCCAGAAGGAACTGATTTATTTATATATATAAATTCATCATTATAGTCTGTTGTCCATTCAATCATAACAACAGCATCAGCGCCTTCTGGAATCTCTCCCCCAGTAGGAACATAAACAGATTCTCCTCTCTCTATTTTTAAGTCACTCTTTTTACCAATATTTATAGCACCTTTTTTAAATAGTTGAACTGGCGTTGATTCTGTTGCTCCAAATGTATCAAGAGAATTTACAGCATAACCATCCACCATTGATCTATTAAAATGAGGAATATTCTCTTTACAATAAATATCCTCTGCAAGAATTCTATAATAACATTCCTCAATAGAAATACTTTCTTTTTCTATCTGAATCTCTTTAAAATTTTCTTCTATTATTTGAAAAACCTCATTTACACTCTTTACTTCCAGCATATTTTTAATATACTTTAAATTTTAGAGTTTGTCAAAAAATAAAAAATTTATAAATTTACTTGACCTTTATCGATATTATTATTATTATTCTCAAAAAAAGAAAAATGGAGGACTCTCTTGGAAAAAGAAAAAAAAGCACTGATAAAAATGGATATCTTTCCTATTGAAAAATTTAACTACACAAAATTTTCAGAAGAACAATGTAGAACTTTTGTAGGTTCTCCAATAAAACATCCTTATGAAGATGATAAATTTATATTAATTTCTGAACCTTTAAACCCTGATACAGAATTTATTGAATTTCATAAAGAAAATCTTATTTTTGTAGAAGAATTGCCTTCCTTAATCTCTGAAAATGGAGAAAGTATATATATGGCAAAAGTCTTTATAAAAAAAGGCTCCATTGCCATAAAATATAAACCTTTTGAAGTAAGTTAAAAGTTAACCAATTAAAACTTTTTGACAAAATAATAAAAATTTATTATATACTACTCATTCTATTTTAATAATTAAAAGTCAATATTTATTAAGGAGAAACAATTTTATATGAAAAAAGAGATAAGAGTGAGATATGCTCCATCTCCAACAGGATATCAGCACATTGGTGGATTAAGAACAGCTTTATTTAATTATCTATTTGCAAAGGCTAATAATGGTAAATTTATTTTAAGAATAGAAGATACAGATCAAACAAGATATTTTGAAGGTGCACTCGAAGATATATTTGAAACATTTAAATGGATCGGTATTGACTATGACGAAGGCCCAGGAAAAGAAGGTCCTTATGCTCCTTATTTTCAATCCCAGAGATTAAAAATATATAAGGAACATGCAGAACTCCTTGTCCAGAAAGGATGGGCATACTATTGTTACTGTGACCCAGAAAGACTTGAAAGAGTAAAAAAAGAGCAAGAAGAAAAAAAATTAAGTATAGTAGGATACGATAGACATTGTAGAAATCTCACAGAAAAAGAAAGAAAAGAGATGGAAGAAAAGGGAATTACCCCTGTAATAAGATTTAAAGCGCCTGTCGAAGGAAAAACTTCTTTTGAAGATAAAATATTAGGAAAAATAGAAGTAGACAATTCAAGTCTTCAAGATTTTATCCTTTTAAAATCAGACGGGTTTCCTACTTATCATCTTGCAAATATAGTAGATGATCATCTTATGGGAATAACTCATGTTTTAAGAGCACAAGAATGGATCCCTTCAACTCCAAATCATGTTTTATTATATAAAGCTTTTGGATGGGAGCCGCCAATATTTGCTCATCTACCAATGGTAATGGGAGAAGATGGGCATAAACTATCAAAAAGACATGGGGCAACACAGGTAATGGAATTTAGAAAAAATGGTTACCTCCCAGAAGCATTATTAAATTTTGTAGCATTATTGGGATGGTCATATAATGATTCACAGGAAATATTCTCTCTTGAAGAGTTATCAAAACTATTCAATATAGAGAAAATAAATAAAGCACCTGCTATTTTTAATTATCAAAAATTAAAATATTTTAATTCATACTACATAAAAAAATTATCAGAGGATAAATTTCTTGATTTAATACTACCATATTTTATAGAAAAAAAATTAATATCATCACAACCAACAAAAGAAGAATTAGATTATTTAAAAAAATTACTACCTCTAATACAACCACGTATTGAAACTCTTAACGAGGCAACTGATATTGTTGACTTTATGTTTGGCGACTTACCTCAATACAAAAATTGGGAAGCAATCATTCCAAAAAAAGTAGAAAAAGAGACTGTTTTAAAAATATTAGAAAAAACAAAAGAAATACTAAAAGATTTAAATAAAGAAAGTGATGACGAAATCCAGAATAGGCTATATAAATTGGCAGAAGAATTTCAGGTAAAAGCAGGATCTGTATTTATGCCATTAAGAATTGCTATTACTGGAACAAATAAAAGTCCTGAGCTATTTCCTATTATGCATATACTTGGCATAGATAAAGTCCTAATAAGGATAGATAATGCTATAGAAAAACTAAAAGAATAAAACTATAAACTTATAGAAAAGCCGAGTATAGAAAATTCCACAATTACAAAATCAAATAAAAAAGGATTTGAATAAAAATAGTTATTCTCTTTTATAAATAAGGGAACTGTCTTTAAAGAAAAGAATATAGAATAATTTAAAATCTTAAACATCTTAATATCGAGTCTATTATAAAAGCCTATCTGAGGTAACAAATACCCCCTATAATCTTCTGGTTTAATAAGTCCAGTTTTTGGGGGCAAATCATAATATATATTATAAATACTTATTCCGAGTGAATAGTGATAAATATCAAAGAAAAAAGAAAAACCAGCAAAAAAACCATAAAGAAAAACAAAAGAAGTATAAAAATAGTCGTATCTATTAGAATTATAAAAATTATACTTAAAAATTAAATCTTCAAAATCAAATGATATAAATGTTCCTATTTCAAAATATTTTAAAGGATAAAAAGTTAAAAAAAGATTAACAGGGAAAAAAGAAAATATCCTAGAATTTGTCCTTGCATCAAAATACAATTTTATAGAAACAGCGGATAATGCAAGATTTAAAATAGGAAAATCTCTTTTAACTGGTTCTTTTTTAATAATGTTTAAAGTAAAAATATTCTTTTTTTTAGATATAATCTCTATACTTTCTAATAAATAACTTATCAATAATGATAACTTTTCTTCTATATAATTTTCTGATACATTTATACCTCTTATATCAAATTCTTTCTCATATAACATTTCTAATTGAGCAGTATACAACTTCAAATTAATATATATAACATCTTCCTGTTTTTTACAATCAATGAAAAAAAAACCAGATCCTTTTTTAGTTATTATATAATTTGCTATATTTTTTATATTATCTGTCTCTAAATCTGTGCTATGAGTAAAAATATTAATACTATCATTCTTTTTCATTAAACTATCGATAGAATAATCAAAAATATAATTAATAAAAAATATTTCATTCAACTCTATACTATTCTGAAAATTTAAAACTAAAAAAAGATTTATTTTTTCTTTAGAAAAAGCACAAAAAAGAGAAATGATAATAAAAAAAATCGCAAATTTAAATCTTTCTTGCATATCCTATTAAAAATCCTATTATAAAAAAATTCTCCCATTCAACTTTATTTATATTAAAGGCAGAAAACTGAAAATTAGAATCAATTCTTATAGAGTCCTTTTTTGACATAAAAATTCTTAATCCAAAATCTATTGGCATATAAAAATATACAAAATCATTGACAACATAACTAATTTCTATCTTAAAACCGGCAAATGGCTCAATAAAAAATCCAGAAAGAAAGAAATAAAATGCACCATAAGTTCCAAGAAAAAAATTTTCAAAATAATTTATATTCTTAAAATCAAATCTATTCTCAATTCCACCAGCTCCAAGAAAAAAAGCCCCCTCTATTCTAACAAATTTAAAAGGTATAAAATTATAACCCATATACCAATTAAAAAAACTCATCATCTTTGGTTGAATTTTAAAAAATCCATTTTGAATAAATATCTCGTGTTTTGAGACGTCTCTATTTTCAAAAAAAAAGTCTTCACTATTTTTCTTTTCTTTTTTAATAATTCTTTTTTTATAACTCTTTTTTAAAGAAATATTTCTTAAAATTTTTATTAATTCTTCAATGTTAGTTAAAAGTTCCTCATTAAAAAAAGAAAGGTCTTTTTTAATAAATATTCTGGTAAAAATAATATCTTCATTATAAGGATCAATTAACTCTATCTTAAATACAAAATTTGATTCAACCTGATATACAACAGAAAATAATAAATAGTCTATGGCTTTTTCAAAAACAAGATCAATACACTTTTCATAGTATTCATTTTCACTATTAAAATCAGTTGGATTTACTATTTCTATCTTATAATTTTCATTATCATAAGAAGAAAGAAATTCGAATACAAACTGTCTATTATAAAAAACAGTAAAAGGATTTGTATTTTTTTTAAAAGGGGGACATATGCCTATCTTTATATCCTCTTGTGAATAAATATTATAAGAAAAAATTAATAAGAAAAATAAAAAAAGTCTTTTGTTCATTTTTATTTAAAAATATTAATAAAATTTTTATCAATTCTATCTATCTGAAATAGTATATCTTCCTCTATCTCTATCTTGGGAACATAAATTTTTGATAATCCTAATTTTTTTGCTTCTTTTATTCTCTGCTCGATTTTGTTCACACTATTCAATCTCCCTGTTAAAGAAAGCTCACCAATAAAAGCAACATCATTTTTTATATTAAAATTATGCTTTGAAGAATATATTGCCACCGCTATTGCAAGATCAATGCCAATATCTTTTGTTTTAATACCTCTTGAAATATTGACATATATATCATAATTGTTCAAATTTTCATTTAAATGTTTATTTAAAATTGCTATAATTCTATTTACACGAGCAAAATCAACTCCTTCGACAACTCTTTTTGGATTGACAAAATTTGAAGGGACAACAAGAGCCTCTATCTCAATAATTAAAAATTTTCTACCCTCAATAATGACACTCTTGCACTTACCAATGCTCTCTTTCTCTTTCTCATTCATATCTATAAAATAATTTGTAATACTTTCTATGTAAGTTAAACCAGTATCTGCCATTTCAAATAATAAAATCTCATTTGTATTACCAAATCTATTTTTAATAGATCTTAATACTCTTAAATTATCTTTTAAATCTGATTCAAAATACAAAACAACATCTACAAGATGCTCAATCAATTTAGGACCTGCGATATCACCAGCCTTATTTATATGTCCGATGATTATAACCGGTATATTATATTTTTTAGAAAATTCAATAATCCTTGATGCACAATATTTAATCTGACTTATTGTGCCAGCAGAATTTTCTATAATATTAGAATAGATCGTCTGAATAGAATCAAGAAAAATTATATCTGGCAAATCTCTCTCACACAAAAGTATTAACTCATCAATGTTTGAAAGATTAGAAATAAAAATGTCTAATTTATCCCCTGTTCTCTCTATTCGACTTTTTATTTGAGACAAAGACTCCTCGCCAGAAAAATAATAAATCTTTTTATCTTTTAAATATTTTGCTAAAAATAAAAGAAAAGTGGATTTGCCTATACCTGGCTCACCAGCAAGTAATATAACAGAACCATTAACAATTCCATTGCCAAAAAAAATATTTAAGGACTCGGATAAAAATTTTAATAAAGACTTTTCTCCTATCTCTATCTCATCAATATGAAAAATAGCTTTTTCACTACCATTTTCTCTGGGAAGTCTCTTTTTATCATTTTCTATAATCTCTTCTTTAAAGGAATTCCAAGAAAGGCATTCAGGACATTTACCAATCCAGGAAGAAGATATGTAACCACATTCATTACAGACATACCTTGTCTTTACTTTCATTAAAATCCCTCTTAATTTAAAAATCAGGGATCTATTTTAATTCTAATATAAGATCTTTAATATATTGACTATAACCATCAAAATCAAAAATTTTAAAAAATTCAAAATAATATCCATCAGCATTATGACTCTTATTATTAGATATAACCGGAATATTAATATCTCCTCTTACCTTTTCAATATGATTCTTTGGAAAAGAGTTTAAAATTACCATCAATACACCAATATTTGTGCATTCTAATAATAAATCATATATCTTTTTATAATTTCTTTCAAATAATTCCTCATTTTTAAAATCATTTGTCCAATTAACAATTACTGGAATATCGAGTTTTATAATTCTGGAAATAATATTAATAATATCATCTCTTAAATCCATTACAAGAATATCTGCCTTTGAATTTACATAAAAATCAACTATTCCGGATATCTGATTTTCTTTATAAAGATAATTAAAAGGTATATCGATTGCAAATTTCATATTAGAAGACAAATTGATATTTTTTAATAAATTTTTAAATTGTTTAAAGGTTACCATTCTACGATCTTTATAATTATGGGATAAAGCAAATTCTTCTAAATCAAATCTCACAATATCTATATTATTTTTAATATATAAATCCAATAAACGATTATTAACAAAAGAGCCTATAAAAATTTTTTCTTTTTTCTGCTTCCTTAGTTTAAAAACATTCTGTAATTCTTCTACAACCATAAAAAAATTATCCTTTGTTTTCTTTTAAAGAGACTCTTACTCTTTTTAACAAGCCATCTCCTTCTGATACTGTCTCTATGCTCTCATCTGTTTTTAATGTCATATGTATTATTCTTCTTTCAAAAGGATTCATTGGCTCTAATAAAACAGATTTTTTTGTCTTTTTAACCTGATTAGCAATATCTATTGCCTTTTTTTCAAGAATTTTCTCTCTTCTAAGTCTATAATTTCCTACATCTATAACAATCTTTGTCCATTTATTACTATCTTTATTCATAACAGAATTTACTATTATCTGTAAAGCCTCTAAATTTTTCCCTTGTTTACCAATAACCAACGCAGAATCTGGGCTCTCTATTTCAATAATAACTTTTTCATCATCCTCTTCTATAAGATAAATTTTTGCTTCAATATTCATTCTTTCCAATAAATCTTTAACAAACAAAAGACATCTATTACCAAATAAAAGTTCATCTTCAAAATAAACCTTTGCTACAATCTCCTTTTTCCCAAAGGATAAAATACCTTTTTTGTTTTCAAATTCTATTTTAAATTGATCTCTTTTTAATTTCAAAGTATTAATAACATTCTCTATAATCTCTTCCTCACTTTTTCCTGTAAATTCTCTCTCTATCATAACATACCTCCTACTATCAAGTAAGTCTTTTGGTAAAAATTTTAGGAAATAGATATTTTTTTAAAAGTTGCTGTCCAAGGGTTAATATATTCATGACTGTCCAATATAATACCAACCCAGAAGAGACATTATAAAATAAAAAGAAAAATATCAAAGGAAGCATCCACATCATCATTTTTGTTTGACTATTCGATTGAACTTCTGGCTGAAAAAGACTGGATAAAACCTGAACTACGACCATAACAATGGGTAAAATATTAATGCTACCTATATTGATTAATGGTATCACAAAATTATTTGGAAATGTCCATATTGCATCTGGTAAAGATAAATCTTTAATCCATAAAAACCCCGCCCCTTTTAATTCAACCATTCTATCTAGTAATTGATACATAGCAATAAGTATTGGCATCTGTAATAACAAAGGCAAACATCCACCAAAGGGATTAACTCCTTCTTTCTTATAAAGATTCATAGTCTCTCTATTTAAAGCCTCTGGATTGTCTTTATATTTCTGTTGCAACTCTTTTAACTTTGGCTGTAATTTAGTCATCTTTTCTTGTGATTCCATACTTTTATGAGTTAATGGATATAGTAATAATTTAATTATAATTGTAAGGAGTATAATTGCAATTCCATAATTACGAAAAATCTTATAAATTATATTTATAATAAATCCAATTCCGTCTCCTATCCAAAACATTATAGGCTGAACTATTTTAGATAGGTTGGAATTTTTAATTTCAAAATTTTCATTACTATAATTATTATATTTTTTAAGAATGCTCCTTAATTTAGGCCCATTATAAATATAAAATGTAGATTTTAAAATAGATTTATCAGTTATTCTTGAAAATCCACAACTATATGTCTCTATATCACTATAATCAAAAAAATAGTTATAATTCTGATAATCTGGTAACATAATTGTTGTAAAATATCTATCCTCTTTTGCTAACCATGTTTCTACGCCTGTTGTTTTGATTTCCGCAACTCTATTATTAGACTTTTTTATTATATCTGAATTCTCTAAAACTTTAATAACCTTTTTCCCATTAAAAAAAGAGTAATAATTATATTTTCTATTTTGTTTATTAATAACATTATTCTGAAATTTTGACTGCCACGCTATACTATAAGCAACTCCAGAATTATCAAAATTTAATGGAATACCGTTTTTGTTTGATATTTCAATGTTTAATTTAAAAATATATTCCTTATCATCAAAAGTATAAATTTTTTTAATAATATAAATATTATCATTATTTAAATCTTTTAACTCACAAGAGAAAATATAACTATTGCCTTGCTGTTCAAAATTATAAAAGTTATCCCCTCCTGTTAAATCTTTTAATTCAATCCCATTTTTCCATGAGCCAAATTTTAACTTTAGACTGCCAAAATTGTTGGTACTATTAATAAGATCTGTGTTTGAATATTTTTTTATAAAAACACTCTTTACTAAGGCATCATTTTGATCAAATTCTATTTTTAAATTCTCATTTTCATAAAATATATTTTCTTTATATTCTTTTTTATTTATAATAATAAATTTATCTATTTTTTTTATTGTCTTAATTTCCTTATCTTCTACTTCTTTTTCTTTTATTGTATTTTCTGTAACCGCTTCTTTTTTAGGAGTGGTCATATAGAAATATATATTTATTACCATAAACAAAATTGAAAAAATAATCATAAATATAAGTGTTCTTTTTGTGTTTTCGTCCATATCTTTTTCTCCAAATAATTATTTTAAAGGATCATATCCCCCTTTATTAAAAGGATTACATCTTAAAATTCTATAAATCGTCAATCCTAATGCCTTAAAAAAGTTATACTTTAAAAAAGCAAGTTTCGCATATTCAGAACAGGAGGGATAAAATCTACAAGAAGGAGGAAACAGAATAGAAATATATTTTTGATAAAATTTAATAAGAGACACTGCGATTTTATTTAATATTTTCATAGTAAAAATTTTCTATTCTTCTTAAATTATATAAAAAATCTTCTTTTTTCTTATTAAAAAGATCTCTTTTTTCTAAAAAAGAAGCTTCTTTTTTAATAAAAATAATAATATCAAAATTTTTTTTTAATACGCCTTTATTATTTCTAAAAAATTCTCTTACTATCCTTTTTTCATAATTCCTTAAAATAGAATTACCATATACTTTTTTTATCACTATTCCTATTCTGTTAAAGCCTAAATCATTTTTTTTAAAACAAAAATTATAAAATTTAGACTTTAAAAAAACTCCTTCTTGTAATACTTTTTTAAATTCTTCCCTTTTTTTAATTCTCTCTTTTTTTTTAAATTTATTCTTCCTATTTATCATAGAGAAACAGTTAATCTTTTTCTTCCCTTCTGTCTTCTTCTTTTTAAGACAAGTCTGCCATTTTTTGTTGACATTCTCTTTCTAAAGCCATGGTCTCTTACCTTTTTTATTTTTGATGGCTGATATGTTCTCTTCATTTTATTTCTCCTATCTTTAATATATTTAAATATGTTATAAAAAGCTTTTCAAGGGTTAAAATAATAACATTTTATATAACAAAATGTCAAGTAAATAAAAGAAAGATTATGATAATTTGTATCAAAAAATTAACATTTTCTTCTATTTTGAAGAATCAAAATAAAAAATTATATCTTTTATTTTTATATTATTATCAAATTCATCTCTTATTTTATCTAAAATATTCTGTTTATTTAAAAGAAGCGATTGCACAAGTCCCTGATGCCTACATCCTACATATAATTTATTATTTAAAAATTTTGTTATTTTTATATATTCTTTTATCTTTTTACCGAAAATTTCTTCTATCTTTTTTTGTAATAAATTAACTGCTATACTACTTTTTAAATTTTTATTATTGATTGAGTTTAAAATTACATCTTTAATAAGAAAAAATTTTCTGTATTCTTCCATAATCAATCTCTATAATATCTTTTGGTTCATTAATATCTTTAAAAAGAAGAAGATGTTTATCATCAGAAATAGTAATAAAAATCTGTTCATAATCCAATATCTCTTTTATAAAATTTTTCTGTCTTTTATTATCTAATTCTAATATAACATCATCTATTAAAATAATAGGACTATCATTAGATTTCTTTTTAATATATTCTGCCTGTATTAACTTTAATACTAAAGAAGCCAATCTTGTTTGGCCTAATGAGGCATATTTTTCAAAAGGTAAATTATTCATTAAAAAAATATAGTTATCTTTATGAATACCATATAAACTATATCCAAATTTTATATCTTTATCCCTATTTTTTTTTAAAAAATTATATATACTATTTACATCTTGCATTTCTTTAAAGTTAGAATTATACAAGATCGAAACATTTTGATTAAATTCTCCTATATCTTCATATTTTTTAGAAAAAGATTGATTTATATAAAATATAAGATTTAACCTTTCTTTTTTTATTTTCAAAATAATTTCGGACAATTGTTTATCATAAATATCTAATAAATCAAAATTTTTTTTGTTTTTTAAAATAAAATTCTTTTGTTTTAATAATGAATAGTAATCCTTTAAAAACAAAAGATAATGTTTGTCTAAAATAGAAATAAACATATCAAAAAATTTTCTTCTAATAGTTGGACTACCAGTAATAATATCTATATCTTCATTACAAAAAAGAATAGGTATAATATCAGCAAAAGATTCTGATATTTTATGTATCTTTTTATTATTATTTATTATCTCTTTTTTATTCTGCTCTATTTTTATTATCTTTTCATTTGTAATATTTTTTCTTTTATAGATAGCCTTAATAAAACATTTATCACTATTAATTTTTATTAATTCTCTTTGTTTTACATTTCTAAAAGATCTGTAATATGATAAAAAAAATATTAATTCTATTATATTGGTTTTTCCCATTCCATTAGGAGATTTTAATATATGTATTTTATTATTGGTTAAATTAAGTTTTAAATCTTTATAATTTCTAAAATTTAATGCTTCTATTTCTAATATATTCAACTATATAAATCCTGAGTTTATACTGTTACTGGCATTGCTATATAAATATAATCACTATTATCTTTCTCTTTTACAAGTATAGTATTTAAAGGATCTTTATAATAAATAACCACCTGATCTCCAGATAAAACATTCAAAACTTCAAGTATATAATTTAAATTTAAAGCCATTTCTATCTCATTACCATTAATTTCTATTGGTAAAATTTCTTTTCCTGATCCGTATATCACGTTTTCATTATAGATGTGCATCTCTTTATTGTTTAATGAAATTATTATCTTATTTATATCTTTATCTCCTATTTCTGAAATTCTATCCAATGACTCAAAAAATTTTTTTCTATCAACAATAAAATTATCAACATAATTTGTTGGGATTACATTTTTATATGGGGGAAAATTTGCATCTAATAGATTAGAGATAAAAGTAAGATTGTTGACTTTAATAGATATATTTTTATTACTTATTCCAATATTTAAATCACCATTGTTGTTGCATATTTTTAATGTTTCATTTAATATTTTAGGTGGAATAATTATACTAAAATTACCAATAAAAGGAATATCTAATTCTTTTTTTATATAAGCAAGTCTTTTTCCATCACTCGATACCATTTTTATTAAGTTATCTTCTTTTTCAAATAGTATACCATTAACAAATCTTCTATTTGAGCCAGTAGCAATAGCAAATATTGTTTTTCTTATCATATCAACAAAAATTTCTTGTTTTACATAAAAATGATCCATCATTGTTTCTTGATTTAAGTTAGGATATTTTTCAGCATCTATTCCTTTTAGTTTATATTCTATTTTATTATTATTTTTAGCAAGGATTGTTACATTATATTCATTATCTACTTTTATAATTATTTCATCAGATGGCATTTTTTTTATTATAGAGTAGAATCTGTTACAATATACAGAGATAGAACCTTCTTTTAATATCTCTGCATTTATCTCTCCAAAAAAAACAAGAGCATTATCAGAAGCTGATATTTTTAATATGTTTTCTTTTGCTTCTAATAGAATATTAGATAAAATTGATATGCTATTTTTAGTTGATATAACATTTTCTGCTATTCCTAATATTTTTAAGATGCTTTCTTTTGAGCATATAATTTCCATATAGAACTCCTTTTTAAAATTTGGTATATTTTATTATATACTAAATTTATAAATTTAAAATTTAGTATAAGTAGTAGTA
>DAONLM010000009.1:0-32403 GCA_035406685.1 Spirochaetota bacterium
TCTATATATTAATCACAAAATTTTTAAGAAAATCCTTTACAACTTTTTTAAAAAAAATTAAAAAAACTTTTGCTTAAAAATAAAATTGTATTCAATAAGAGAGTGGTTCTATAAAAAAGTTGACAAAATTCAAAATTTTATATAAATATTTTTAAAAATTCTATTCTAATTTTAAAGGATAATTAATGGGGATTACAACAATTTGTGGTATTAACTGGGGCGATGAAGGTAAAGGAAGAATGGTTGATTATTTTGCAAGCTCTGCTGATTTTGTTATTAGATTTCAAGGTGGAAATAATGCAGGGCATACTGTAATGAATGAGTATGGTAAATTTGCCCTTCATCTTTTACCTTCTGGTATCTTTAATAAAAAGGCAATAAATATATTAGGAAATGGGACTGTTGTCAATCCTGAAGCTTTAGCAAAAGAGATAGAAGAGATAGAAAAGGTAATTGGTTCAATAGATAATCTCTTGATTTCTGATAGATGTCATATAATATTTCCTTTTCATATTTTATTGGATGAATATGAAGAGGAGAGATTAAAAGAGAAAAAATTCGGCTCTACAAAAAGAGGCATTGCTCCTGTTTATAGCGATAAGTATTTAAAAGTAGGAATACTTGCATCAGATCTTCTTGATAAGGATTATTTATATAAGAGGTTAAAGAATAATCTTGAATTTAAAAATCAGATAATAGAGAAAGTTTATAATAAACCCAAGGTAGACATTGATGAAATGTTGGAATGGGGATATTCAAATGGTAAGAAAATTAGTAGATACATTAAAGACGTAATACCGATTATTCATGAGGCTATGTATGAAGATAAAAAAATTCTTTTAGAAGGCCAGCTTGGAGCATTAAGAGATATAGAATTTGGCATATATCCTTATACCACCTCTTCTTCCCCTATTCCTGGTTATGCACCAGCAGGAACATCCATTCCTCCTTATGAAATAAAAAGAGTCATAGGTGTAATGAAGGCTTATTCTACCTGTGTGGGTGAAGGACCTTTTGTAACAGAGATATTCTCAGAAAAGGCAGAAGAGATAAGAAAAAAAGGGAATGAATATGGAGCTGCTACAGGCAGGCCAAGAAGAATAGGATGGTTTGATGCTGTTGCAAGTAGATTTGGATGTAAAATAACCGGAGCCACAGAAATTGCTATAACCTTACTCGATGTATTATCTGGTCAGGAGAGTATAAAAATTTGTGATAGATATAATATTAATGGGGAAGTAATCGATAAGTTTCCTACCACAAGACTTCTCTATGACGCAAAACCAGAATATATAGAGATGCCTGGTTGGGATGAAGATATAAGTAAGGTAAGAAATTTTTTTGATCTACCAAAAAATGCTCAAAAATATATTCTAAAAATAGAAGAATTAATAGGCGTTAGAATAAAATATATCTCTGTTGGTCCAGTAAGAGATCAATTGATTAAAAGATAACTAAAAATAGGTAAGCAAAACAAAAAATCTTTACTTTAATTAGGATTTCTTTAGGAGCGGGTAGCAGTATGGATAATTTTTTAGTTTCAGTCATTATTCCGGCTTATAATGAAGAAGGTAACATAGAGATCCTTTCAGAAAAATTAATAGAACATCTTCAAAAATATTCAGATTATGAGATAATTTTCATCGATGACGGTAGTAAAGATGGAACTTTAAATGTTTTAAAAAGACTTCATTCTAACAACAAGAAAATTAATTATATCTCTTTTTCAAGAAATTTTGGTCATCAAAATGCTTTAAGAGCAGGATTAAACTATGCAAAAGGGGATTGCGTTATTTCGATGGATGCTGATTTACAACATCCGCCAGAATTAATTGATTTAATGATAGAAAAATGGAAAGAAGGTTATGAAATTGTTTATACAATAAGAAAAGATGGAAAAAAAGTTTCTTTTTTTAAAAAAAATACAGCAAAATTATTTTATGGATTGATGAATATTATCTCTGATGTTAAGATTGATCCTGGGGCTGCTGATTTTAGATTACTCGATCGTAAAGTTGTCAATGTTCTAAAAGATATTAATGAGCCATTTTTATTCATGAGGGGAATGATACCCTGGCTTGGTTTTCGTCAATATAAAATTGAATATGAAGTAGGTGAAAGATTCTGGGGTAAATCAAAATATTCTCTAAAAAAAATGTTTATGTTTGCTTTATCTGGCATTACTTCATTTAGTGTTAAGCCATTAAAGATCTCAATTTTTCTTGGATTTTTAATGGCAATAGTTTCTTTTATTCTTGGTATTCAATCGATTTTTATTAAATTATTAACAAATCAGTTTGTAGAAGGGTGGGCAACACTTCTTGTTAGTGTTTTTTTTATCGGTTCGTTACAACTTTTGATGTTAGGAATAATCGGTGAGTACTTAGGAAAACTGTTTATTGAATCAAAAAATAGGCCTAATTATATAATAAGAGAAAAAAGTATAGATGAGGATATTAAATAAGAAATAAAATTACCAATAAAAGGAAATAATAATGAAAATTTTATTAATAAATCCTAATTGGGGTGGTAAAGTAAGTCAAAAAGGTAAAAGATATAACAGGAGTTTTCCTCCTATTGATCTACTTGTAATCGGTGCAATATTAAGAGAAAAGGGGGATATCCCATACTTATATGATGCAAATGTTTATTATGATAAAAAGGAAATCAAGACTCTTTGTGAAAATAGTGATCTTGTAATAATTACATCTACCCCATATTATAAATGGCAATGCCCCAATTTGAATTATGAGGATTTTCTTGAATTTTGTAAGATATTACCAAAAGAAAAAACAATTATTTATGGTGGCCATATAACGCAATATCCAGACTTTTTTATGACAGAGACCGGCTTTAGATATGGAATAGTAGGTGAGCCAGAGGATAATATAAGTGATTTAGTGGAAGAGATTAAGAATAATAGTATAAATTTTAACGAGAAAAATTATTATATAAAAAAGAGTGAAAAAGATGTTGATATAGAGAATCTTCCTATTCCAGCCTTTGATTTGACTCTTAAATATAAAAAGTATTATGAATATGAGATACTCGGTAAGAATTTAATGACACTCGAAGCATCAAGAGGATGCCCTTTTAAATGTATTTATTGCTATCAGGGAATGTTTGGTAAAAGAGTAAGAAAAAAGAGTGTCTCTAAGATCTTTAATGAAATGTTAGAAGCAATAAAATTTGGATATAAAAATTTTTATATTTATGATTTAGAATTTACAATACATAAAGACCTTGTTAAATCTTTATGTAAAAAGATAATCGAAGAAAAATTAAAAATAAATTGGTGTTGTCAGGGTAGAGCAGATTCATTAGATGAAGATATGGTTAAGTTAATGAAAAAATCTGGCTGTAAAATAATACACTTTGGAGTAGAGTCCGGTTCAGATAAAATTCTTGATTCTATAAAGAAAAAAACAACAAAGGAAGAATTAAAAAGAGGTTTTAATCTTACTAAGAAATATAATATTGAAACAGCTGGTTTTTTTATGTTTGGCTTGCCAGAAGAGATAGAAGAAAACTGGAAAGAAACAATAAAATTTGCCAAGGAATTAAATCCAGATTATGCATCATTTCATATTTCCTCTTTATATCCAGATACAGAACTTTATCAAAAATATTTACAGTCCGGGGGTAATAAAGATATACTTTATCCAGAATGTTTTGATACAATTCATAATAAAGAAAGACTCGAGAAGATTGTGAGAAAAGCCTTTTTACAGTACTATTTTAGATTAGGATATATTTTAAAAAGAATAATAAAGGGAAATCCTTTAAAATGGTGGAAACAATTTAAACTATTTTTGAGTTTTTTAAAATAAAGGATAAAGGTTTTAATTTTGAGTAATTTCGTTAAATTTCTAATAAAAACAGTAAAATATTTCTTAAATATTCAATTTGTTAGATATTTAATAAATGGGGCTTTTCTTTTTGTCATTGATTTTATAATCTTCTATTTTTTTAACAAGATAATAGGCTTTAAGGTCTATTTTTGTCAGGCAATATCAAGAACCTGCTCTGCTTTTATTGGTTTCTGGACACATAAGTATTTTGTATTTAAGAATAAAGAGAATGATTTATTAAAATTCTCTTTACAGGGTATTTTGTTTATAGGACTTATATTTTTTAATATTTTTTTCTCATCTTTTGTTGTATATTTTCTATATTATATTATAAAAGTAAAAAATATCTTATTACTAAAAATATTAACAGAGACAATTGTTGTAACAGAATCATATCTTTCATTAAATTTAATCTTTTGGAAGTCTAAAAAAAACAGATAAATTTAAAATTTTACTTGATAGAAAAATAAATTTCTATTATATATTCTATTGAAGGAGAATATATGACCAGAATCTTATGTGTTTCTGACATTCATATTCCTACCAGAAGAAAAGATTTTCCTTATGATCAAATAGTAAAGAAAATAAAGAATATATCAATTGATTATGTTTTTGGTCTCGGGGATTATGTTTCGATCGATGGGCTTAATAAACTCTATCTTTTTGAAAAAAAGGTGTATGCTGTTTCTGGCAATATGGATGACGAAATCGTAAAGTATGAGATTAATACAAAGATTAATTTAGAGATAGAGGGATTAAGGATAGGCTTAATACATGGCTGGGGACCACCATGGGATCTCAGGGATAGAATAAGAAAAGAATTTGATAATGTGGATTTAATATGTTTTGGTCATACTCATGAAAAATTTTTTAAAGAAGAAAACGGTATATACTTTTTTAATCCTGGGGCAATATGTGGTGATAAGCATGGAGAGAATAAATCTTTTGGTATTTTAACAATAAATGACAGAGATATAAAAGCAGATTTTATTAATTTAGAATAAGTAGAGAAAGAAAGTCTTACCTTTATAAAAAATAACTTGACAATCTTTATTAAAATTTGTAATTTCTATAATTATAGAAATAGAGATGATTATTAACTAAATTTAAAATAGATATAATATTTTAAGGAGTAAAAATGATATATTTTAAAAATAAGATTATTGGAGGTTGTGGAGAAGAGGAAAAGGATAGTTCTAATAGTTTTGAAAATATGATGGAAAAGCAATTTTTAGAGCAGAGAAAGATAATAATATCAAGTTCTGTTGATCAAAAATTAGCAGAAAAGATAATAAAATTACTATTCCTAATGGATGGGATTGATAATACAAAACCAATAACAGTAATTATTAATTCTCCGGGTGGAGAGGTTTTTTCTGGTTTTGCAATATTTGATATAATGAGGGCAATAAAGTCTCCAATTATTACATTAGTAGCTGGTTTTGCTGCAAGCATGGGGTCCATAATTATGCTTGGTTCAAAAAAGGGTAATAGATATGCTACAAAAAATTCTAAGATATTAATTCATCAGCCATTAATAGGAGGATTTTTTGAGGCAAGAGCAACAGAAATAGAAATTCAGGCAAAAGAGATTCAGGAAACTAAAGATAGAATCATAAATATATATGTTGAAGAGACTGGACAGCCAAGAGAAAAAATAGCAAAAGATATTGAATTAGATTATTGGATGACAGCAGAAGAGGCAAAAGAGTATGGCTTAATTGATAAAATTATTACTTCAATGGATGAAGTTGTTGATAATTTAAAAAAATAAATAGATTTTTAGGAAAAAATTAGTTTTTAGAGAAATGATATCATTTAAAGTAAATTTGTAAATTAATTGATTTTCTCTGTAAGTTAAAATTTATAAATTTTAATTTTTGTGTTTATGAAGTAATTTCATTATAAATACTATGAAAGACAACAAATAAATGGCTGTATTATATTTTTATGGGGATAACCCAAAAATAAAAAAAGAGCTAAAAGATATTGTTTCTCAAAAAAATATATTTTTAGAGTATACCTCTTTTTCTGATTTAGAAGATAATTCTCTTGTTTTTGTGGATTTTACAAATATTGGAAAAAGAAAATGGAAGGATATTTATCCTAAGGATCTTCCTTTACCAAAGGAACTCGAAATAAATAATATAAGAGTTATAGCAATTATTCTAAAAGAAAATGATAATGTTATTCTGGATCTCCTTGATAATGAATTTTCTGATTTTATAGAGTATCCTTTTTTTTATCCAAGGGTTCTGGCTACATTTTTAAATACTATTCGTGATATAGAATATGAAAAAGAACTCTCTTCTTTATATCAAATAGGTATAGATCTCTCTTCTCAGGCTGATCTTGAAAAATTGTTGGAAGAAATTTTAAAAACAGCTCAGGATTTTACCAATTCTGATGGTGGGTCAATATATCTTGTATTAAAAGAGCATGATAAAAGTAGTGGTGAAAAATTAATGCAATTTGAAATATCAATAAGCGACACATTGGGGAAAAGATATGAAAAGATTAAAATGCCTATAAATACTAATTCTCTGGCAGGATATGTTATTACAACAGGAAAAAATTTAAATATTATAGATGCTTATAGTATTTCTGAAGACTTACCTTATAAATTCAATTCATCTTTTGATAAAGAGAACAACTATCGTTCAAAATCTATTCTTGTTGTTCCAATGGTAAATCATAAGGGAGAAATAATAGGAGCAATTCAGTTAATAAATAGAAAAAAAGATAGAAATGTTATACTTGATTCAAAAGAAAAGATAGAAGAATTTGTCATAGATTTTGATCATAAGTGTGAGTTATTAATTAGATCTCTTGGTAGTCAGGCTACAATAGCAATTGAAAATGCCAGACTTTATAAAGAGATTCAGGATCTTTTTGAGTCTTTTATGGAGGCTTCTGTAAATGCTGTTGAAAGCAGAGATCCAACTACAGCAGGACATTCAAGAAGGGTAAGTAAACTTTCAGTGGCTATTGCAGAATATATAAATATGATAAATGATGGGCCTTTAAAAGATGTAAAATTTTCAGATGATGATATTAAATGTATAAAATATGCCGGGCTTTTACATGATTTTGGCAAAATAGGTATACCAGAAAAGATTTTACTTAAGGCAACAAGACTTTTTTCTGAAGAGATATCAAATATTGATAGTAGAATAGAACTTTTAAAGTATAATATCTATTTAGAAGAAAAAGAGAGTGAATTAAACTCTTTTTTAGATCTTTTAAAAAAAATAGAAGAGTTGAGAAATGCTATATATGCTGCAAATCAACCATCTACTTATGTGGATCAGAGTTTAGCAGAAAAGCTAAAAGAAGCAAATGAAACAGAGGTCAAATTGTTGGACCAGAAAAAGATAGCACTTTTAAAACTTGAAGAGTATGAAAAACTTGTTAATGCAAAAGGAAGCCTTTCAAGGGATGAATACAAAATAATGCAGACTCATGTTGAACATTCTTATAAATTCTTGAATCTTATAAAATGGCCCAAAGGATTGGAAAGAATACCTTTAATAGCAAGATGTCATCATGAAAAAATGGATGGCAGTGGCTATCCTCTTGGCATTACAGCAAATATGATACCTTTAGAATCTCAAATTATGTGTATAGCAGATATTTTTGATGCTTTGATATCTTCTGATAGACCATATAAACATAGAATCACTCCGCAAAAGGCAATAGAAATATTACAAAAAGAGGCTAATGATGGTAAGATTAATAAAGATATACTTGAGGTTATGGTAAGAGAAGAGATTTATAAAATTATTATAGAATAAAAATATAAAAAAATTATTTGATTTTTTTTATTAAATATTTTATTCTTAAATCAGAAAAGAATTCTAAAAATTTTAAAATAAGATTTTTAGAATATTATATAAAATATATTTAAGGAGAAGAGGTTTTTATGGAAGGAAAAGTTCTTGAATTAACACAAAAAATATATACAGATGGTGTAGAAAAGGCAAAAAAAGAGGCAAAAGATATTATTGAAAAAGCAAATGAGGAAAGGGATTTAATATTGAATAATGCCCAAAAAGAAGCAGAAGAGATAATAAATAATGCCAAAAAAGAGGCTGAACAATTAAAGAATAGAGTTGTTTCAGAGATAAAAATGGCATCCAATCAATCAATCGCAACTCTTAAACAGGAAATCATTAATCTTTTATCAAAATTTAGTATTTCAGATAGCATCAATAAAAGCATGAATGATATAGAATTTATAAAACAATTAATTAAAGAGATGATTTCTAAGTGGGATATCTCTTCAATAGAACTTACTATTCCAGAAAAATATAAAAAAGAACTCGATGATTTTATTAAAAATAAATTAAAAGAAGAATTAAATAAAGGACTTGAAATTAAGTTTGAGAATAGAATGGCAAATGGTTTTAAGATAGGACCAAAAGATAAATCTTTTGTCTTATCTTTTGCTGATTCTGATTTTGTTCAATTTTTTCAATCGTTTTTAAAGCCGAAAACTAAAGAGATACTCTTTGGAGAATAAAGTGAAACAATACTATTATCTTTGTTCCAGTTTAATAGATTTAATTCTTGATAGTAAAAATAAGTTTTTTTCTTCATTGGATCTTTTACAATTTTGTGAAGAGGAGATGACAAAAAGAGATTTTAATGATCTTAAATTTTTATATATATTTAATGATATTAAAAATATTATAAATACAAAAGAGATTTTAGATGACGAAAAAAAATATATATATCCAGCCTATTATACACTTGAAGAATTTAAAGAAAATTTAAAAGATCCGGATTCTTTTTTGCCATTTATAGCAGAATTTTTATTTAATAAAAAGAATGAAAAGAGAATCTATCCGCATTTATTAGAAATAGATGAGCTTATTACATTTTTTTATAATTATCTTGATACAATTGATAATCAATTTATAAGAGATTTTTTTAGTTTTGAACTTTTATTAAGAAATTTAACAACTGCTATATCTTTTAAAAAGAACAATCTCTCTTATGCTACTAAAATTATTCCCGCTGGTGATTACTATGAAATTATTTTAAAAAGCAATAGTAATGATTTTGGACTTTCAAAAGAATTTCATTTTATAGAAAAACTATTAGAAGTTTATGAGAGTAGTGATTTAATAAAAAGGGAAAAAGAGGAAGAGTTAATAAGATGGGATTACCTTGATGAATATGTTGGAAAAGATTTTTTTTCTACTAATTTTGTATTTTCTTATGCTATAAAGTTAAGATCAGTAGAGAGATGGCTTTCTTTAAAGAAAGAAATTGGAGAGGAAATTTTAACAAAATTAATAGAGGATATAAAAAGTAAAATATCTTTTTCAGATGAAATTTTTGTTGTTGGAGGAAAGAAATGAGTGTAAAGGGTAAAATAACCGGAATTGTAAGCAATCTTATATCAATAGAGGTTGATGGACCGGTAAGCCAGAATGAAATTTGTTATGTTCTTATTGAAAATTCTAAACTTATGTCTGAGGTAATAAAGATCGTTGGCAATATTGCTTATGCTCAGGTTTTTGAAAGCACCAGAACTGTTAAAGTTGGTATGCCAGTTGAATTTACAGGGAACATGCTTGAAATAGAGTTAGGTCCTGGGCTTTTGTCAAAAAATTTTGATGGATTACAGAATGATCTTGATAAAAAGACTGGAATATTCTTAAAAAAAGGAGAATATACAGAAGCATTGGATAGAAATATAAAATATAAATTTACCCCGCTTGTTAAAAAAGGCGATATTGTTATTGCAGGGGACTGGCTTGGAAGTGTAAAAGAAAACTGGATCGATCACAAGATAATGGTTCCTTTTAAACTCAATGGTAAATGGGAAGTAAAAGATATTGTTAATAATGGTGAATATACAATTACGGATAAAATCGCTACTCTTGTGAATGAAAATAAGGAAGAAGTATCTGTAACAATGGTTCAGAAATGGCCAGTAAAGGTTGCAATAAAATGTTATAAGGATAAACCAAGGCCTTTTAAAATAATGGAGACCGGTGTCAGGATAATAGATACCTTCAATCCAATGGCTGAAGGCGGGACTGGATTTATACCAGGCCCTTTTGGTTGCGGTAAAACTGTTTTACAGCATGCCATTTCAAAGAATGCTGAGGCTGATCTTATTATATTTGCTGCGTGTGGAGAAAGAGCAAATGAAGTAGTAGAAATATTTACAGAATTCCCAGAATTAATAGATCCAAGAACTGGAAGAAAACTTATGGAAAGAACTACTATTATTTGTAATACTTCAAATATGCCTGTTGCGGCAAGAGAGGCTTCGGTATATACGGCAATGACAATCGGTGAATATTATAGACAGATGGGATTAAAGGTTTTACTTCTTGCTGACTCAACATCAAGATGGGCACAGGCTTTAAGAGAGATGTCAAACAGGCTTGAAGAGTTGCCAGGTCCTGATGCTTTTCCAATGGATCTTCCAGCTATAATTTCTAACTTCTATTCAAGGGCAGGTATAGTATACCTTAATAATGGACAAACTGGTTCAGTAACATTTATAGGAACAGTATCTCCGGCTGGCGGTAATTTAAAAGAGCCAGTGACAGAGTCTACTAAAAAGGCAGCAAGATGTTTTTACGCTTTAGCTCAGTCAAGAGCAGATTCAAAGAGATACCCGGCTGTTGATCCAATTGATAGTTATTCTAAATATTTGGAGTATCCGGAAATACAGGAGTATTTATCAAAAAATGTTGGGCAAGAGTGGGTTGGTAATGTATTTAAGGCAAAAAACTGGACATTGAGAGGCAAAGAGGCTTATGATCAGATAAATATACTTGGTGATGATGGTGTTCCAGTTGATTATCATATAACTTATTGGAAATCAGAGGTAATAGATTTTGTTCTTATGCAACAGGACGCTTTTGATAAAATAGATTCAATTACACCATTAGCAAGACAGAGATACATGCTTAATCTTGTTATAAAAATATGTGAATCAGATTATAAATTTGAATCATTTGAAAAAGTGTCTCAATATTTTAAAAGAATAATAAATGTATTAAAACAGATGAATTACAGTGAATTTGAATCAGAGAATTTTAAAAGTTTTGAAAAGGAATTAGAATTAATTCTTGATGAAAGGAGAGTAAAATAATGGCTCAAGCATTTCAAAAGATATATACTAAGATTACAAAAATAACAAAGGCAACATGTAGTTTAAAAGCAACTGGTGTGGGCAATGAAGAACTTGCATATGTTAATGGAAGGGCTGCTCAGGTTGTAAAAATAGCCGGTGATGAGGTTACATTGCAGGTTTTTAAAGGAACAGAAGGAATTGGTACAGATGCAGAGGTTATTTTCACCGGTAAGCCGCCTACTTTAAAAGTATCAGATGCTCTTGCCGGAAGATTTTTTAATGCTTACGGTGTCCCCATAGATGGTGGTCCAGAAGTTGAAGGGGAAGAGAGAGAAATTGGTGGACCAAGTGTAAATCCGGTTAGAAGAAAACAACCATCAGAACTCATTACTACTGGTATTGCTGGCATTGATTTAAACAATACTCTTGTTACAGGACAAAAGATCCCATTTTTTGCTGACCCTGATCAACCTTACAATCAGGTAATGGCAGATGTTGCTTTAAGAGCAAAGGCTGATAAAATTATTTTAGGAGGAATGGGACTCTCAAATGATGACTATCTTTATTATAAATATCTTTTTGATAATGCTGGGGCATTGGACAAAATAGTATGCTTTATAAATACAACAGAGGATCCACCAGTAGAAAGGCTTTTAATCCCGGATATGGCTTTAACGGCTGCTGAATATTTTGCTGTTGATAAAAAACAAAAGGTTCTTGTTCTTTTGACTGATATGACCCTTTATGCCGATGCTTTAGCAATTGTATCAAATAAAATGGATCAGATACCTTCAAAAGATTCAATGCCGGGATCGTTATATTCTGATCTTGCAAAGATTTATGAAAAGGCCGTTCAATTTCCAGATGGGGGTTCTATTACAATAATAGCAGTAACAACTCTTTCTGGTGGGGATATTACTCATGCAATTCCGGATAATACCGGTTATATAACAGAAGGACAGCTTTTTTTGAGAAAAGATTCTGATATAGGTAAGGTTATAATTGATCCATTTAGATCTCTTTCAAGATTAAAACAACTTGTTATTGGTAAGAAGACAAGAGAGGATCACCCTCAAGTAATGAATACAGCAGTAAGACTCTATGCAGATGCAGCAAATGCAAAGACAAAGAGAGATAATGGATTTGATCTTACTGATTATGATGAAAGATGCATAAAATTTGCTCTTGAATATTCTGAAAAATTGCTTGCAATTGATGTAAATATTGAAGTTAATGAGATGCTTGATACAGCATGGAAGTTGTTCTCAAAATATTTCTCACAATCAGAGGTTGGAATTAAGAAGAATATAATGGATAAATACTGGATTAATCCGGGTAAATAGAGGTATATTATGGCATTAAAATACCAGTTTAATAAGACAGCAATGCAATTCTTAAAAAAGCAATTAAAAATCAGAGAAAATGCTTTGCCAACTCTAAAAAGTAAAGAGTCGGCTCTAAGAATGACAGTAAAAAAAGAGAAGGAGAATCTTTTAAAACTTGAAGAAAAATATAATTCTTTATATAAAAAAATAAAAGATTTTAGTGAGTTATGGGGAGAATTTAATGTAACGTATTTTTCTGTTAAAAATATAAATATTGATATAAAAAAGATCGCAGGCATTAAGACTCCTATATTGGGATCTGTTGATTATGATATTAAAGAATTTTCTAATTTCTTAAATCCAGTATGGTTTGTGGAAGGAATTAATTTATTAAAAGAATTATCTGAAATTGAAATTGAAATAGAGATTCAAAAGAAAAAGATTGCTATACTCGAATATGCAAGAAAAAAAACTACTCAAAAGGTGAATCTTTATGAAAAGGTGCAGATTCCAGAATATTCAGAGGCTATTTTAAAAATTAAAAGATACTTAGAGGATGTTGATAATCTGGAAAAATCTGCTCAAAAAATTACAAAGCAGAAATTATCTTCAAAAGGGGCATAATGAGGTAGGTAAAATGATTGAAAAAATGAAAAAACTTTCATTGTTAATTTATCATTCTTCAAAAGAAAGATTCTTGGAGAATTTACAGGATCTTGGAGTTGTTCATATTGAAGCAGATAAATCGGTCCAGAATGATGAAATATTGTATTTAAGAAATATTGTAGTTAGAATAGAAAAAATTTTAAAATTCTTAAATAGTGTTAAAGAGAAAGAAGAGGATGTTAAACAGATAGATTATGATGCTAATATTGAAAATCTTTTAAAAGAGATAGAAGATAAACAGATAAAGTTGAATGAATTAAAGTTAAATCTTGATAATATAAATAAAGAGATTGCTTTATTAAAAATTTGGGGTAATTTTAGCCCAGAGTTGATTGAAAATTTATATAAAGAGGCTGGGCTTAAATTAAAATTTTATTCTGCAATAGAAAAGAATTATATAGAATTAGCAAAAACTGATCTCATTATAGAAGAGGTAGCAAGAAATAAAGGTAGAGTATATTTTGTTATTTTATATAAAGAGGAAGATGATATTCAAAAAGTAATAGAGGTTGCAACAGAAGAAAAAATTCCATTAAAAAGTTTGGAGAGACTTGAGATAGATAAAGAAATAATAGAAGAGAAAATTAAAAAAGAGGAAAAAGGTTTTTCACAATATTTTAAATATCTACAATACCTTGAAAAAAATAGGCTTTTTCTTGAGGATAAGATAGACTATAATATGGCAAATTTAAGTCTTAAGCCAGAAGCAGAAGGAGTTATATTATTTATAACTGGCTGGATTCCAGAAAAAAATCTTAATAAACTTTTAGAATTTTTAAACCGAGAGGATGCTGCTTTTTTGATAGAAGAGCCAAAAGAGACTGATATTATACCAGTATTATTAAAAAATAATAAATTCGCAAAACTTTTTGAGCCAATAACAAAAATGCATAGTCTTCCTCAGTATACAGAACTCGATCCAACTCCATTTTTTGCCCCTTTTTTTGCTGCGTTTTTTGGATTATGCCTTGCTGATAGCGGCTATGGACTTGTTCTTTTTCTTGCAGTAATAGGATTATTATTATTTGGTAAAAATAAACAATTAAGACCAATCTTGTTTTTAGGTTTGATATTAAGTGGTATGACTATAATAAGTGGAATTCTTCTTGATTCTTTGTTTGGTTTTAAATTTACTGAAATGAAGATTTTGCCAGATGAGTTTAAGAAGTTTGTTATTTTTTCAAAAATAGAAGATCAAATGAGTTTCTCTATAATGCTTGGCATTATTCAGGTGTTATTTGGTTTTATTTTACAAATAGTAAATAAAGTTAGACTTAAAGGGATTTTAGCAGCTTTTCAACCATTAGGAACAATGATGTTGATAGTAAGTGCTGTATTTTTGCTAATTGCATTTGTAACGGGTGATAATTTTAGTATAGGACCAATTCCAGTAGGAAAGATTATTTTATCAATACCAAATCTTTTATATATTATCATTGGACTGGGAATAACAGGGACAATTTTAGTTCTTCTTTTTAATAATTTAGAAAAACCAATATTTTTAAGACCTTTAATAGGATTATGGGAAATATATGGTATTGTAACAGGTGTACCAGGTGATATTTTATCTTATATAAGAATATTTGCATTAGGACTTGCTGGTTCTTTATTAGGAAGTGCTTTTAATCAAATTGCCTTTATGATAAAAGACAATGCTCCTATGGTAATTGGTTATATAGGAATGCTTTTAATATTGATAGCCGGGCATACAATAAATCTTGCTCTTTCTGCTTTGAGTGCTTTTGTTCATCCTTTGAGATTAATTTTACTTGAATTTTATAAAGCAGTTGGATTTTCTGGTGGTGGTAAAGAATTTGTACCATTTAAAAGAAGATTTGCCTTGAAAAATTAACAGAATGCTGTAAGTATTCTGATTTTATAAAGATTAAATTTTAAGGAGAATATATATGGAGAATTTTAATTCTGCTTTTTTAATCGCAGCAATAGGACTTGGTTTGATGATTGGGCTTTCTGCTTCTGGGTCCGCAATAGGACTTGTTATTAGTGGTAGTGCTGCTTTAGGCTCTTTAAAGAAAAGACCAGATGCTTTTGGTGTTCTTCTTGTTGCTTCTGTTCTCCCTTCAACACAGGGAATTTATGGGTTTGTAGGATTTTTTATCTATCAATCACTGGTAAAACCAACAATGCCTTTATTTAATGCATGTCTTGTGCTTGCCGCTGGCTTAATGCTTGGCATTGCTGCTTTAATATCTGCTATTTATCAGGGTAAAGCATGTGCAGCATCAGCAAGTGCGATAGGTTCTGGGCATGATATTTTAGGACCAGGGTTAGTTTTTGGTGCTTTACCAGAATTTTATGCAATACTTTCACTGGTTGCATCTATCCTATTGTCTGGGCTTGCAATAAAATAGGAATCTTTTTATTAAAAAGGATTCTTTATGAAAATAATTTTTTATGGAGCAAGAGGTTCTATTCCTACTCCATTGATGCTTGATGAATATCAGGCAAAGATTAAGGAAATACTTACTCTATATTCAAAAGCAGTAGATAAAAATATAGATAGATTTATAAAAAATCTACCTTTTTGTCTTTCTCACATATGTGGTGGGAATACCTCTTGTGTTGTAATTAATGAAGAAGATAATAATAAAGATATTATTGTTCTTGATGCTGGTAGTGGTTTAAGATCGTTGGGTAAAAGTTTGCTGGAGAGAAATAATTTAAATATTCATATTTTTATTACTCATTTTCATTGGGATCATATTTGTGGTATCCCATTTTTTAAACCAATTTATAATCCTACGAACAATATTATTTTTTATTCCCCGAATGAAAATATTAAGGAAAATTTAGAAAGACAGCAACATCAGGCACATTTTCCGCTACCATTTGAAAAACTGCCAGCAAAGAAACACTTTGTTATTTTAGATCAAAAGACATCTTATCATCTTAATGGCTTTGAGATTAAGTCAATTCCTTTAAATCATCCAGGTGGAGCATTTGGATATATTTTTTCTAAAAATAATAAAAAAATAAGCTATGTTACAGATACAGAATTTACTCCAGAAAATATAAAAGAAAAAGAGTTATTTTATAAGGCATGTTTTGAAAGTAGTGATGTATTAATAATGGATTGTCAATACAGCCTTTCTGAATTTTTTTCTAAATTTGAATGGGGACACACCTCCTCCACAATGGCTATAAATCTTGCTTTGGAATGGCGGGTAAAAAAAATTGTTTTATTTCATTTTGATCCAGATCACACAGATAAAGATTTATTAAGAATAATGAATGAGGCAAAAGCAGTAAAATCTACAAAGTATAATAAAAGAAATTTAGAGATAATTCAGGCTTATGAGGGATTAGAGATTGAAATATAAATTTTAAAAGGATTTCTTATGGAAACTAAAAAATTTGATTTTTTGCCTTCTAAAGAAAAAATATTTTCTTTTGATGTAGTAAATGCTAATTTAGCAGTTATTTTTGGTTCATCTTGTTATTTAGAATACACTTTTTCCAATTTCGGGACTATTTCACCAGAACCTATTTTAAATGAATCAACTAATTCTATATCTTTTAAAAATTCTGAAATAATAGATCTTTCTATTAATCTTTATTTGCCGGATAATTTAAAGGGAATAGATATAAAACTTAATAAAGGAAATATTTTTTTAACTAATGGAAATGGAAGTATTAATGTTAGCTGTTATAAGGGCGGGATAAAAATAATAAATAGTGATGGAGACTTTAAATTAGATGCCTTTGATGGAGAGATAGACGTCTCTAATATAAAAGGTAAAATTACAATAAATGGGGATAAATCTCATATAAAAATAAGAAACTGGGAATCTCTGGGTGGGGATATCACAACTAATTATGGTTCTATTTTTGTTGAGACAATGGATTTAAAAGGTGATATTAATATAAGGTCAAATGGGGGTAAAGTTTCTTTTGGAATTGCTGGAATAAATGATTATTATATAATTGCAAGGGGAAAGGATGTTATTAATTATTTAGAGAATATTCAGGGTAAAAGTATGGGAAGTCCAGCAGAAATAATCTGTGGTACTAAAGAGTATAAAATAAATATTTTTTCAAGAACAGATAGAGTTTTAATAGCAAGAAGTAAAGATTTAGAAGTTGTTTCACCAGATATAGTGAAAATATTTGATGATTTTGAAAAGGATATTGCTAAAAGTATTGATTTTAATAAAATATCAAAAAGTATAAAAGATTTTGGTAAAAAAGCAGAAGAAAAGACAAAGTCTATTTTTGAGAGGATAGGTTCCCTTTTTTCAAAAGAAAAAGAGGATAAAAATATATCAGAGAGACAGCAGATTCTTAATCTTTTGAAAGAAGGCAAAATTACAGCAGAAGAGGCAGAAAGATTATTAAAGGCTTTAAAATAAGAGGTTATGTTTATGGATAAAAAAGAATTGATTATAAAAAAAATTGCAGAATATCTTTTTAACAAATGGAAAGAAGAAAAGATTCAAGAGGGATATCATTTACCAAAGTTATGCCCAGTATATGAAAAAAAGGATGAAAATGAACAATCAATACAAGATGATATTATTCATTGTAATAAATGTTTGATAGATTTAGTCTCTTTTGAAGATCTTGATAATTATCTTAAAGAAGAATATTTAAATAAAGCAGAAGATCTTTATAATGACTTTTCAAAAATAGGACTAAAGATAAGTATATAAATAAAGAAGAGGTTGATAAAAATTAAAAAAAATATTATTTTGTTTTTTTTATTACTATTTATTTTTACTTTTCTCAGCGCCGATCAATTTAATATTACAAAACAGGAGATAGAACAATTTTTATCTTTTGCAGATAAATATTTAGAAAAAGTAGATAAATTTTTAACACAGGAAGAAAAAAAATTAAAACTTGATGAAATAGTATATTTAGAAAATGAAAAAATATATCAAATAACAGACTCTTTTTTAAAAAGTAATGGCTGGGATTTTGAAAAGATGGGGAATTTTTTGTATGTTACTTCGCTTGTTTTAAACTCACTTTATCTCTGGGAACAATACAATCTTTCAGAAGAAGAACAGGTAATTGAAGATGTTTCTCAAAATTCAATTATATTGATAAAGAAGTATAAACAGAAATTATTAAAATATATAACTATTTTAGAGTTTGAGGATAATGAAAATTTAGGAGAGAATAATATGGTTGAAGAATCAAGAGATAGTGATGAGTTAAGTAATTTTATAGGAAAATATAAAATGCAGATTATAAACAATCCAAGATTTGGTTTTCAAGATGAAATAATAATAAAAAATATAAAAAATAATAAGGTAGAAGGAGAAGTTGTTATTGATTGGGATATAGGTCCTCAAGCAAGATTACCTATGCCTTGGGAAGGGACATATTCTTTATCTTTTACAAGCACAATTAATAAAAATAATCTTAAATTTAGTGTGGTGGTTGCAGAAAATTATGAGGTAGCATCAAAATATGAATTCGATCTATATTTAGAAAAAGAAAAATCCAAACCAATAATAAGAGGCAATTTAAAAATTATTGTTATAAAAAGTAAATATACTGAAAATTATTCAATAAAGGCAGAAAAAAAATAAATTATTTATTTGTATTGAAAATAATAGCATTGCTTTTTCTAATTCTATCACAGAGGACTTTAATTATCCCTTTAGTAATTTCAACATTCTCAGATATAATCTGATATAAAGAATTTTTATCAATTTTAAAAAGTATGGAATCCTCTATTGCAATAACAGAGGCAGATCTTGGTTCTGGATCCAATGCAGAAAGTTCTCCAACAACGTCTTTATCTTTAAGAATAGCAAGTTCCTTTTGACCATCAAATACTTTAAGTTTACCTTCAACTATTATATACATTGATGTCCCTATATCCCCTTTGTTCATTATTTTTTCACCAGAACTAACCTCAATTTCTTCAATTACAGTTGCTATATCAGCAAGATATTCTGGTGGAGTTTGTAAAAAAATATCAACCTGTTTTAATATAAGTATCTTTTCAATTGTAGAATACATTTTTTTTACCTCTTTTTGGCTCAATATTTTTAAAAAATATTCGACTATCTCTTTTATTATTTTATTTTTAAAAATTTTAACATTATTATTTACAATGCTTAGAAACAAATTCTTATCATTCTCAAAAATCTTTGTCAATGCAGTTTCAATTACTATAAGATTATTATCGTTTTCTAAGATATTAATTAAAATATCTTTAAAATCATTAAAATCCTTTTTATTTATTGAATAGATTGTCACAGATTTGGTCCATTCTGAAATAGTATTATAGTTAAGAGTTAAAATATAGTTTAATACCTCTTTATAAGAATTAAATTCTAAAATTTGAGAATTTCTGCCAGATGAAAAAATATATTTCCCATTTATATTTTCATTTATATTTTTTTCAAACAAGGGGAGAATTGTCCTTTTTAAATTTGAAGGAAGAATATTATCCAATGTCTCAATAGCAAAAGACTGTTCTTTTTCATTTTTTGAGAAATAACTATATTTAACTGTCATTATTGTTTTTGAATTAAAAAGAAAAGAGAGTAAATTCAGAATAGCATTTTTATTTATATGTATTTCATTTTCTAAAGCAAATATAAGTAAGTCATGATTCTTATCTAAAGAATTTATCATTATGTTTGTATCGAAAATATCTGTTATCTCTCTTTCAATAAAAGAATACACCATCTTTCTTTCTTCTTCTGTTTTAATTTTATAATTGTTCTCAACCAATGCAGCATAAATATTGTTCCTCAATGTTTGATTATCTGTATTAATCCATTTTAATAATAATTTAATAGATTCTTCTGTTTTTATATCACCCAATATTTTTACTATTTGATTTTTAGTTTCAAAATCGCACTTATAAAAATTTTTTTCAAAGTATTTAACAGTAAGATCCTTAAACTCAATAAGAGCAGCCATTGCAAATGCTTTTATTTTTTTATATCTTAATTTATTAAAGATATATTTTATTAATATTGGATTTTTCAACTTTGAACATGCATTTAGGGTTTCTTTTATAACTTTTATATTTTTATCTTTTAATAGTCTTATAAGCGGTTGATAAAAATTTTTAATATTAACTTCACCTATTATCTGAGCAACAGATATTCTTTCTTTATAATTTTTAGAATTGAGAAATTCATTTATATAGCCACCAGCACATATAATACCCTCGATTCCAGTATATTTAATTAAACCTATTAATATCTCTTTTTTCATCTCAATGCTTTTAGTATTTAAAAATTTTAAAATTTTCTCTAGCTTAATATTTTCACTTAAAGCACATAAGGTTCTTATAGCAATGCCTTTTATATAAGGATTTTTATTTTTATTTATAATATCAATCACATTTTTCTTTGCTTTAATAATATTTTTTGTCTCTATAATATTTAATACAAAAGAGAGTATCTCTTTATCTTGATGATTTAATAATTTTATAGCATACTCTTCTATTTCAAAAGAGTATTCAAGAAGCATTTTTAATGAGAAGATAATCTCTTTAGGATTTGAACTTTCTATTTTTTCTTTCAAAATATTTAAAACCTTCTTATCAGAAAAATTAAAAGAAGATTCAAGAATTTTATTTTTATTTGTAATATTAATTATTGTCTTTATATAATTATTTTTAAGCAATATGGCAAAAAATACCCAGATAATTATTAATAAAGATAAAAATATCAAAAGATGAAAGATATTAAATTTAAGATAGAAGATAGATATAATTATAATAAGACCTGCCAGTAAATCACCGAATGGCTCGATGAATGTCTCTCTAATTGTCTGTACTTTTATCTTTTGACTTTCTGGAAGCGGTTGATATAAAATATTAAAAGATGGAAATTGAAGAGAGACTCTAAAAAATTCGTCAAAAAACCTCATTGCAATAATAGACCAAAATATTATGATACTACTACCTATCAATAAATTTAAAGAAATAGTGCCATTAGTTAATACAAAATTTGCAATAGGTAGCATTAATAATCCAAAACCTATTCCTAATTTAGATATAAATTTGCCAGAAAAAAATGTTGTCATAATAAAATTTGCAAATCCAATTAATGCCACATATATACCAAAAAAGGCAGATATTTTATCTTCTCCATTTAGATGTAAAAATATATTTTGGGGGAAGTTGGAGTAAACAGCATAAATAGAGAGATACCTAATCACTAATAATGAAACCTCAGATATTATAGAAACAATAAAAAATAAAATTATATATTTTGATTTTAAGAAAAATAATGTTGGTTTTTTGTTTTCTTTTTTCTTTTCAATAATATCTATATTCTCGCTTTTTATATCGAATTTATTAGGATATATTTTTTTTATAGTGGATAGCATTAAAAAACTAATAAATAAACCTATAATGGATATTATTAAAAGATTATTTGTCCCACCTATTATTTTTATAATTAAAGGGATGGTAGCCCCAGCAATAATAAACGCTAAAATTTCTCCAGAACTTAATAAACCAAATAGTCTTTTACTCTGTCTTATGTTAAATAGCAAAGAGGCTGTTGACCAAAAGACAATGCCGGATAGTATTGCTATTATTGCCTTCCATATCATTAATATCTGAATTACTATTTCGTTGATCTTTAAAATTTTGGAAAAAAGTAATAGAATAAACAATGCTATTAAAGAGATAAATAAGAATATTTGTGTAAAAACAAGAAGATTTTTAGGCCTTACTCTTGACTCAAAAAATGAGTAAATAAGACCGGCAATCATTGTAAAAATTGCTATGAATATATATAAATAAGGAAGACTATTTGGATTTGAATTTATTACAAAAAGTGAATCTATTGCAATTTCTAATACTGCAATTGTTAAACCTTTAAAAAAAGAAAAAATTAAAAATAAGAAAAAGGGCTTATATTCTTCTCTTTCTATATTAAAAATTTTTTTTATAAAATTCTCTTTCATAATTTCCTTGATTTATATTACTAGCTTTTCAAATTTCAGAAATAGAAGAAAAAAATGTTTCTATTTCTTTATTAATATCCTGCTGTTGTTTAAATTTATTTTCTATTGTATTGATAATATTTTTTAATTTGGTAGCATCCGGCTTTATTTTATCAGATTTATCTTTTATAGACTCAATTGAGACAAAAAGAGAACTACTATTATTTGAAACCTCGGTTATATTATTAAAAATATCCTGCATAGCATTGACAAAATTCTCAATACTTTTAACAAGAGAGTTAAAAAACTCACCAGAATCCTTATTAAATTGATTTGCCTTTTGAATATTTGTGATCTCAGTTGTTAAGGCATCTTCTATTAATTTAGCATTATTTGTAGTCTCTTCTGCAAGTTTTCTTATCTCTGATGCAACTACTCCAAAGCCTACCCCAGCCTCTCCTGCCCTTGCTGCTTCAATTGCTGCATTTAAGGCAAGTAAGTTTGTCTGATCAGCAATCTCATTTATAACATTTATCATTTTAAACATATCTTTTGATGATGAAGAAATCTCATTTATTATTTCTATGGAATTATTCATTTTATTAACAGCATCTTTTGCACTATTATATAGAGATAGACTTAAATCTTTTTTATCGGCTATTATATCTTTAATATTATTTATAGATGCAATAAGATCTCTTAATGAATTTATATATCCTTGAATTAATTTTGTATATTCATTAAAATAATTGTTAAGATTGGATATAATATCTCTGTTTTGTTCTAATGAAAGATAAATTTCATTATTACTTGATACAAAATTATTAAGATTATTAATGTTATCAATGATTTTTTTCTTAATATTGTTTAAAAAGATAGTCTTTTTTTTTAAATCTTTGCCAATTGTGAGAAAGGTTAATATTAGTAATATTAAACAATAAAGAATAATAAAGATTAAACCAGAGCCTATTATTGTTAAAATATTAATTAAATTATTTATTTTATTAAAAAAAATAATTGTAAAACAAAAAATTCCTATTAACATAAAAGAAAATAAAATATTTAATATAATAAATCTTTTAACATTATTATTATCTTTTGAAGTAGCCACTATTTTAGATAAGCTCCTTTATATTAAGAATTTATATATTCAACCATTTTGTCTCTTATTGTTTCATATATATATTTTCTTTTTTCGTCATCTTCTTCCAATAAAGTTATCCTTATTCCCTTTAATTTAGAATAAAAACTTGTTAATGGCACAGTTACTATTCCAGTACTTCCCATAAGATAGTAGACAAATCTTTTATCATATTCTATTTTTTGAGAGCATAACTCCTCTATTCTTTGTCTTATATCTTTATTTTCTATTTTAATATATTGATTGGGATGTAAAAATTTTTCATCAAATAGTACAGTCATATAAAATGCACCTTTCGGTTTAATCAATCTTACACCTTTATCTAATGCCTTATCAAAGATCTCTTTTGCCTCTTCTGCTCTTTTTGCAAATTTCTCTGCTCTTTTTCTAAGATGTTCTTTATATAATGGATTTCCTAATATCAAAGGAATTGAGAGTTGTGGCAATGTTGTTGAACATACTTCCAGTCTTTTTGCTTTTAGTATTGTCTCTATATATTTTTGAAATTCTTTATTCTTTTTGCCATTATATACTTCAATCCATCCACATCTTGACCCGGGCCATGGTATCTCTTTACTTATTCCTCTTAAACTTATGCCACAGGCATTTCCAATGACAGTTGAGAGTTTTACTCTTTCTGCATCTGGATATACTATCTCAGAATATATTTCATCGCATATCACAAATAGATCCAATTCTTCCGCAATTTCACATATTCTTTTTAGAATGTTTCTTGATATAACAGCGCCAGTTGGGTTACCCGGATTTATTACCAGTATTCCAGCAATAGAATCATTATACTTAGCTTTATTATATATTTCATTAATATCTGGCTCCCAGTCTTTATCTGGATTAAGAAGATAAGTTAGATGTTCATATCCAGAATGAGCAGCTTCTGCTGATGAATGCGTCGAATATGCTGGAGAAGGACCTATTACTCTTGCCTCTCTTTTAAGAAATCCAAAAATTTTAGCAATAGCATCTCCTATTCCATTAAAAAAATATACATCATTTGGGGTAATTTGGATTCCTCCTTCTGCATTAGTCTGTTCTGCAATAAACTCTCTTGTTTTAAGAACTCCTTGTGTATCACAATATGCCCATGACTGATCTATTTCAACTAATTTTTTTATCTCTTCTTTTATCCAGTTTTCTATTTTTTCTCCTTTTGCCACTGGATCACCTATATTTTCGTATATCAAGTCGAGTCCCATTTTTTTAAGTTCATTTGCGACAATAACAATCTCTCTAATTTCATAAGATAGAGAATCTGCACCAACAGGAACAATACCTCTTCTCACTTTTTTCTCCTTTTTGTAAAATTCGGCTATTTTTATCAGATACAAAAATACTTTTAAAAAGAAATTTTATATTTTTAAATATAAATGCATTCTATTATTTTTAGTTATTTAGTAAAGTATAATCTTACTATAAAATTATTGGAAATGTTTTTTACTTCCATTTTTCCAGAATGAGCATCCATTATATATTTTACTGTTGATAATCCTACTCCGAAATTATTATTTTCATATTTATAATCCTCAAAATCTTTTAGTAAAAAAATATTCAATATTTTGTCTTTTTCTTCATTTGGAATATTTATCCCTTTGTTTATAAATTCAAGAACAATATAATTATCCTCGTTAAAAGAATTTATCTCTATTTCTTGACCTGTCTTCCCATAATCTATACTGTTTTCAAGGATTAACTCAATTCCTTTTACAAGTAAATTAAAATCCACTTTGACAGAAATATCTTGATTGATATTTTTTAATATCAATACATTTTTCTTTTTTATTTTATTTTCTAAATTCTGAAACGCTGCCTCTACTATTTCTTTTAAAGAAAAAGAATCAAATTTTATATTATAATGATCAATAGTAAGAGATGATATCAAAAGAGCAGCCTCAGAGAGTTTTAATAATCTATTTGTGGATTCTTTTAAATACTGCAGATATTCCTTTTGTTCATCGGTTAAATTTGTAAATTCAAAAAGAGCAGTAAATCCCATGATAGCATTTAAAGGAGTTCTTATTTCATGACTTATTAATGATAAAAAATTATTTTTTGCCTTTTCGAGTTTTTTTAATTTTTGATTAGCAATTTCCAATTCTTCTGTTTTTTCTTTTACTTTTTCAGCAAGCATATCATTAATAGAACTTAAAATTTCTCTTTGAGCCTTCAATTCTAAATGTGTATTTATTCTTGCCAATAGTTCAACACCATTAAAAGGTTTTATCACATAATCCTGAGCCCCATATTCAAACCCCTTGAGAATGCTATCAATATCTCCTTTAGCAGTAAGAAATATAATAGGAATAGTGGCTGTATCAACTTCTTTCTTTATTCTTTTGCATACTTCATACCCATCCATTTTTGGCATCATTATATCAAGTATTATTAAATCTATCTTCTCTTTATTTATAATTGATAAAGCCTCTATTCCATCTTGAGCATGAAAAACTTTATAATTTTCAAGTAATAGAAAATCTGCAACAACGTTGTGTTCAATAGAGACATCGTCTATTATTAAAATATTGGCTTTAAAATTTTCATTTTTTTGTGATTTCATTTTTTGCTATGAACCTTTGCTTCTATTCCAACTTGTAAACCAAATAAATTTATAAATCCCTGTGAATCCTTATGACTATAATTTTCCCCAGTAGTAAATGATGCAATATCAGCATCATATAATGAGTATTCTGACTTTCTTCCAGCAACAATAATGTTACCTTTGTAAAGAACAAGTTTAATTGAACCAGTACAATACTTCATTAATTCTCTTATAAAAATCTCTAAACTTTTTCTTAAATGTGTAAAGTATTTTCCATTATAAATCATCTCTGCATATAATGGGGAAATATTATTTATCATTTTTAAAGAATCTTTTTCAAGAGTAAGCATTCTTAATTCCTGTAAAGCAGCATATAAAATTGTTCCGCCCGGAGTCTCATATACCCCATGAGATTTCATTCCAACAAGTCTATTTTCAACAATATCCGCTCTTCCTATGCCGTTTTCGCCTCCTATTCTGTTTAATTCTAACAAAAGAGAAACCCCATCCATTTTTTTATTATTTAAAGCCACTGGAATTCCTTTTTCAAAATCAATTGTAATTTCTGTCTCTTTATCCGGAGCATCTTTTGGGGATCTAGATAGAACAAACATCTCCTCATTTGGTCTATTTGATAGATCTTCTAACTCTCCACCTTCATGACTTATATGCCAGATATTTCTATCTCTTGAATAGATCTTTTTTTCATTTATCTGTCCCAAATCTATATTTTTCTTCTTTGCATAGGCAATAGCATCCTCTCTTGATTTTATATCCCATAATCTCCAAGGAGCAATTACTTTTAAGTGTGGTGCCAATGCTTTATAAGTTAATTCAAATCTAACCTGATCATTACCCTTGCCTGTGCAACCGTGTGCTAATGCATCACATTTTTCTTTTAGGGCTATCTCTACCTGTGCCTTTGCCTGTAATGGTCGTGCAATAGATGTACCAAGCATATATTTATTCTCATATAAAGCACCACACATTGCCATGGGGAAAATATAATCTTCTACAAATTCCTTTTTTTTGTCAACAAGATAAAATTTTTTTGCACCAGACTTAATTGCTCTTTCTTCTAAATTTTCGGTCTCTTCTCCCTGTCCAACATCAACGCATACAGCAACTATTTCTGGATTATTAAAATTTTCTTTAAGCCAGGGAATTATTATTGATGTATCTAAGCCCCCAGAATAAGCAAGAGCAATTTTTTTTATATTTTCCATAAAAAATCTCCTAAAAAATTTTATAAATAAATTTTAGTTAATAATAATCCTTACCGAATTATAATTATGTCGGATGTATAGAGTTTCTTTTCCCCTCCCAGTTAAACCTATACACCGATAGCCTTAAAATGGCATGGAATGTCTTCAATCAGTATTGATTGGAGCATTCCATATTTTTTATAATAACATATTATAAAATTTTATACAAATAATTTCTTATTTTTTTTACTGCGGAAAATCAAAAATGCTTTAAGATCCTTTATTATTCATAAAAGAGACGACTTTTAATAAAAATCTATAAGATCTATTAATTTCATTAAATTTTTTATGACTCTGCTCCCCCATATCTGGATGGTATTTTTTTGCTAAAATCTTGAACTGTTTTTTTATTAACTCAATATCATAACATTCTGGTAGTTCCATTATTTTAAAACTTTCTTTTATATCATTATATTTTGATAATATCTCCCATGTCCCATTTATAAATAATTCTACTGTATCCTTATCGAGTCTGTTATAATTTTGAATATCATAATAAAAATATTTTATAGAAAGTGTATCTATCTCTTTGTCACCAAATTTTTCAAGATGAAAATCACAATATAAACTATCAAAAGAAGTCTTTTCACAACAAAACCTGCCACTATCTTCATTGTAATATCTACATAATCCTTTTTCTGGATAATCAAGAAGACATGTTCTCATAAAATGAACATAAAGATATTTATTCTGTTTATAATATTCATCTTGAAGTTTGTAAAGGGTATAAAAAAGGACGAAGTGATTCTGATATAATGATAAGTTATCCCCTCTCAGTATGTCATTATCCTGAAAGGCTATTTTTAATAATTCGCTTTCATAACAAGGACTTTTATTTTTCTCAAGAAATTCTTTTAGTTTTTCTATGGATATTGTTTTAAGACGCTCTTTAAAACTTTTCATTGTTAAATCAACAAAACCATTTTTCTTCTGAAATATTTATTTTTCTGTAATTAGTTATATAATCATATATTTCATTAATATTATCGGAAAAAAGATAGATATCCTTATAAATACCTTTACAGAAGTTATATTTAAACATATTATCAAATTGCTTTAATAAATTGCCATAATAATCTTTATAATTATATACAGCAATTGGTTTATCAATATAATCGAGTTGTTTTAAAGTAATTACATTTATTAATTCCTGCATTGTTCCAAAACCACCGGGTAAAATCAAAAATGCATCACTTATTTCTACCATTTTATCGATTCTTTCACTAATGTTTTTTGTAATAATAAGATTTTCTATTTTTTCAAATATAGGCATTTTTTTATAAATTTTTTCCGGAACTATGCCTATAATAGAGCAATTATTCTTATAAAAAATTTTAGCCACTTCCCCCATTAATCCAAAATTCCCGGCACCAAACACAAGATTAAAGCCATTTTTTGCAAAAATATTGGCAATCTCTCCTGCTTTTTCAAAAAAGTCTTTTGGAATAGCACTACTCGAAGAGCAGAAAAAACAGATATTTTTCACCTATTCTCCTTATTTTTAAAAAAGCCATAAATTTTCAATAGAATATCCTGTTTTAATTGAGTCTCATATATTCCATATTTCTCAGCTTCTTGTTTATTCTTTTTAAAAAAAGAAGATATGTCCCAAAGTGAGTCATTTTTTATCTCTTCTAATATATCTTTTAAATAGCCGGTTATATTTAGAGATTCTATTTCTTCTTTTGATGGATTTATTTGAATATTATCAATAAAAAAGTATTCAAAAACATTCAATGTTTTGATTTTTTCTATAAGCTTATTATAATTTTCCATAGAAAGATAGCCATTTAACTCCAGTTCTAAAACTGTATATTCATTGAATTGTTCAAGTTCTTTTACTATTGAAGAAAAATTATTATCGTTTACAGTATATTCTTTTCTTATCCATGAATATCTGTTTAATCCTTCTATTTTTTTTATAGAAGGTGGGCTATTTTTTGTTAGATCTACTTCTAATGCATAAGATGTATCATGAGACTGCATCTGCTCTATTGTCCCAGAATAAAATGTTCTTTCATTATATTTTAGAAAAGTATGATAATGTCCCAATGCAAGATAATCTAATTTTTTATTAATCGCAAACTCAGTCTCGATTGGAAAATCATCTGGATTATATTTCTCTGGTATCATGATAGAGCCATGAGCAATTCCTATTCTTATAAAATCCTCATTATTATCATCTATCCAGTTTAAAGGATTAATTCTACCATTTTTTGTAAGAAGAGAGGCAGCAAATATCTTACAATTTAAATCTTGAAGTTCTATTGTCTCTTTGTCTTTTATAAATTTTAAATTTGAAGGATATGTATCTTCAGAGACTTTTTTATATACAGATCCTTCTGAATAAGGATCATGATTACCTGTTATCATAATAAATGTGATATCATTGTATTTTTTTATTAATTTTAGTAATTTAATAAGATCATCAGGATTGGCTGAAAAACCGTCTTCAAATTGATCTCCTGCAATTAAAAACAATTTTATATTATTTTTTCTTGCATATTCAAAAAGATTTTCTATTGCATGCCATCGTGATTCTTTAAGGATTTTTATTTTTTTTTCATCTGTAAAACGGGAGAATCTATTATCAATATGCCAATCAGAAGTATGAATAAATTTCATATTTTAATATTATCATTTTTTATGAAAAAAATAAATATTTATTTTAACAATTTTTGTTCTATAGCAATTTTAATTATTGAAAAAAACTATATTTTGTTAAATTTTAAATTTAGATATTATGTCCTGTAATTTAAAGCTTTCTTTATTAAAATTGTCAGAATCTTCTTTTAATAATTCTACTAAATTTGAATTGTTTTCTACTATTGAATTTTGTTCAGCCATTGACTCTATAATTTCTCTAAAATATTTAATATTCTTTTCTATTTCATGATTCATTGATTCTGAAAGCGTATTTAGTTCAGTAGTATTATTAAGAATATTATTAAAATGTTCATTTTGTAAAATCATCAATTCATTTAATTTTTTTATATTTAAATCAATAGTAAAAATATTATCTATTATTTTATTAAAATATTCCTGCGTCTCTTTAAATATAATATTTTCTTGTGAAGATAGATCTTCTGTCTTTGTAACTTCTAATATTGAGATATTAATACTCTCTTTTATTTTATTAATAAGATTAACAATATTCTTAACAGATTCATTGGAATTTTCTGAAAGTTTTCTTATCTCATCTGCAACAACCGCAAAACCTTTACCATAATCTCCAGCATGAGCAGCCTCTATACTTGCGTTCATCGCTAATAGATTAGTCTTATCAGAAATTTCTTTTATGCTATTTAAACTTTCGTCTATATATGAAGATAAATCCTCTACATTTTTTATTTTATTTAATATCTCTGCTATACTGGTATTCATCTCCTCTAATACTTTTATAGAATCTTCCATTTTATTTTTTCCTATATTTGATATTCCTATATTTTCTCCAATTCGATCTTTAATCTCTTTTATATCTTTTACTCTATCATTTATCTCATAAGACATATTATTAATAAATTGAGATATTTCAAAGATTCTCTTATTCTGAATTTCAATTCTATTTTTGATATCTTCAATAGTTTTGTAGAAAAAATCGATTTTTTTATATATATTATTATTATTTATCAATTGTCTTTCATTGCTTATATTTAAGGTATTAGCCGTGTTGTATATATTTTCCGACATTTTCTTTATATTATTTGCACTCTCCTTTAATTCAGATATAATAGTATTTATATTAAATATAAATATATTTAAATTATTTGAAAGATTGCCAATTTCATTATTTAACTTTGATTCAAAATTAGGAGTAAGATCGCCAACAGACAAATATGTTATCTTATTTACTATGGATTTTAGAGGGGATAAAAGTATTTTCTCAAGAAGATTTTTTAAACTAATTACTAAGAAAAACATAATAAAAAACATCTTTAATATATTAAATAAAAATATATTAAATATCTCTCTATTTTTAAATTTTTCTGATAAATAAACATTAATTGTTGCTAAAATATTTTCATCTTCTTTTATATCAAATTTAAAAAAAATAATTTTTTCTTTTAGTTGATTATCCTCTTCTAATGTTAGGCAATCTTCTATTTGCCAATTATTGTCTCTTTTTTTACCAGTAAAAATAGTTCCGTCTGGATTTATTATTATAATCTTATATATTTCTTTATTATAATTAAATTCCATTGTTAATATATTATTTGTGTCATCTTTATTAAAATTCCATATATGAGTTTTTAAAGATATATAAAGTCTCTCTTTTAAACTATTCTGTAAATTTTGAAGTTGAGCGTTAATTTTATTTTGAGTTATCATAATATCGAAAATACTAAAAATAAAAATTGTAAAAAATATTACTATTATAAGGATAAAAGAAACTTGCCTTGAGATAGAATTATTTATATACTTAAGCATTTAAAGTTCCTCTAAAATACTATCTGAATAAAGATATATATTTTATTTCTTATAAACCGGATATTTAATTACGTTTTCTTCAACTTTATATTTCTGTTTTGTTTTTGTAATAAAATCTTTTTCTTCTTCCATAAATTTATTAAATTCTTCTATTATTTGAGGATATTTTATAGAAGAAAAGAAATAAGAACTTTTAGTATATGGTAGAGATTCATCAAAAACCAGATCTTTTGGTCTTTTTAAAATCTCATTTAAGTGGTATTGAGCTACCACAATATTTATATATGCCCCATCTATATTCTTATTTAATACTTGTTGTAATAATACAATAAAATCAGTGCTTTCCTTTAAAATTACTTTTTTAGAATTGATAAGGTCTAAGTAATCTCATGCTGTAAATCCCATAACAGTACCAAGATTTTTTAATACATCTAATCCTTTACCTTTTCTTTCTGGTAAAACAAATACACCATCAATGTATTCAACAACACTTTTACTATATACAACTTTCTTATCTTTTTTAAGATCTGCTGACCAATATGGATTATCCGGAAATTTAAAATCAACTGTCTGGCTTACAACAAAGTCGTTAAATAATCTTGCTACTGGAAGTGCAATATACTTAAATGTATAACCTTTCTTTAAGGCAAATCTATCAAAAACTTCCCTTGCATAACCCGTCCATTCTTTACCATCCCAATTATACAGAGGATAATATTTGATATTCTCTACTCCGATTATGTACTCTTTTTTAGTTTGTGAGTTTAAATTTACTAACATTATAATAATACAAAAAAATAAGATAATTAATTTTTTTAGCATTTTATCTCCTCCTTTTAATTATTTTTTTTAATTATATTATAAAAAATATAAAAATGCAAATATTTTTTTATAATTTCATTCAGTCGGTGTGATTTTATTTTTAATTAACATGGGGATATCTATTGTTAATGCTTTTTTTGAGTAAAAAAATTAAATATACTAACAAAATTTCAATTTGTAAGTTATTGACCTCTATATGAAAAATAGTTTAACATCATGATAAGTATAGATCAGGTCTGTCCCTCTTTTAATTATAACTATAAAAAAATTATAGGTCTGTCCCTTAATACATCCAATTTAACTTAAAAATATTACTATTTGTTAAATATGTTATTAAATATAAACATAATAAGTGTA